>DHJO01000205.1 GCA_002404375.1 Gemmatimonadales bacterium UBA4718 | reverse complement strand
GGGAAGGCTGGATCGACCGGTATCAAAATGCTGGCTATAAAGTCCTCGCGCCTTCCTGGCCCGGCCTTGAAGGAGAGGTCGAAGCTGTCCGCAAGGATCCTTCACCGCTCAAAAGGCTCAAGCTAAAGACGGTCGTCGATCACTACGAGCGCATCATCCGGAAGCTCGACGCTCCGCCGATCATCATGGGTCATTCGTTCGGCGGACTGATTACCCAGATGCTCATTGATCGCGGCCACGGATCAGCCGGAATCCTCGTCGACTCGGCGCAGACGGCAGCAGTACCGGTGCTGCCTTTCGCGACGATTCGCGCCACCTTCCCCATTCTCGGTAATCCGTTCAGTTACAACCGGACTACTTCACTGAGCCCGAGTCAGTTCAATTACGCCTTCACGAACGAGTTGAACGCCGTTGAGTCGAAGAAGGTCTACGATCGGTACTCCATACCGGCAGCCAACAGCATCCTCTGGGACGCCGCGCTCGCCCTGTTAAATCCGAATGGATCATCAAAGGTCGATTATCACAAGAGCGATCGCGCCCCTCTCCTGTTCATCGCCGGCAGCAACGACCACCTCGCTCCGCCTGCAATCAACAAGGCCAACGTTCGCAAGTACGTCAAGAACTCTTCCGCCGTCACGGATTATAGGGAGTTTCCGAACCGGACGCACCACACCGTCGGTCAGAAGGGATGGGAAGAAGTCGCGGACTTCGCGATCCAGTGGGCGACCATGCACGCGCGCGGGCAAGTCACTCTGGATGATGTGAAAGCGGCGTTCGTTCCCGAGAGGCCGTACCACCCGCCTACCAGCCCCGACATACGTGCGTGATCCGATTCGCCTTCTGGTGGCGCTATGACGACCCCGATCGCCACGGCTCCATCACGACTTGTACCCGACGTCGACCAGACTTTCCCAAAACTGACGCCTGAGCAGGTCGAGCGCATCGCCGTCCATGGTCGAATGCGGCGCGTCGAGCGCGGTGAAGTACTTGTCGCAGCCGGGAAGCCGACCCCGAAGTTCTTCGTCGTCAGCACGGGCACCATAGAAGCCCTGAATCTGACGAGTGATGGCGAGGCAACGGTGACGACCATTCTGCCCGGCCAGTTCACCGGCGAGGTCACGATGCTCTCCGGTCGCAGGGCACTTGTCACGCTTCGCGTCGGCGAGCCGGGCGAGGTGATCGAAGTGGACCGCGATCAGCTCTTGGGAATTGTCCAGACCGACGCGGAGTTGAGCGAGATTTTCGTTCGCTCTTTTCTTCTGCGCCGAGCTCAACTGATCGCGGGCGGATTCGGTGACGTCGTGTTGGTCGGCTCGAACCACTCCTCCGACACTCTGCGTATCAAGGAGTTTCTGACGCGGAACACGCATCCGTACTCGATCATCGACCCGGACACCGATCCTGACGTTCAGCACCTCCTCGATCGGTTCCAGTTTTCCCTTGAGGAGATTCCGGTCCTGATCTGTCGGGGTCGAACCGTCCTTCGCAACCCGACGAATCGGGAAATCGCTGACTGTCTGGGCTTCAACGACTCGGTCGACCAGAAACACGCCCGCGACGTCGTCATTGTTGGCGCGGGTCCGTCCGGACTTGCGGCTGCTGTCTATGCCGCCTCGGAAGGACTGGATGTTCTCGTTCTCGAATCGAACGCACCGGGTGGACAGGCTGGATCGAGCTCGAGGATCGAGAACTACCTCGGCTTTCCGTCCGGCATTTCTGGTGGCGAGCTCACCGCCCGCGCCTACACGCAAGCCCAGAAGTTCGGCGCCGAGATGATAATTGCGGAAGGCGCGACACGACTCGACTGCACGCGGAACGCGTACACGATCGAAGTCGACAACGGCCCGCGCGTGCCCGCGCGTACGGTCATCATCGCCACGGGTGCCGAGTATCGAAAGCTGCCGCTCGAGAACATTGCGCGCTTCGAGGGAGCGGGCATCTATTACGGCGCGACCTTCATCGAATCGCAGTTGTGCGAGGGCGAAGAGGTGATCGTGGTTGGGGGAGGCAACTCCGCCGGCCAGGCCGCCGTGTTCCTCGCACAGACGGCGAGAATGGTGCACATGCTGATCCGGTCGAAGGGGCTGGCCGACACGATGTCGCGCTACCTCATCCGGCGTATCGAGGAGAACCCTGCGATCACGCTGAGGACGTGCACCGAGATCACGGCACTCGAGGGCAGCGGGCAGCTCGAGCGTGTTCAATGGCGGACGGATCACAGTCCCCCCGAGACTCGCGACATCCAGCACGTTTTCGTCATGACGGGCGCTGCGCCTAGCACGAGCTGGCTCAACGGCTGTCTCACACTGGATGAGCGCGGATTCATCAAGACCGGGCCAGATCTTTCACGCGACGAGCTCATCGCGGCAAAGTGGCCACTCGCCAGACAACCGCATCTACTCGAGACGAGCCGTCCCGGAGTATTCGCCGTGGGCGATGTACGGGCGGGCAATATCAAGCGCGTCGCGTCGGCGGTTGGAGAAGGCTCCATAGCGATCTCCTTCGTGCATCAGGCGCTGCAGGAGTAGGCAATGCCACCTGTCTCTCGTGGATTTCGCGGAAGAAGACAACCGGACGCCACGGCGGCGCGACTCCCTCCCGGCCAATACGAGACCCGGGACTTTCCGGTTCTCTCCGCAGGGCCGACGCCGCGCTCTCCGCTGACTGCCTGGAATTTCACGCTGCAAGGTGCTGATGGCCGGACCGCGCGTTGGACCTGGGACGAATTTGTCGCGCTGCCGCGTCAAACAACGACGAGCGACATCCACTGTGTGACCAAGTGGTCGAAGTTCGGAACAGTTTGGGAGGGTATCTCGGTCGACACTCTTCTCGAGCAAGGCGCCGCGAAGGGAGTCGAGCCCTCGCCATACGTGCTGGCGAGGTGCGATGGCGGCTACACCACGAACCTGCCGCTCGCGGACGTGACCGGCGGAAAAGCCTGGATCGCGTTCATGTACGACGGCGCGCCAGTCGAGCCGGAACACGGTGGGCCCGCACGCCTGCTCGTGCCCCATCTATACTTCTGGAAGAGCGCGAAATGGGTGCGTGAGCT
>DHJO01000047.1:26795-37169 GCA_002404375.1 Gemmatimonadales bacterium UBA4718 | reverse complement strand
CCCTCTAAGGAGGAAATCAGTAAGTCCGCTATCTCACATCGCTTAGCCCGAGCCAAGCGATACAGCTGAGCAGGCTCTGAAGACACCACGAATTACTGCCGGGGCTTCGACTTGTCAAGTTAATTTTTTTTCTCGCACCAGAAACCTTCTTCTCGCCGATTCATCTCATTCATATAGTATCGGCGTAGATGCGGCTCATGACTTCCACAGAAGCCGATAGCACAGTGCTCCGAGAACGCCACCGAATATCGGACCAACGATCGGAATCCACGCATAGCCCCAGTCGGAGCTTCCCTTGCCGTCGATCGGTAGCACCGCGTGCGCGATGCGGGGCCCAAGATCGCGAGCGGGGTTGATCGCGTAGCCGGTGGGGCCGCCGAGTGATAGACCAATGGCCATCACGATGACGCCGACCAGTATGGGCCCGAATCCCTTCGCGAAGTCCGAGCCCGGCACAAAGTTCCCGGGCGAAAGCACGGCGAGGAGCGCGAGCACGAGGACGAATCCACCGATGATCTCCGAGAGAAGATTGGCGCCGGGCTGACGGATCGCCGGCGTGGTGGAGAATACGGCGAGCTTGCTCTGCGGATCCGGCGTCGCCTTCCAGTGCGGCAGATATGCTAGCCAAACAATGATGCCGCCGAGGAATCCACCCGCGATCTGCGCGGCGATGTACATCGGAACCTTGGCCCAATCGAAAGCTCCGATCGAAGCGAGCGCAATGGTGACGGCCGGATTCAGGTGCGCACCGCTGATGCTGTTCACGCAGTACACGGCGATCGTGACTCCGAACGCCCAGCCGGCCGTGATGACAATCCAGCCGGAGTTATTCCCTTTCGTGCGGTGGAGCACCACGTTGGCGACGACCCCATCGCCGAGTACGATCAGGATCGCTGTGCCGAACAGCTCGGCGAGAAGAGGGGACATGTGTGTTGGCGAGAAGGAATTTCTGAACGCGTCCGGATGCGGGAGTTTAGCACAGAAATCGGGACGGCGGAATTTGAACCCGCGACCCCCTGAACCCCATTCAGCGTCAGGGGAGACCACTTTACTACTTAAAGTTGCGTTTCACAGGGGAGACGGGCGTCGGCGTCCGATTCTCAGACCATTTAGGTAGCACTCTGTAGCGAGAAACTCGACCGAAACTCGACCAACAGTTGAGCTAGGTGGCCTCGGTTAATTCGCTCTTTGCGACGTGATAAGTCCCCGCAGCGTGATACATCGCATTCCTTGCAGCCTTTCGCGCAGTTCCAACGCTTATTTATGTACAACGTTTAAGGAGGAGTGGGATGAGGTTAGCTCAATCGCCCGGCAAAGCATCTGGTCGGGGATTCGCTGCATGCCTTGCAGGAGTCAAGATTCTTTGCGGTATAATTGCCGTTAGCCAGACCTCGACGTGATTCTTCATGGACCCTGAAAAGGAGCGCGAGCAATGGCTGCGCCGCCTTGAGGCCACGGGCCGAGCGCAGTCGCGTTACCTGTGGATCACGCTAGTAGCATGTCTGTTTTTTCTAGCGTTACGCCACTCAGCGCCAAACAGCCAAACAATTTCGGTTCCTGTCGTCGATCTTAAGCTAGACGCGTCAGCTGTTCTCGCGTCGGGCGGAACAATCATCGCCTTTGTCGTACTGGCCTCACTGGGTGCAATCCTCGCGTGGTCCACCGCGTTGAGACGATACGGAGGCGAGTCCTGGCGTGAACACGCAGAACGCTTGGATACCCACCCGAATTCGCTCGATCTGGCGATCTATACAGCACCCGACTCCGTAACGCTCTTTGGCAAGATTGTCTACTTCGTCTATCCGCTCTACCTGACGATCGCCCTCGTCGAATCGGCTTGGCTCCAATGGTGGCGGTTGAGCAACAGCGCACCAGCGCGCTGGTTTTTTATTGTGGCCTGGATCCTCGTTTGGAGCCGCGCCGCGTTGCTGATCGGGCGAGTGTGGTAGCAGAGAATTGGGCTGGTCCGGTCCTCCAAGAAGGCTGGCTAACGAACGTTGCAGCAGACAAGCACTTTTCGGGTGCGGCTACGCCGCAATGGTTGTAAGCGGTATCGATCTTCGCCGATCCCGTCTGCGTCACATTCGAGCAGCTGGAGGAAAACAGTCGGTCAGCGCATCGGTAGCCACAGAGTGAACACGGAGCCGTGTTCGTTGGTGTTTTCCGCAGTGAGATTCCCTCCGAGGAGGTGTGAGATGCGACGCGCGATCGCCAAGCCAAGACCCGTACCGGGTTTGTCCTGGTGGACCTTCAGCCTGGAGAATTCATCAAAAATAGTGTCGAGTTGATCGGTCGGAATGCCCGGTCCCGTATCGACTACCTCGATCGCTGCCCATCGCGGCTCGTCTGTCTCCCCGTCGCGCCGTTTCACACCGGCGCGGACGGTGATCTGCCCGCCGGCCGGTGTGTACTTGATGGCGTTCGAGAGCAGATTCCCAAGGATTTGTTGAACACGTTGCGGGTCGGTGGTGAGCGCGGGGATATCGCTCGGCAGCTGCGCTTCCAGCCGTTGTCCAGCAGCGGAGGCGCTCGCCCAATGCTCCTCTATAGTCTCTCGGATGATGGGCAGAATTTGCGTTTTGCTTGAAACTATCCTGAGGTGCCCGCTTTCCGCGCGGGACAAATCCAGGATGTCGTCTATGAGCGAAAGCAGCGATCCCACGGATTTCCGGATCCGAGACAGGCTATCCTTCTGCCCGACGTTCAGCTGACCTTTGATTCCTTCCTCGAGCAGCTCGGTATGTCCAAGGATCGCACTCAGCGGATTCTTGAGATCGTGGCTCACTCCTCTCATAATGCGCGCGCGCGCCTCGACCGCTCTCTGAAGCTCGGCACGTCGCCTCTCGGCAATGGCGGCAAATACACGAAGGCGGCGGCCAAGCCATCCAACGATGAGGGCAGCGCCCAACGCAAGAATTCCGACAACAGCGCTGAGCCATCCCTGCGCGCGGTTAGCGGCAGCGATCTCCCCCCAACGGCGGTCTGCTTCCGTGCTCAGTGCTTCATCCAACCGGGACGCAGCGAGCAGCAACTCCTCGTACTCGGCCCTGTGAAAGGGATCCTTCGCGTCTCTCGCTGCGGGCACTCCTGCAAGGTACTCCTCGATCGCCGAGTGCCACCCACTCTGCAGTGCAATCAGCTCCCTGAACTGTCTCCTCGCAGCGGGTCCGAGCTGGCCGACCAACGGTCTGAGCTCAGCATAGGTTGCCATTTCATCGGCGACAGAGCGGTGGTAGCGAGCTATCAGTAGTGTGTCACGATGCTCCATGACGCTGTGGAGCAGAGTTCCCTCCATTGCGAGCGCCACATGGATTCGTGTCACCAGGCTGCGCCCCGGCTCGACAGCCAACTGGAGATTCGCGTGCAGAGGCTCAACGAGTCTCGTACGCAATATCGGAATCACTACCAGGGCGAAGAGCGCAAATATCACCGCCGCTAACGGAATCCAAATGCGCCACTCCGCGCGCGCGAACGCAGTTTCTGTGGCGGGACCTTCTTCGCGAATTGGTTCGGCGGACATCAAGCTCGGCGGCTATTCAGCTCTCAGACATTCCTTGCAACTCGTCTCCGTGGACATGGAATCAAAGACCCGATGCTGGGAGAAAAGTTCCCCGCGCTACTAAAGCGCTCTTCTGTCTTGTACGAAGAAATACGCGCGATCGGCCGGTACCTGCGCTCCGATGTTTCCCCAAGTTCCGGCAGAAAGTTGTTGCAACATAGGCAAGCAACAATGCGCGCCGACTTCGAGAGGCAATAGGGACGCGCATCCGTGAATCTACGATCCCGCAGGAGTGAATTGCGAGACGAAGCGAAAGCATGATCCCGTGTGGCGAGTTCTTGCCCATCGTCAGATCGTGAAACGGTAGGCAGAACAATGTGACGGGGGCGGAAGTCCAGGCCGCGGGAACGGTGAGGTCGGCGCGGGGATTCGAACTCACCCGCGGAATGGTAGCCGAGGACAACGAGTTAGGTGATTCATGACGGGCTGGTGGCTCGAGAGATACCACTTCCAATACCCACCTCCTTCGACTCGCGCGCGGGTGATTTCCTTGCGAAACTCACGCAGACAATTCTCCTTCATGGAGGCCAAGTACTCCACCTAATTGGAGTTAGGCATACCACAGACATTGCGTCATGAAAGCATGGCTGGTGACGTGGGAATGGAGCGGCCCCCACGCAGAAGTTGAGGACCGCGTCGCCGCGGTTCTCCGACCGCGGACAGCCCGAGACATCTTGAGCGAACTCGTTGAGACTATTTATAAGTCGCACACGGCAAGTCTCGAGAATTGGTGCGAGTACGCGAAAAATGCCTCCTCGAATCCGTATAGGGCTGAATGGGATGTCAACAACGTTTGTCGGTGTGGCCACAATCCGTTTCTGGTGGCCCGTTATGTCATCGACCTACGTTGCATAACTGATCCGCTGACCGGATTACAAAAGGTCAACTGGAAGGAACTACCTCGTTTTGAGAGGGTGGGCGACACGCTCGACATTCGCGAAGTGCGCGGCGCCCTGGCGGCCAGCACTACGCGCAATGTTGTCGGACCTCTTAGCGACCGACAGCTGAACTGGCGTCCTTTGCCACGCGCGGCGACTGGCGGTAGCCGAGATTCACGTGAATGCCTGCCGGATGTGTAACGTTTTGTTGGAGCTAACAAGTAGACTTGCAGAACGTGCACGTTCGCTGGGCGGCGATGCAGAAACTTCGCTCTGAGAGTGATTCGGACGAAGCACGGATACGATGGGCTAGGATAGAGTTCGCGCTGTTCCTTGCCGAGCGTACTGGCAAGCGGCTCGGCTCAATCAGACAACTCCGATGGGAAGACCTCGACTTTGAGCGTCAGGTTGTCTATTGGCGCGCCGAAGCTGACAAGAAGGGTTACAAGTGGGAAGTGCCAATGCCCACAGACTTCTTTGAATCGGTCAGAGCATTTCAGCGAGAGATAGGAGCAGTTGGCGGTTTCGTGTTTGCAGCTCCTAACTCATGCGACGGGATGATTGACCGTCACTGGTTCGACGAATGGCTCACCGTGGCCGAGAAGAAGGCCAAGCTACCCAAGCTGGACGGCAGCCTATGGCACGCATACAGGCGCAAATGGGCAATTGAGAGGAAGCACCTTCCACTGAAGGACGTAGCAGCAGCAGGTGGATGGAAGGACGTTAGCACACTGCTGGAGGTCTATCAGCAGTCGGACGAAGAATCGGTCTTGGCAGTCACCAGCGTCACGCTGAAGCTGCGAGAGAGAGGCGTGGCCTAATCAAAGGCACGGAGAAACTCGACCGAAACTCGACCAGGCTGGTAGCGAAGAAAAAGCACCATCGGCGTAAATGCCGACAGTGATTTGATTTACTTGAATCGGGACGGCGGGATTTGAACCCGCGACCCCCTGAACCCCATTCAGGTGCGCTACCGGGCTGCGCTACGTCCCGTTTCCGCTTGCATACCGCGAGCGAAACAGACTGGGGAGTATAGTGACTCACAGCATCCTCTACAACCCAACGGTAGCTGCAGTACTTATAACCACCCGCGCCGGAAAGCTTTTTGCAGTTACTGACGTCGATGACGGATCCAGCCGAAAGGCATCCGCTCTCCGACGGCGCGCCGAAGGCGCCTGAAGGAGAAGCGCCAACTCCTATTACCCCCATCGGCAACTCCCGACTCGCCGATGCGGTCAAGCACGGCGGTCGCATCTACCAGCTCATGGTGGAGAGCGTTCGCGACTACGCGATCTTCATGCTCGATCCCAACGGCTACATCGCCAGCTGGAACCGGGGCGCGCAACGGATCAAGGGGTATACGGGCGACGAGATCATTGGCCGGCACTTCTCGGTCTTCTATGGGGCAGAGGACATCGCCGCCGGCAAGCCGGAATGGGAGCTCGAGGTGGCCGCACGCGACGGCCGCTTCGAGGATGAAGGATTCCGCCTCCGCAAAGATGGTACGACTTTCTGGGCGAGCGTGGTGCTCACCGCGGTGCGGGACGACGACGGCACGCTCCTCGGATTCGTCAAGGTCACGCGTGATCTCACGGAGCGTCGTGCCAATGAGCAGCAAGCAATAGCCGACGCTCGCCGGCTCGCCGCGGCGGAAACCGCCAACGTTGCCAAGAGTGAGTTTCTGACCGCGATGTCACATGAGCTGCGAACGCCTCTCAACGCAATCGGAGGGTACACGGATCTGCTCACCCTCGGCTTGGGCGGCCCCGTAACGTCCCAGCAGCTGGAATACCTGGAGCGCATTCGCAAAAGCCAGCAGCACCTCATGGGAATCATTGCCGACCTCCTCAACTTCAGTCGTATCGAGGCAGGTCAGATCACCTATGACGTCGGGCCGATCCTGGTTTCCAAAGTCTTCGATTCCGTGATGGCGCTGGTTGAGCCACAGGCTCTGGCGAGATCAGTTTCTCTGAAACGCGAGCTGGACGGGCCAGACCTCACGGTCATGGGCGACCGCTCAAAGGTCGATCAGATTCTGCTCAATCTTCTTTCGAACGCGATCAAGTTCACCAGCGCGGGAGGAACGATATCGGTGAGCGCCACCTTCACGGATGACACCGTGAGCATTTCCGTGACGGACACCGGCCGCGGCGTCCCGGTCGCCAAGCTCGAAGTCATCTTCGAGCCCTTCGTTCAACTCGGACGTTCACTGAGCAGCGCTCACGAAGGAACGGGACTTGGCCTTTCCATCAGCAGGGACCTTGCGCGAGCTATGAAAGGAGACCTCACGGTGTCGAGCGTAGAGGGGGTTGGCTCGACATTCACGCTCATACTCCCCCGAAAACGGTGAGCCCTCGTCGCGACGATACCGTCGCGACTCTTAGCCGGTAATGATTCTTCCCACATAGAAGTCACCGAACTCGGCGTACTTGGCGCTCACCTCATCGAAGCGCATGTCGGTGACGAGTTTCTTGAAATCGAGCGCGTCCTTCGCGAAGAGCGTAACACCCCATTCCCAGGCGTCCAGACCGATCGCGCCGGTGATTACCTGTTGTACTTTCCCCGCGTAGCGTCGGCCCGTAAGCCCGTGTGCGTGCATCAGCCGGCTCCGCTCGTCGAGCGAAAGCGTATACCAATTTTGCGATTCGTCGCGGCGCTTCGACATTGGATAGAAGCACACGTAGGGCATCTCGGCGGGTAGCTCCGGATAGAGTCGGCGCATCAGTTGCGGGCTCGCGCGCTCCCTTTCCGATCGGTCGCTCAGTGACCGAAGGTAGGCTTCGTCCCCGACCTTTCCGCCACGTCCTTCCGCCTCGCGGGCCAGCTCGGCGGTGATGTGGTAGAGTCCCGCCTCCGTCACGCTGAGGAACGCGTAGACTTGATCGAGGGCTCGCGCCAGCGTCGTCTCCGCCAAGGCGCTCTGCGCCGCACCAATGGCGTCGAGCGTGTCGCGGAAATGAATCACCATCAGATCCGAAGTCGATCCGATGAGCGAGACAAAGCAGCTCCATCCGGCCGCGGGCTCGTCTTTGGCTTTGCGCTTCGACGTCGAGGCCGCGGAGCGCGAGGACGCGCCTCCAAGTTTTGCCTTCGCCGCTTTGATCATCCGATCCAGCTCGCGCGGCTCGAGGCGCGCTTTACTGATTCGAAATATCTGGTGCAGCGCATACCACCCCTCGAGAGTCGCCGGCGGGTGCGCGATTGGCGATGTCGTCATGATGTAAAGCTACGGCAACAACGCCCAGGGGGTACGGTCTGCAAAAACTCGACGGACTTGAGGGCGCGAATGATGCTTAAAGGCGAGCTGTAGCCCAAGACTGCGCCGCAGACGAGGGCCAATACCATAATAGATCGTTGTTCGTTCGGCACGTAATCTTTACGCAAGGTAACCCGAGTAAAATACGTCCAGTGCACATACCACCACGTTCTTATTTCCATGCTGGGCTAGTGAGTCTCCTGCTCACGGCAAACCTCGCCCTTGCGCAGGCCGGCTCTCCATCGCCGAACGGAATATCAAGTGCGAGGAGTACCGAGCCCTTGCTGACACTCGATGAGGCGCTGCGCGAAGCGCGCAATGCAAACGCGCACCTTCCCGTTGCGGCGATCAATATCGACATCGCCCGGACTTCGGTACGAGAAGTCAAGGCAAGCCGTTCTCCTACCGTCGCGCTCACGGGTAGTGCCAACGCTGGCGGCCCGCTCGCTTACACGACGTCGCAGGGAGCAGCGCAAGTCGTTGGAGCCGCCACATTATTTGATGGAGGGTTGAGACGCGCCAACCTAAGTGCCGCCAACTTTCGGTTGCTGGGAGCCGGCGCTGGATTTCGGGTGGCGGAGAAGGACGTGGACCTCGCCGTCAGGATCTGGTTCAGCGAATTCCTGAGAGCGGAAAATGAGATCGCCTTTCGCGAGCAAGGGATCGAGCGACTGAGGAGTTATCTCTCGCAGGTCGAGGGACGGAGAGCGGCGGGCCAGCCCGTCGGAAGCGACGTGCTCACGACCCGGGTCCGACTCGGCACCGAAGAGGCCGCGCTCGCAGACGCGAAACGTGCACTCGACGAAGCGCGCCTTCAGCTGAATGATCTCATGGGACGAGTACCCGACGCGCCGCTCTCCGTTGTGCCCCTGCCGCCTCCGGCACTTCCCTCGATCTTTGCAGGATCGCCCTGGCTCGTGACCCCGGACGTGCGCGCGGCCGAAGCCAACACGGCGGCGACTCAAGCTGCCATCGCGGCGACACGGTCTGAGCGCAAACCGCAATTGCAGGTCTCTGCCAATCTGGGTGCTCTTCCTGTATTCGGACACGATTCTGGTACAGGACCGAACAGCGGAACCGGCCTGGGCGGAGCCGTGCTTTTCTCATTGTCGTGGCCGTTTTTCGATGGTGGCGTGTTCCGAGCTCGACTCGACCGAGCGCGCCTCGAGGCGCAGCAAGCCCGCGATTCTGAGATCGTAGTCAAACGGCAGGTCCGTTTCTCCTCGCAGCTTGCGGCCGCCCAACTCACCAGGTTGTATCAGCAAGTCGAAACGTGGGACCGCAACATACCGACTGCGCGCGATGCCTACCTCCAAACCCAGAGTATGTACACCGGAGGAGCAGCAACCGCGCTGGAAGTGCTCGACGCCTACACGTCCTGGATCAACGCGAACCAGGCATACAGCGACGCGGTAGTTCGCTACCGTCAAGCCGAAGCCAACTACATCCGATGGGGAACTCCGTGAGAAAATCATGGCGATGCACAATGCGGGCGGCGAGTACCATGCTTGGACTCGCCGCTTTCGCTGCGTGCTCGCGTGGAAACGATCCTGCGAGTACGGCAAGTTCCTCAGCGACGAACGATACCACTGCGGCGGATTCACTTTCCGCGACCCCCGTACATATGACCGTGGTCGAGCGCGGAAACATCGCGATAACCGTTGCTGGCCCTGGACGAACCGACGCACTTGACCTCCAAAAAATCCGGGCGCCCTTTACCGGAGTGCTTACGCTCCTCCATATCGCGGTGGGAGATCGTGTGGGTGCTAGCCAGGTGGTCGCGGCCGTGGTAAACCAGCCAAGTCAGGCGGCACTCATCGGAGCCGAGGCGATGCTCGGAAGTGCCTCGACCCCGACTCAACGCAGTGACGCCGAGCGGGCACTCGTGCTCGCAAAACAGAATCTCGTCGCAACGCAGCTCAGAGCGCCGCGAGCGGGGGTCGTGGTCTCGCGCGGCGCCAGCCAGGGCGACCTCGTGAGCCAGGGTGATAGCATTCTCACTATCGCCTCCGCCGGTTCTATCGTGTTCGTCGCGCGAATAGGGCAGGGTGACCTCGCACAGGTAAGGCTCGGACAGCGTGCGAACGTCAACCTGCCGGGTCAGTTGGGCGCGGTTCCCGGGCTGGTGCACGGCCTCTTACCGGCGGACACCAACAGTGTCATGACGGTTCCAGTGCGAATCGACTTCAGCACCAATCTCCAAACCGCCGGCGCCCCGATTCAAACCGGACTGTTCGGAACCGCAGAGATCATAGTCGGAGAACGATTCGCCGTTCCCATCGTTCCCATGGCCGCAGTTCTGCGCGACGACATATCCGGCATATCGCGAGTCGCTCTCGTCACTTCCGCGGGAAAAGCGCATTGGGTAACAGTGACTACGGGCGCCACCCAAGGCGGCGGCGTTGAAATCAAGACTCCTGCATTGGCGCCCGGACAGCGAGTAATCGTGTCTGGGCAGGTTGGTCTGCCGGAGGGGAGCCGCGTCCGCGAAGGCACGACTACCGTCGGCAAGATCCAGTGAAGTTTGTCGCGAACGCACGACAAAGAGCGACGGGCATTTACCTCTTGCTCGCCATTGTTGTAATCGCAGGGATTTACGAGGCAGTTGGCCTTCCGTCAGCAATCTTCCCAACGGTCACCTTCCCCACTGTGAAGGTGATTGCCGACGTCGGCGAAGAGCC
>DHJO01000047.1:25084-26643 GCA_002404375.1 Gemmatimonadales bacterium UBA4718 | reverse complement strand
GTGAGACCGGATCTGCCCGCTCAGACCCGCATCGACGCCGAATGGATGAACACCGCCATCTTCCCGATACAGGGATACGCGCTCACATCTTCCACCGAGACGCAAGCCCAGCTTTGGGATCTCGCGCAGTACACGCTCAAGCCGGCTCTCGTCAGGATTCCCGGCGTATCCCAGGTCCAGATTCAAGGCGGCCGTCAGCGTGAGTTCCAGGTTCGGCTGAATCCTCAGGCGCTGGCCGGCCACGCGCTTGCCGCATCAGATGTGGTGCAGGCGATTCAGGCCAGCAACGCGGTAGTCTCGACGGGGCTGAGCGAACAGAATCACGAGCTCTACCTGACGCTGGTGACTGGACGGGTAACCGGAAAGGAGGACCTCGCGCGGATTGCGATTCCGGTTCCCGGTGGTCCGCCGGCAACGCTCGCCGACCTTGGCACGATCATCGTGGCGGACGAAGTCTCCTACGTGCGCACCACTGCAGATGGACAAACCGCAGTGCTCGTCAACATCGTGCGCCAGCCGTCAGCAAATACGGTCGCGATTGCGAGCGCGATCGACCAGATCTTTCGGGACCAGCCGGACATTTTGCCGAAAGATGTTCACTGGAGCAACTTCTACGATCAGGCGTCGTTTGTCGCTGGATCCGTAGGAGGAGCGCGTGATGCGATCATCATTGGGGTCGTGCTCGCCGGCGTGGTCCTGCTCCTGTTCCTGCGGAATGTCACATTTACATTGATCGCCGTTGCGGCAATCCCGCTCACGGTCGCGATCGTTGGTCTCGCGCTCGGTGTGGTGGGACAAACAATCAACCTCATGACTCTCGCCGGAATAGCGGCAGCTCTGGGTTTGATCGCGGATGATTCCATTGTGGTTATCGAGAACATCGAAAGCCATCACGCGCGGGCAAATATACTCCGAACGTCGGATCCGGATCGCCATCCGGATCTGGAACAGGAGCTTCACGATGCGACTGCCACAGGTGCCGGTGAGTTGGCGCCCGCGCTCGTCGGCTCGAGTCTTTCAACCATTGTCATACTGCTACCTTTTGCGCTCCTCTCCGGAGTCGTCGGCGCGTTCTTCAAACCGCTTGCCCTCACGATGGCGCTGGCGCTCGTCATCTCGCTGGTAATCGCGCTGGTAGTCGTCCCGGTATCAGTTGGCGTATTCCATCGATACAGGCCGGCGCCTGAAGTGCCCTCGCAAACGCGGCTCAAGCGAATTGGGCGAGCAACGGGACGGAATCTCGCACCAATCCGCGAACGCCTTGATCCCATGCTGCAGCGAGCCAGTCGAGGCTACCGCCGGCTCGTCGACGTCTTCGTAGAACGTGGAAGTGTCAGTGTGGCAGTCGTAGTTGCGTTGCTTGTTGTGGCTTACGTGCTGTACAGTCGCATCGGCACGGATTTCCTTCCCGCAATGGACGAGGGCTCTATCATCCTGGACTATTGGACGCCTCCAGGAACATCGCTGACCGAGACCGACGCGATGCTTCGAGAGGCGGAGCGCGTCATCATTTCCAATCCAGCCGTCGTAAGCTACTCGCGCCGGACCGGAGAGCAGCT
>DHJO01000047.1:13124-25050 GCA_002404375.1 Gemmatimonadales bacterium UBA4718 | reverse complement strand
GACTTCGGACAGCTGCTCGAAGACAACATCGGTGATCTGACCGGCGGCACTCCGCAGCCGATCGACGTCAAGATCTTCGGAAGTGATCCCGCGGTACTTGCCGCCAAGGCTGATCAGGCAGCGCACATACTCGAACAAATTCCAGGTGTGGCAGACGTTTTCAATGGAATCACGATTGCTGGTCCGGCGCTTCAGGTGCATGTCGATCCGGTCGCAGCGGCGCGGTTCGGGTTGAATACGGAGACGGTGGCGGCCGAGGTCGAGCCGGCCATTACGGGGACCGTAGCGGGTCAGGTAAGGATTGGCGATCGGATGTACGACCTGCGGGTATTGGCAGCGGATTCTATTCCGCTTTCCCAGTTGAAGATACGGGCGCGCGCTCCCTCGTCTGCGCTGATTCCGCTCTCCACGGTGGCGATGGTTTCAACCGGTACTCCGGAAACCGAGATCAACCGCGAGAACCTCAGAACCTACGTGGGTGTGACGGCGAGGCTATCGGGCCGTGATCTGGGAGGGGCGATGGCGGACATCCGACAGCACATTGCGCGTGACCTGACGCTCGGGCCCGGCATGTCCGTGGAGTACGGGGGCCTCTATGAACAACAGCAAAAGTCATTCAGAGGACTTCTCTATGTCCTTCTTGCGGGCCTCGTGCTGGTGTCCGTCGTGGTGCTATTCGAATTCACCGACTGGCGCGCGCCAATCGTTACAGCCGTGTGCGCGGCAGCGGTATTGTCAGGTGTTCTGGCGGCCTTGTTGCTCACCGGCATGACACTCAACATCTCGAGTTATGTCGGGGCGATTATGATGGTCGGAATAGTCGGCGAGAATGCGATATTCGTTATCCACGAGGCGCAGTTGGGGCTAAGAGGTGGAAAGTCTGTAAAGGTCGCGTGGACCGACGCGGCTCACCGGCGTTTGCGGCCGGTGGCAATGACCATCCTGGCTACTGCCTTCGCGCTAGCCCCACTCGCGCTAGCGCTGGGAGAGGGCTCTCAGCTAATGCAGCCGCTGGCGATCGCCGTGATCGGAGGCTTTGTCTTGTCAGGCCCGATAGTCCTGCTGGTACTTCCCGGCCTGTATCACCTGCTGGATCCGCACGGCTCACTCGGTCGCAACTGAAATGTGCTTTTCTCAGGTGCGACCGAGCGACGCCGGATAATTACTTGGACTTCTTTTCCTTCGCTTCCTCAGCCTTTTCTTTCTTTTCCGCCTTTGCGCCTTCGTGACTGCGCGCGACTACTGACCCGTCGATCGCGTTCACGTTCACTTCTTCGATCCCCGTCTTGCCAGGAACCGTGATGTCGTAGGAGTAAATGAGCTTGCCCTTCTCGCGCTCGAGCTCGTTGGACTTCACCGTTCCATTCGGAACTTGCGCGAGTGCCGTGGCGCGGGCGGTCGCCTCAGAGACCTTGGCTTCCTTCTGCAGCGCCTCCTGGCTCTCTTCCTTTTTCATTGTTCTATGGCTATGACGCTTGGCGACCGTGCCGGTCTTGACGGTGCTCTTTGCTACGGGGCTGGCAGCCTGCGCGCCAGCGACGCTCGTGGTAGCGGCAATTGCCACTGCCAGGGCGATGACTTTGATCATGGTTACTCCTCCAATTGGTTAGACCTTGCAGCCCGCTCCGGAGCGGGAAATTGTCTGCGGTTGTGGGGTGAATGATACCGGTTCAAGCTGTCATCATCATTACACACAACTGTCGTAGCGTCGCAGGGACTCCGTTCGACCCCTCTGGCGGTGTAAATTTGCCCGTAATGCGAGTTCTTCTGGTGGAGGACGACCCCGGCCTGGCGGCCATCATCAAAACCGGCTTCGGCGAGCACGGTGTTCAGGTCGTGACAGTGGCGAGCTACGCCGAGGGGCAGATGAAAGCGACGCTGGGCAGCTTCGACGTGCTCATCCTCGATGTGATGCTGCCGGGTGGAAACGGATTCGATCTCTGCCGCGAGCTAAGGGCGCGCGAGATCGGGACGCCAATCCTGATGCTCACCGCGCGCGACACCGTCGACGACCGGGTGGCGGGACTCGAGGTGGGTGCGGACGACTATCTGACCAAGCCGTTCGCGTTTCGTGAGCTGCTGGCGCGAGTGCGTGCGCTGGGGAGAAGGCGCGGGGCTCCGCTCCCGGAGACCCTGCGTGTTGCCGATCTCGAAGTCGATCTGGAGGCACACAGGGTGCGGCGCGCCGGCAAATCCATCGAGCTCACCGCCAAGGAATTCGCGCTGCTCGAGTTTTTTGTCCTGCACCCAGGTCAGGTCGTAGATCGCGCCGCGATTACCGCTCATGTGTGGGATGAGAACCACGACCCTTTCACGAACGTGCTCGAGGTACTGGTGAGGCGCCTGCGGCGGAAGATCGACGACGATTATGCAACGAAGCTCATTCAGACGGTGAGAGGCGCCGGATACCGGCTTGGTGACTGAAGCACACTCCTCTCGCGGGGGCATCCAGCGCCTGGTGCGCCTGCGTCTCCGCCTCACATTCTGGTACGTAGCGACGTTTGGACTGATCATCCTGCTTCTCGGTGCGGGCCTTTTTGCGGTGATCCGGTATCAGTTCTCGCAACAGCTCGATGCTTCGCTCCACAGCGCCACAGAGGAACTGGTCCGCGCGGCGAGAATCAGGGAAGTCGAGGCGGCGGGGGCGCGAGGGCGCGTCATCGATGCGGTCGACGAGCTGAACATTCCAGATCGGACTCTGTATCTCCTCGACTCGCAGGGGAATCCGGTGAAGCCTGACACCGCAGCGGGCTGGATTCGAAGCGCGGCGCGCCAGGCTGCCAGGGTAGGGCAAATAACCGTTGAGCGCGATATTCGCGCTGCGGAAACCTTGAGGCTCCACGCTCTGCGCTTCCGGCTCGCGTCGGGCCACACGCTCGTGGCTGTGGCTGTTGCCGACAAGGTAGAACTGGAGGAACGCTACGCCGACCTCATCGCCGCTTTTGCGGCCGCGGCTTTCGCGGCGCTCGTCCTCGTGGCCGCGGGAGGATTCCTGCTGGTGCGCAAATCCACGGCGCCAATCGAGCGATCGGTGATATTCATGCGACGGTTCATGGCCGACGCCGCCCACGAATTGAGGACGCCGATCACCGTGNNCGCCGGCTCGGCGGAATCGTGGATAGCCTCCTCGTTCTCGCTCGCGCCGACTCGGGCGAACGACAGATCGAGCGGGAACGCTTCTTCCTCGACGATGTGGCGATCGATGCCGCTGGCGCCTCACGCGTTGTCGCCCGACAAAAAGGCGTCGAGGTGACGGTCGAGGAATTCGAGGAAGCGCCGGTGGTCGGTGATCCCGCACTCATCCGTCAGCTGATCATGATTGTTCTCGATAACGCCGTGAAGTTCACCGACGGCGGCGGCGAAGTTCGCGTGCGCGTGTCGCTGCATCAGGGCGTGCCGACGTTCGGGGTCCAGGACACCGGCATCGGAATCAAGCCGGAGGATCTGTCCCGGGTTTTTCAGAGATTTTTTCGAGGGGAAACGGCTCGGAGCCGAACCGATGGCGCCGGCCTCGGACTTTCCATCGCGAGGTGGATCGCGCGCGAACACGGTGCGGAGATCTCGCTCACCTCCGAACCGGGACACGGAACCAGGGTTGTGGTAACTTTTCCGCGGCCGGCGCCTGGGGTGTAATCGTAGCGACAGGTCATTCGTCTAGAGTCCGTAAACGAATCTCCGCCGCATTTATTCAAGCGAGGCAAGTGCAAGCTTCGAGCTTACGTCGTGCCGCACGATACAGATGGCCGCTGTTGATCACTTTAGCTGTTGGCGTGGCAGCGGCCTTTTCTTTGTCGCCCCTGGTAGATGTCGTCCAGTCCCACTCGCCGGCCGCGGCAAATCTCAAGACTCCATTTCTCTACGACGTTCTTGCGCCGGCGTCGAACATCCTCGATACGCTGACGCTGCTCTCCCCCGCGCAGTACTGGGCCACTTTCGCGCTCTGCGTTGTGGTGTTTTTTGCACCCGGGATCGCCCGCGACTTGCGGCGTCCGCGTGGATTCAGATCTCTGAGCACGATTATTTCGTGTCTGCGCTTCGTCGGCGGAACGGTCGCGATAGTCGGAATCATGCTCGTGCTCAGGAGACCGATGGCCTCGCTGAGTCTACAGGATCCGGATCTCATCGCGGTCGATTTTCACAGCCACACATCAGCATCGCACGATGGACGACCCGACTTTGACGCGGAGAGAAATCGCGAATGGCACCTGAGCTCCGGATTCAACGCCGCGTACATCACCGACCACCGCACCTTCGAGGGAGCGCTCGATGCGGCTGAACGGAACCCATCGGTTGCCGGCGACGGCATGACGCTACTTCCGGGAGTCGAGCTTCGGGACGGCGACGAACACCCGATACTGCTCGGAGCGAATCCCAGTCGAACGAGACTCACTTCGGCCGACCTGCAAGGAGCGATGGTTGAGGCCGATGGCGGTCCGGTTCCGCCAATTCTCCTTCTCACCATGCCGGGCAGCATTGTCCGTGTTCCGCCCAGCGAATACACCGGTCCAATCCGTCTGGCCGGCATCGAAGTCTCGGACGGTGGTCCTCGTGGAATGGCACAGGCGGCTCGAGACAAGAAGGGCATCCTGGCGCTTGCCGACAAGCTGCACCTCGCTCCAATTGCCGGATCGGACAATCATGGTTGGGGACGAGCAGCACCGGCGTGGAGCGTGTTGCGCATACCAGGATGGCGTCGCATGACTCCGGCATCGCTCGACCTCGCAATTCGTCGAACGATCCTCGCGCGCGTGCCCGGCACGACTGATGTGATTGCCCGCAGAACCGTCGGGCCGGCATCGGGAAGAGTAGAAGCTGCCCTGGGTGGCGTTGCGGTCGGCTCGTTGATGCTCCGCACGATGAATCTCCGCGACAGGCTTTCCTGGATTCTGTGGAGCTGGGGCGCCGCGCTCCTCTCGTTGATCCGCGCGCGAAGAACTCGCAGACGGCTTCGCATTCGAGTCAGAGAAACGATGGGACGGAGAGCGCCGGGCCCGCTTATCGATGCGGCGGCCGCTGTGCGGGGCGCTTCGTGACAACAAGTGTCGAGCGCACTTCCGCGCACACCTATCGCGTTCGGGAGTGGCTCAGAAGACTTCTCACGTACTGGACGCTCATCGCGATTGTCTCGGCGATCGCGCTGGCCATATTTGCCGATGTCGGAGAGGATGTCGCCGAGAAATCGACTGGACCGTTCGACAATGCCGTTCGAGCGTGGTTCCTGGCGCACCAGAATCCGACGCTCTACAAGATCGCCGCCGCACTTACGTGGATCGGCTCCCCGAACGTCATGGTCGTCGTAGCAATCGCGGCAGGCGTGTGGTTTTACCGCGGTCGCGGCCGGAGCAAAGCGGGCGTGATCGTCGCCGCGCCCGCCGCGGGCGGGCTCTTGGCCGGCGGGATGAAGCTCCTCTACGGTCGCGCCCGTCCCGCGGGAGCCATGCTCATCAACGAGCGAACGTTCTCTTTTCCCAGCGGGCACGCGGCAACGTCCGCGGCGGTGATGGTAACGCTTTGCTACGTTCTCGCGCGCGAGCGAATCATATCGTGGCCCGCTGCGATTGCGATCGGCGGTATCGTGCCGCTAGTCGTGGGACTCACCCGGCTTTATCTGGACGTGCACTGGACGACCGATGTCGTGGGAGGCTGGACCGTCGGACTCTTCGTCGCCGCGATGAGCGCAGCGCTTTACGAACGCTTGCGCACGAGCGAGCCCCATGGCGGAGAGGGAGAGGCAGCGCAGCCAGCTACCTAATCGCGCTTGAGCGCCGTCACAACGTGGTGCAGCAATGCAGCGCGCGCAGCCGAATCGAACACACGCCCATTGGCGATGACGGCGGAAATGCGCGTCGTGTTGCGAATGTCCGTCAGCGGATTCGCCTCGAGCAACACCAGATCCGCGATCTTCCCCACCCCGATCGTGCCTAGCGAATCCAACGAGCCCAGATAGTCGGCCGGATTGTACGTCGCGGTCCGTAACGCCTCGAGAGGGGTGAGTCCCGACCTGACGAGTAGTGCGAGCTCTTCGTGCAGACTGAAGCCTGGGTAGATGAATGCCCGCGGCGCGTCTGTGCCGGCGAGAAGCCC
This sequence comes from Gemmatimonadales bacterium UBA4718, assembly GCA_002404375.1. Classification (GTDB taxonomy): domain Bacteria; phylum Gemmatimonadota; class Gemmatimonadetes; order Gemmatimonadales; family Gemmatimonadaceae; genus UBA4720. Next base: position 18,966 of record DHJO01000047.1, on the reverse strand, counting down.
TACGCCCGCTCTGTGGAGCGCGCCGGTTCGCTCAAAGCTGAACGAGCTCTGGACCATGGCCGAATCAGGCTTGGGGACAGCGAGCACTTTGTGTTGCCACCCGCCCTCGACGATTCTCGGAACGTATTTGATCCACTCTGGATGCCTTGTGGCACTGTCGAAGGAGTGGGCGTATGGCTGATACGCGACAAGCGTCGGCGTGACCCAAGTGTGATTTCGGGCAAGAGTCTCCATGACCAGGCGGCATCGTTCCGGATCGTAGGACGAAAGTATTGCGCGTGCCTGGCTACGCAGCTGAAGAGGGTCGTCACCAGTACGCCTGTTGGTCGTGTCGGCAAGCTGAGCGCGGAAAACACTCTCACGCGAAGTGCACGCGCGCATCAGATCATCCTCCTGCTCGACGCTTCGTTGTCCGGAGTCCGACGCCTCGATGACGCTGACCGACAAAGGCACGCGTCCAGCGAAAAGAAACCGGAGCGTGCGGGCCTCTTTTGCGAGACCGAAGAATGCCGCTCGCGGAATGAACGCGTCGGTGCTGACGAAGTCCGCCCGGACAGATCCGTCTTTCTTTCGCGCCAGAGTGTCTACCGCTCGCACTGCGTCAACTTCGCTGGCCACATGGCTGACGAATTGCGCGCGGCCCACCGGTCCATCGACGCGAACACCGACGACGAGACGCGGTCCCGATTCACGCCCCGCGGCGATGTCGTGCTTCCACCTGAGCGTAGTGTCTATGAGATAGCCCATGTCTCGCGCACCCGTAACGCCGTTGGCGAGCATGAGCGGGCCCGCGAAATCGGAAAAGACCCACACGAACGCATGCACGTGCATATCCCAGAGTTCAGGGATGAGGAATTTCCCACGCCCATCCAGCACGCGTGCGTCACCGGGAACGTTGGCGCGAGCAGCGGGGCCCGCGTAGACGATGCGATTCCCCGTGATGATCACGGTGTTGTCTGACCGCGTCGTTCCGGAGACGACGTCGATCACCGACACGTGAGTTATCGCGATCGACGGCTGCCTGCTGCCGGTGCATGCAGCGACAGTGAGGAGCGCAGCCGCGGTGGCCGCACGCGCTAGCCGCTGCGCCCTACTCGCCAGGTTCTTTTCGAAGGTGTCACTGTAAATAGTGTCGCTCGGAATGGCGGATTTCGCCAGAGTGCAACGGCGCCGATAGGACAAGGACACCGCGCTGAGCGCGGCGTCCGGAACTTGCTTTGAGAGAGCGGGCGACCGGACTCGAACCGGCGACGTCCAGCTTGGGAAGCTGGCATTCTACCAACTGAATTACGCCCGCGATATGAGAGCCACAGGTGAGAATTGAACTCACGACCGCCCGATTACGAATCGGGTGCTCTACCCCTGAGCTACTGTGGCAGCGTACGCCTTAACTTAATACGCTGTAGACACTTGACCTACTAGTGCCTTTCCTGTCGCTCGAAGGCCGTGTGAGTTTCAGTGTGAGTTTCTCTTAGACTGCCCTCTTCCTGAGCTTCAACGTCGAGCTGGTAACGATAAGGACTGAAGCATCATCCGCCTGCTGGTATCCCAATAGGGAATTTACATCCTTCCAGCCGCCTGCTCTTGCCACGTCCTTGAGCGGAAGGTGCTTCCGTTCAGTAGCCCATTTCCGTCTGTAAGCGTGCCACAATGAGCCGTCCAACTTAGGGAGTTTCGCCTTCTTCTCTGCGGAGCGAAGTCCCTTCTCGAACGTGTGTCTATCCATAATAATTCCGTCAGCAGCAAACACGTATCCAGCTATCGCGCCTATGTCTCGCTGAAAGCCTCTGACAGTCTCGAAGAAATCAGAAGGCATAGGTACCTGCCAGTCGTAGCCTTTCTTGTCTGACTCGGCTCTCCACGACACGATACCCCGCGCATAGTCGAAGTCTTCCCAGCGGAGATGTCTAATCGAGCCTACTCTTTTGCCAGTTCGCTCAGCAAGCAACAAGGCGAACTCCATCCTGACCCAGCGCGAACGATCATCGTCTGACTCGCTCTCAGTTCTGAGCTTCTGCATCGCTGCAATCGTTGCCTCATACCGCTCCCACGTCGCAACGGGTTGCTTCTTGTTCTTCTCGCGGATGCGCTTGACACCTTGCAGCGGGTTTCTCTGTAGCAGGAAATCCCTGTTTGGCAGTCTCACAGTAGTCGCCCACTGTAGCATCGTATGCAGCACGGACATATCCAGCTCGGGCGAACGTGCTCTAGTCTTCTCAGTCACGTCGTCCTTGCCGAGTACAATTCCACCTGCTAGTCGAGCGCCTTCATACGCTCGCTGGCGATCCTTGCTCAAGTCATCGACTCGGAAGTCTGCCCCGAAGTAAGCGAGCAGGACACGCGCACGAGCCGCTGAGTCCTTCCGCGTAGTTTCCTTATTGTCTAGATATTCGGCACACTCGCTCGAATACCTGCGCCACAGTTCCCCTAATGTCAGCGGTGTTCGCGGTAAGGCTTGCCCTTTGCCCTTCAATACTTCGGCCAATAGCAGCCGTCCTAGACGTAGCGCTTCCTCGCGATCTGTGGTGTTCATCGAACGTCTGTCTTCACCGGCTCCCGCGATCCAGACAGCACGATGAAATCCTCCGCCCCTCGTCTTCTCAAACAGCCTAACGCGGCATCCACGTTCACCTATGGAGCACGTCAGAGCACCGGCTTGGGTGCGGTGCCAACCATTACGCCTAGCAATCCTTTGAGCCATCTCAGTGTACTCCCTGTCGGCTCACAAGGGATTGGGCGTCGGCACTCACATCATACGGCTTTGGTCCGCTACCAACAAGCGTACCAGCAGCCTTGCGCGGTAGATGGCGCCGCAGAATGAGCGGCTTTCCCGCTCGGCCAGCGTTCAGTGCTGGCGTGTCGCGCAACAGACGGCGCAAGTATTCGGCGCTGTATCCGCTTTCACTCGCCGCCTGGTTCACAGATAATGCTTCGTTGTCGCATTTGTGCAAAGAAGTCTCAAGCTCAGAGGCGCAGCGTTCTCGAGCTGCCGCAACTTCTGGACAGCCTTCGGCTCGTAGCATTTCCGCTAACTCGCGCCACTGAACGATCAGCGCGGCAGGAGTAGAGTCTTTCAATCAGTTCCCCTCAACGTCTGCGCGTTTGGGTTGGACGCCAGACTCCGCTTCGCCGCTCCACTTGGAGATGAACGCCCCGAGCGTAGTCCCAAGCCTTTGCCTTCGACGCGGAGCCCGCGCGCGGCAAGCCGCGGTTTCGCCGCTGTGCGGCCCTGCGGCATGCGATCACTCCGAAGTCTCAGTAGGAGAGGTGGAGTACCTCTCTCCTACCGAATTACTTCTCGATACGCGGGAACGTTCGCAGTCTGCCCCTTGAGTGCCCGTAGGGCGCGAATGGGAAAGCTAGGAGCAGATATCTGTGCCGCGCAACGCGCGTGCACCGATATCGCTCCTCTTGCTTGCACCTATCCCAGGCATTTCTGTCTGAGATATCTGGAGTTGATCCGCTTTCGTGGAGCCTCACTCTTTGAGTGAGGAGGTTCACAAAGCTGAACAGTAGTGTTCGGCGCATCCGTGAGGAGAAACGATGCCGGACACTTGCAGGCCAACGGTGAAATTGGACGGATGCGCCAGCAGCCGATGAGATACTTGAGTTGGAGGACCTTTTGCAGCTGTGAGCCCATCCGTAGCTTTCGCTCAGTGACTCTCGATCTCCTCCCCAAGTTCATCCGCAAGAACTACGAAACTTACGAATGGCGGCACGCAACAGCCGTGCTCTCCGGCGACTTTCCTGCCGAGTTTGATGACCTGATCTTCGCTCTGACGCAATTCAGGCTGTTCCGCTCAGAGATCGAGATGCCTGGTGGTGGTCGCTCTAACATTTCCGCCCGTCTCGATGGATACTTCCGGGCGCGGGGCTGGACTGAGAAGCGCTTCGACACATCCTTCAGCGTCAACGGCAAGGTGGTCGAGGCTCGGGGCCACAAGATCGACAACTACAAGAACGGCATTGCGTGCGATGTCGAATGGAATAACAAGACGGAGTTCTTCGACCGTGACCTGGGCAACTTCGCTCGACTTCACGACATTGGAGCGCTCGCTGCTGGCATCATCATCACTAGGGCCTCGCACCTGAGCGAGATATTTGAGACGCTTGGCGCGGTGGGCGAAGGTGGAAGGGCATTTGCAGACAAGTACGGCCAGTCAACAACGCACTTAGACAAGCTGGTTCCTAAAATTCACGGCGGGGCTGCTGGCGGTTGCCCTGTGCTGGTATTCGGCATTCAACGCGGACTCTACGTCGATGACATCTCGGACGCATCACTCTTCGTCAAACACCCTGCGCCAGTCGGAAAGAAAAAGCCCAAAGCACGCTGAGGTCGTAGTCGAACAGCTAACGCCGGCAGAGGAACTTCTTTCGCTCGGGCGTTCGCACTTCGGGACTGTATTGGCTGACCCGCCTTGGAGGTTCACCAATCGGACCGGAAAGATGGCACCGGAGCACAAGCGCTTGGCTCGCTATGGGACGATGGAACTGGACGAGATCAAACAGCTTCCAGTTCCTCTAGTCGCGAAGTCCGCTGCGCATTTGTACCTCTGGGTGCCGAACGCTCTTATTCACGAAGGGCTGGACGTAATGAAAGCATGGGGCTTTACGTACAAGACAAACATTGTCTGGTTCAAAGTTCGGAAGGACGGCGGGCCTGATGGTCGCGGAGTCGGCTTTTACTTCCGCAACGTCACGGAGCTCCTGCTGTTCGGAACTCGTGGTTCTCTGCGGACTCGGGACGCGGGACGCACGCAGACCAATATCATCGTTTCCCGCAAGCGTGAGCACAGCAGAAAGCCGGACCAGCAGTACAAACTCATTGAGCGTTGCAGCTCGGGTCCCTTTCTGGAAATGTTTGCTCGCCATCACCGCGAGGATTGGGTTCAGTGGGGGAATGAGGCGCCCGACGCGCCCACCCAACTCGAACTAGTCAGAGACTAGTGGGTGCCTCTACTGCCGTCATTGGCAGCGGCGGAAACCCCACTGTCATCGCAACGTTCCCGTCTCAACAACTAACTTCGCCTTAGCCAGGTCGGCGCGAATCGCATCCTCTTGAATCAAGAGCAATGCATTGTCGAAGTCCTTCGTCAACTGCTCAAGCCCGCGCTGCTCTTCCTCTCTGTTGCGCGTCGGAAGGGACTGATCTGCCTCTGCCGCTGGTAACGCGGGCAGCTGCTGCTTCGGGGCTACTAGCCAATCTTTGACCTTTTCCGTTCGCTCGATTAGCCGAGACAGCGGCGCTCTAAAGACAGCAATCACGATACAACCGAGAATCACTACGGCTTCGGGCCAGTTAAGAAACATGCTGGAAATGTCGAGCCTCCAGCTTGACGGCGCAATTCCAAAAAGCAAAACCCCCCACTCTCTTCGAGTGAGGGCTTGGTCTCTCGACGTTCCAGGGCAGAGGCTGGGTTAACTAGCGTGTTAGGGGAGATTTGCGATTGCAAAGCCAACTAGTGGCGCGAGATAGAAAATCTCTCCTTCGGTTCGATGGTGATCCTCGTGAATCTGGCCCAGCCAGTGATGCAAACCCCGCCTTCACCAGCGGCACGCTCAAAGGGCGGACGACCTTCTTGCAGATATCTTCGCACTAGCTTGCCCATCCTCGGGCAAGGAATACGCGGATATCTCTCGGCGGTCTCGCACCTCCCAGACCTTGCTCGCAGGCCCTGACCTCCCCAGAACTATTCCGTTACGTGTTTCGTTACGAGTTTCTACTGATTACGTACGATTTGAATGTCGGAGAAGTCCGGCACCGACGCCCTGATTCTCCTATGAACTTCGGCAAATTGTCGTAGTTGGTTTATGTATGTTCCTGCTTTGGGAGCAGGAGGTC
>DHJO01000047.1:2194-13103 GCA_002404375.1 Gemmatimonadales bacterium UBA4718 | reverse complement strand
CAAATCCGGGCGCCCCGACTGAGTAACTTGGTCCCCTGCAATGTTTTGCGTTGCAGGGTTTTTTTGCGTAAAAAATGCTCCGGGAAGTTTGCGGTGAGTTTATCCCCAGGTTCTCTCGCTCTTGCCTGGTCGCTGATCCTCCGCGAATGTGACATTACCTTCAGCAGCGTCTCGTTATCAGCCTGCTGATGACAGCTCAGAAGCGATGTTTCCGAACCATAAATAAGAGGAACACGTAAATGGCACGGGCGACAGTCAAGAACCAGCAGCGGATCCTCGCAAACGAAAAAGTCATCATCAGGAACCAGCATAAGATTCTTCGCAGTCACGATCGGCTGGCGATCAAACTCGGCAATCAGCTCAGGATCGTGCGTAATCAGCAGGCGATTCTGAAAAACCAGAGACAAATACTGGTCAATCAGAGCAGGATTCTGCGCAAATAGACTGCGGTCGGCTGCGGCGTTGCCTCTGCTACTCCGAGTCGATCAGGAGATTCACGGCGTCTGAATAGCGTCGCCAGGCGGCGATCTCCTCGCTGAGCGCGCGCCTTCCCGCCGGCGTCAGCTCGTAGTACCTCGCAATGCGATTGTTCTTGGTGGTCAGCCAGTGGGACGTAACCCAGTCCCGCTTCTCGAATCGCTGTAGGGCGGGATAGAGCGACCCCTGCCCGACCTGGAAGGCGTCACGCGACATCTGTCGAATGCGATCGCCGATTCCCCAGCCGTGCATCGGCGCCAGCGACAGCGCCTTGAGAATGAGCAGGTCCAGCGTGCCTTGCATGATATCCGCATTTTCTGTCAATTCGGCGCCTCTCCTGTCGAAGCAAAAGGGGAACAATTGCTTTTACTGCAATCTTGCGCAAGGGGGATCGCATACTTACGTTGAAGCCGCCTGTCAACCGGCAGACAGCGGCGGGTTCGTAACGGCCCTCGAGTGGCGTGAATTCCGCGATGACGATCCTCACTCAACCTCTCCGCACGAATTCATGCGAACTGAAACGGCTGGTCAGGTGCTGGTGGTGTGTGCCCTTTCCATTGCCGCTGTGGCAAATGGCCAGGCGACCTCAACGCCGCCGCCTCCGCTGGACCCATTCGCCGCGATCCGGCATGTGAACCTCGGCGGCGATGGCACAGTGTGGGTGGGATTCGGAGGGCAGCTTCGCGAGCGCGTCGAGAGCTGGACGAATTTCAATTTCGGCGCGCTGCCGCCCGCGCCGACCACGGTCCGAGCCAACGATGCATTCGCGCTCACACGGGCGCTCGCCTCGGCCGATCTGCACGCCGGCTCCCACGTTCGCCTCTTCACGCAGGCCATGAGCAGCCTCTCCAGCAACCGCGAGCTGGCCGGGGGCCGACGGCCCTCAGACGTGGATGAAATCGACGTGCATCAACTATACGCCGAGCTGTCGACGTCGAAGCTCGGGCGAAATGCCGGAGCGCTCACGCTCCGGGGCGGCCGACTGGAGATGGCTTACGGACGCGAGCGCCTGGTGAGCGCGCTCGATTGGGCCAATACCAAGCGCAGCTTCGACGGCATAACCGCGGGCTATGGCGGCCCGAGCGGCAGCGTCACGGCGTTCTGGGCGCGCCCCGTGGTGGTGCGTCTCTATAAGCCCGACCGGCGCGATTCGACGACGGCTCTTTTCGGCGTCTATAGCACGTTTCGGTCGGCAGGGATGTCGACAGGAGCGGATGTCTATTGGATTGGCCAGCGGCGGGACTCCAGCGCCGTCGTCTGGAACGGCACCTTCGGACGCGAGATGCGGCACACTGTCGGTTTACGGCTCTGGGGCCCCACGCAGGGACAGCCGGCCGTCGATCTGGAAGGCGAGGCGGCGGTTCAGTTCGGCGATGTGGGCGGTAACGCGATTCGGGCGTCGATGTTCGCTGGCCAGGCAGGATACACCTTCCGGCGAACGAAGCTCGCGCCGCGCGCCTACGTCAATCTTGATTACGCCAGTGGCGACGCATCACCCGGAGGCAAGGTCGGGACCTTTAGTCAGCTCAACCCGCAGCCGCACCCCTTTCTCGGCTTCGCTGACATCGCGGGGCGGCAGAACATCATCGACGTCTCCGGAGGCGGCTCAACGCAGCTGTGGCGGACGCTGGTGGGAGCTGCGGATTACCACTCCTTTCGACGTGCTTCGGCGAAGGACGCATTCTATGGGTTGCCGGGACTCGTCTCCCGGCCCGCAGGCTTCGGCACGTCAAAGGGCGTCGCGTCGGAGGTCGACCTGAGCTTCCGCTGGCCGGTCGATCAGCACGAGCTTCTGCTGACCGGTTGGAGCCATGTCTTTCCTGGCACGTTCATCAGGGAGGGAGGGAGCGCCTCGAGCGCCGACAAGCCGATCGACTTCGTCTATCTCATGGCGCAATACACACTGTAAGCGTACAAGTCATTCAATCCGGAATGGCAATCAGATGGTCCCAACCCCTATCATCCTCGCCTCGGCGCTCCTTCTGCCGACCCACCCCGTTCAACTTATCCGGCGGTCCCTATGGTCATGAAATCGAGCGATCGTTTCGTTGTCCGGCATCGCACCGCACTCCTCGCCGCCGCCGCCGTCGCAGCGGTGATTCTCGTGGTGGTGGGGTACGAGCTGACGCTACCCAAATCAGCGCAAACGACGGCCGCCAGCGGTGCGCCCGTACCCGAGAACGAGTTGCTGCGAGTCGGCGCGCTACCCGTCACGTGAAACCTCACACTTCCAGTCGCCTGTATGGCGATGCGCGCTTCACAGCAATCGGGCAAGACAACTTCCGCTCCGGGCGTCCCTGGCGCACAGCGCCAAATGGCGGCCATGACCCAGGTCGGCTCGGCGATGGACATGTCGGGGGGCATGTCGATGGACATGTCCGACGTCGACGGCAAGGTCATCGTCAACGATGCCGGCGAGAAGCTGGCAATGTTCAACAAGTTCAGCGGCTGGCCGGAGCTGAAAGAGGCGATGATGTCGGGCCGGATCAAAGCGGCCTACCTGCTGGCGCCGATGGTCATGGACCTAGCCGACCACGGCGTGCCGGTGAAGATCGTCGCGCTCGGTCACCGCTCGGGCGCGGTGATCATGACAAGGGTGGACTCGAAGGCGCGAAACCTCGGCGACCTGCGCGGAAAGCGCATCGCGATACCGAGCCGTTTTGCGGTGGACAACATTTATGTGCACCGCTTGATGAAGAAGTACGGTCTGACCGACGCCGACGTGACGCTCGTGGAGATGCCGCCGCCTGACATGCCGGCGGCGCTGTACGCGAGTGCTGTGGACGCCTACGCCACCGGTGAACCGTTCGGGGCGATGGCCCAGCGGCAGGGATTTGCGCGGATCCTCCATATGACGCGCAACGACTGGCCGGAGTACATCTGCTGCGTCCTCGCCGTGCGGCAGGAGCTCATCGACAGGGATCGGCCAACGGTGCAGCGGCTGGTCGACAACGTGCTGGCCGCAGGCCAGTGGCTGGAGAGCGGCTCGGACCACCGCCATATGGCGGCCGATCTCGCGGCGCGAAAGGAATTCTTCAATCAGGATTCGACGCTGATCCGCTACGTGATGGACAACCCAAAGGACCGGGTGACTTACGGAGACCTGCGGCTCGTAAAAAGCGAATTTGACCAGCTGATGGAGCTCGCCTACGAGGACAAGATTCTGACGCGCCGCGTGCCGTACAAAAAGTACGTGGACGACAGCTTCGTCAGGAACTATAGCCCGATCACCATCAAGCTTGCCAAGTAGGACGTCGCGGCTGTTGCCGTTCGCCGCCGTCGCCGTCCTGGTAGGTATTTGGTGGGCGGCGGTCCACTTCAGCGGAACGCGCATTTTTCCCGGTCCAACCGAGGTAGTGCTCGGGATTGCATCGCTCGCCAGGGGCGGCGTGCTGCTGCATCATATCGCGGCGTCGCTGATGCGCGTTTTCACCGGGTATGGATTGGCCGTAGCGCTCGCGATTCCACTCGGCGTCGCGATGGGCTGGCATCCCGGAACTTACCGGACTCTGAATCCCGTGATCCAGATGCTGCGGCCGATCTCGCCGATCGCCTGGATTCCCCTCGCCATCCTCTGGTTCGGGGTCGGGAATGCATCGCCCATCTTTTTGATCTTTCTGTCGTCTTTCTTTCCGATGGTCGTGGGTACGATTGCGGGCGTCCAAGCCGTGGAACGGCAGTACATTCGGGCTGCCCGGAACTTCGGCGTGACGGGGTTCAGGCTGATAGCGAAGGTCGTGCTGCCCGCGGCGATGGCGCAGATCGTCACCGGCATGCGTATCGGACTCGGCATCGCGTGGCTGGTGGTCGTCGCCGCGGAGATGGTCGCGATCGACTCCGGCCTCGGATTTCTCATTATCGACTCCCGGAACGCCGGCAATCGCTACGATCTGGTAGTGGCGGCGATGGTCATGATCGGTGTGATCGGTTTCGGGCTGGATGCGGTGATGCGCCGCCTGGAGCGCGTGGACGCGGTACGGTGGCGGTATGTCCGTTGATCTAGACGTTCGCGACGTGTGGAAGTCCTACCCCAGACACGGCGGCGGCGTGCTCCCCGTACTGGAGGGAATCAGTTTCACCGTATCTCGGCACGAGCTCGTGGCGCTCGTGGGCCCGTCGGGCTGCGGAAAGTCGACGCTGCTCGATCTGCTGGCGGGTTTTCAGCGGCCGGACCGCGGCTCGATCCTGTTCGGCGGGGAAGCGGTGGCGGATCCAAGCCCCAAAGGCATACTCATTACCCAGAGTGGCTCGGTGTTCCCATGGATCTCGGCGCGGCGAAATCTGACCTTCGTAATGAACGGGATACCGGCTGAGGAGAAGGCCCGGCGCGCGAGTCACTACCTCGAGCTCGTCGGACTCCAGGAGTTCGCGTCGGCGTTCCCGTATCAACTGTCCGGCGGGATGGTGCAACGGCTCGAGCTGGCGCGTGCGCTGGTCGTGAAGCCCGACGCGCTCTACATGGATGAGCCATTCGGCTCGCTTGACGCGCTCACCCGGCTCCGCATGCGTCAGGAGCTGCTGCAAATCCGGCGCGACGAGCCGCAGACGACCGTGCTCGTGACGCACGACGTTGATGAAGCCATCGCGCTCGCCGACCGGATCTTCGTTCTCAGCGAGCGTCCGATGCGGATCAAGCAAGTCATCGAGGTCGACATCGAGCACCCGCGATCGATGGCAGATCCGCGCGCCGTCGCGTTCAAGGATTTCATTCTGCACCAACTCGGGGTCATCGAGGATTGAAGCGAGCTCGTTCGATCTCGGGGGCGTATTCGGCAGAAAGATCGTGCGGAAAGCGATCCCGGGTCTGACACTCGCCAGGATCTTACGGATGGTAGCCCTGTGACGGTGTCCACTTAGGTTTACTGCAGCCGATACCCTCACGGCGCATCCCCCGAAACCCTGGAGGGCTGGTACGCGCTGCACCAGATCTTCCGATTCCAGAAGCCGAAGCCTGCATCGGGTGGCCTGAATCAACTCGCCTGCAAGGCTAGTGCGGCGTTTGAGCCTTCGCGATCACCGCGGAAATTCCGGCGCGAGGAGCGCGGGTTCGTGCTATTTCATGAGCTGCACGGGCGAAATCTGATGTCGGACGGAATGGACTACGACACCGCGCACGACGACTCGAGCAAACTGGAAAAACACTTTCGCAACCACCCGGACGAACTTCACCAGGCGCTGTCGCGTGAAGGATGGGAGTAGTCGAGCGCTTGCTTGATCGTCGCCGAGGGATCGATTTTCTGCTGTCGATTCAGCTGTCGATTGACTCCGACATTATCCGGCATCGCGAAGGGTGAACAACGGCAGATCACGCCGTCCGTCAACGATTTATAGGTTTCTTGCCGGACTTCTAACTCCCCTTCGTTCGCCTGATAAGCGTGAGGTCGGCACTGCTCGCGAAAGGCAGATGTACCGACCCAAGTTCGGTCTGTAGCGATTACCCGTTTCTTTACCCGTTTCTCCCTGCAAAGTACGGCAGGAATGTCGGAGAATTCCGGCACCGACGCCCGATTCCCCTATGAACACCGGCAGAATGTCGTAGTTCGTTTATGTATGTTCCTGCTCTCGGAGCAAGAGCGAGCGGATCAGACCGCATCTCGTTTCTAACGCAGTAGAACCCTTAGAGCGGGGACCGACCTTGCCGTTGAGGCTCGCGATGTGGTATTGATCCGAAACGACCCCAGCGACATGCCTCGAATCATCAGGGCTTCAGCAAGGGCACCACTCGGAACTCATCTTGCTTAAGCACTGGGAATGCGCCTCCAGGATTGCCACGATTCATTGGTCGTCGATGAAGCGCAAGTCATAACTTTGTACAATAGGCTCGTGAGGTACTTCGGCGCGCTCCGGCGTGCTAGCCTTTGCCTGGCTCTGTGTTGGTCGCTTTCTCCGTTGCGATCTGTAGCCGCTCAAGAGAAAGCGACAGACACCGTTCCTTCCGGCTCCTTGACCGTACGTGTTCGCCATCTGACAGAACCTGTCAGTGGAGCTGTCGTCCGAGCGGCCTCTCGCGGTGCTCTTAGCGACTCAGTCGGGAATGCTAGTCTTCGGCTGCCTGCGGGGCCACAGAGAATCATCATATCGCGACTCGGCTTCGTACCCGACACGCTTTCGGTCGAGATTGTGCCCGCGGCGGACACCGCGATCGAGGTACAGCTAATGCCCGCCGCGGTCCGACTTGCCGAGGTCATCGTGGGGGCGAGTCGCGTCGAACGCCGAGTTCAAGACGAGCCTGAGCGAATTGAGGTTCTGTCGGGCGAAGACGTGGGCGAAAAAACGATAATGCACCCCGCCAACCCGATGAATCTGGTGAGCGAGATGCCCGGCGTCAGAGTGCAGACTACTTCGCCAGCACTCGGCGGGGCGGGCATCCGGCTGCAAGGACTTCGAGGACGCTACACACTCCTGCTCGCTGACGGCTTGCCACTCTACGGCTCTTCCTCAGAGGGTCTTGGCTTTTTGCAGATCCCGCCGCTCGATCTTGCTCAGGCGGAAGTGATCAAGGGAGCAGCGACAGCTCTTTACGGACCAGCGGCGGCAGGTGGCGTGCTCAACCTCGTCTCGCGTCGTCCGCCTCGCGGCGGGCGAGGTGTTCACGAGCTGTTGCTGAATCAAACCTCCCGCCGCGGAACTGATGGTCTCTTATGGTCGGGCGCCAAGCTGTCGAAGCAGTGGGGTTACACTCTTCTCGGCGGCGCACACCATCAGACCGCCACCGATGTCGACGTCGATGGCTGGACCGACATTCCAGGTTTGCGCCGGTTCGAGGTGCGGCCGCGCGCATTCTGGTCTGATTCAGCCGGGAGCGCGGCGATGGTCACAGCCGGAGCCGCCGATGAAGACCGTCAGTCCGGCACGTCCGGATCGGCGCTCAGTCCGGCGGGAAGCTTTCCTGTAACCGCACGCACACGGAGAGGGGACGCTGGAACCGTGATACGCTTGCTCACGAAGCAAGGCAGTGTGGTGTCCGTTCGCTCCTCGATCAACCAGCAATGGCAGGACCGGCGATATGGCGACAGCACGGAGTCGGACCGTCGAGGAACCGCGTTCGGTGAGATCACATTGTCCCGAACATTCGGAAAGCACGAAACCCTTTTGGGCACCGGACTGCAGAATGACGGCTTGTCGAGCGCGAAGCTGTCGAACGCTACTTATCAGTTTCTTACCGGATCGGTGTTTGGTCAGGACACCTATAGCGCGACTGAGAGATTCTCGGTATCGACTACAGCGCGGCTGGACCAACACAGCAGGTACGGCACGTTTCTGAGCCCGCGAGTTTCCGCACTATCCCGTTTCGCCGACGGATGGGCAGCTCGCGTCTCCGCGGGAGGCGGCTTCTTCGCCCCGACTCCACTCATCGAGGAAGCCGACGTCGCTGGACTATCTCGTGTCCGCGGCTTCTCACTTGTGTCTGCGGAAAGAATCGCGCAAGCGTCGGCCGACCTGACACTGACACTTGGTCCGGTCGAGATAACCGGTACGCTATTCGGCGCCAGACTGAATCACGCGATTGTCGTGAGCGAGAACACGCCAACGCCTGGACTGTTGACGATCACCAATGCGCCGACGCCCACTCGCACCGGCGGCGCGAGCTTCTTCGCAGTATTCAATCAGGAGCCGTTTGCCGTCACCGCGCTATACAGCTACACCCGCTCCACCGAGTGGTCTCCGGAACTGGCACGTCGGGTAGAGACAGCCCTCACACCTCGTCACGCTGCTGGCCTGGACATCGCGTTCGAGGAAGACGACATCGGAACACGTGTGGGGCTCGAGATTTTCTACACCGGGCGCCAACGGCTTATCGATGATCCGTACCGAACTGTCGGTGTGGCTTACACTACTGTCGGCCTTCTGCTGGAACAGAAAGTCGGATCGGCCACGCTGTTCGTGAACGCTGAGGATCTGACAAATGTGCGCCAGACCCGCTTCGATCCACTTCTACTTCCAAGTCAGGATCCCACTGGACGTTGGACGACGCCAGAGTGGGCTCCATTGGAGGGTCGAATGCTGAACGCGGGCGTGCGAGTCCACTTATGATCAGCGGTCCCACGCCGCCACCTTTCAACCAGCGCTCAGCATGAATCTGCGTCTAACGACATTCGCCCTCGCAATCTTCACCTGCCCGCAACCTCTGTTCGCGCAGGATAACAGCGATCACGTTCAGCTTTTTCGTCCGCATGATGCCGTCGTGGCACTCGGCGTCGCTGCGCTAGTAGCGGCAACGATGTCCGTCGACGAGTCGCTTGCGAGCAGCTTGCAGCGTCCCTCGGCGCAGTCGAACGCGTTCCTCAAAGGCACGAGCAACGTCTTCAGCAATCTCGGATTTCCCGGCTCTGCCATGATAACGGCGGGTCCGTATTTCCTTGGACTGGGAGAGCACTCGCGTCCGATCGCTGCCCTTGGGATGCACACGGGCGAAGCAATTGTGCTGGGCGGAGTTCTGGCGGAAGGGCTGCAGATGACGATCGGTCGATCCCGACCGCAGCGAGACATCAATGCCGTCCGCGACTTCCGTTTTGGCAAAGGATTCTCTAACGACGACTACACGTCGCTGCCCTCCGCGCACTTTACCGTAGCTTTCGCCGCCGCGACGGCAGCAAGTCGCGAGGTAGGCCGTTCGTGGCCGGGGGCGAGTAGATACGTCACGCCACTCAGCTACGCCGCTGCGACACTGGTTGGCTTCTCGCGCATGTATAAGAACAAACACTGGGCAAGCGATGTAGTCGCTGCGGCTGGACTAGGGACTTACTCCGCGGTGCTGTTCGACCGCTGCAACGAAGGCCATCCCGGCAACCTGTTCGAGAGAATCTTTTTGCCAACCTCAGTCGTGCCCGAGCATGGCGGGGTCGCGGTTGCCTGGTCTTTAACAAGATGATCGACGCATCGACAGCAGTGTCTGACTCGAGCTCGCGCTCGCTGGACTACGCCGTCTTCCATGCTGTAAACGGCTTCGCTGGCCGCAATTCGATCCTCGATGCGGTAATGATCGCATCGGCAAAATATCTGCCCATCGCGTTCGCGGTCGCCCTTCTTGCGCTCTGGCTTTCGTGGCGTGCTCGAAACCAGCGCGGGGCGCTCCTTGCCGGTGTGTCCGCGCTCGTCGCACTCGGTCTCGGTCAATTGATCGGGAAAGCACTTCCTCGGCCTCGGCCGTATCTCAGTCACACAGTTAACCAACTTATCCCGCCGTCGCTCGATACCTCCTTTCCGAGCGATCACGCAATTCTTGGGTTCGCTGTAGCGGTGATGGTCTGGAGGTACAACAGGCGTGCCGGAGCAGCCCTCCTTGTTCTGGCGACAGTGATGGCGATCGCTCGGGTTTTTGTCGGTGCGCATTATCCAGCAGATGTTCTTGGCGGGGCTGCGCTGGGCGCGGTCACGAGTGTGGTGCTTGCAACTCTCAGTGAGCGCCCACCCATCGTGCATCTATTGGATGCGGTCTTCAGAATACTTCGTCGCGGGCGACTCGCCGCGGCGGACAACTAAATGCGGGGTGAGTTTCGGGGTGAGTTTCTCCCGACAAAGTGCGACATGACGTTGATTACGAACCGGCACCGACCCTCGGTCCCCCTATAAAGTCCGGCAGAATGTCGTAGTTGGTTTAGTGGTTTTCCTGCTTTGGGAGCAGGAGGTCCCAAGCGGTATCCAATACTCGTATGGTACATTTCGAGTTATTCACTGAAAAATCGCTCCCCATGCGTCGACTCGGCTCCATATTGATGATAGGCGGTCTTGTGCTCGGCGCCGGAGTTGGAGTCGCGATCATCGGCGGCTTTCACTTCGCGTCACTGCCCTGGATAGTCTCGGTAGGACTCGCGAAGCTCACACTCCTGGCCTCTGCCGGACTAATGGGCGCCGGTGCGGTCTGTCACAGACTCGCATCGCGCGACGAACAGCGTCAGGCATTGCCGCAGCCTAAAGACGTAGACCGGACGAAGCTGCGCTAGCTCAACCGTTGGTCGAGTTTCGGTCGAGTTTCTCACTACTAATTGCTACCTAAATCGACTGAGAATCGGACGCCGACGCCCATTTCCCCTATGAAACGCAACTTTAAGTAGTAAAGTGGTCTCCCCTGACGCTGAATGGGGTTCGGAGGGTCGCGGGTTGGTCAATCCACTTTTGAATACGAGTGGCGAAGTCCGTGCTGATATGAAAACCTATCCGGCGAGGCTCATACTTGTCGCCCTTTTTCGATCACCGTCAGTCGAGGCGCTCAAAGAACTTTCGAGATTTCCCGGCGGCCGCGTTCGCAGAATCAACTAGCCGCTTCACCGCGAAGGCGAACACCAAGGGCGCAATCATCGGACGAGAATGCGCGTTGACGGAGGATTGGGATTCGAACTTGTCTTGCGGTTTCGCGAAGGCGTGTTTAGCATCGTCACTGCCTTGAACGGCTGTTTCGATGTGCAACTTGCAATCCGATTCAGTGCCCGTA
>DHJO01000047.1:0-2045 GCA_002404375.1 Gemmatimonadales bacterium UBA4718 | reverse complement strand
CGGGAGTATTCGTTCGATGATGCATCGCTCCTCACTTCTCCTCGCATCCGGCGTGCTCGTGCTAGCCGCATGCAGCGACCCAGCCACGAGCCCGAGCACACTGAAAGCCCCCATGACTTTAGCTCGGTTACAATCGACGGGCACGCCCACCATTCCGACCGACCAGCACGTTTTCCTTATGAATGGTGACGCGATTCCTGACAACTTCGCGGCCGATGTGGCCGCGGCCGGTGGGACGATAGTCCGAGTGCAAAGTGAGATTGGGGTGGCGGTGGTGAAAGGTCTCACCGACGCGGCTGCGGACAGGCTTGCTCTCGGCAACGGCAAGGTTGAACGGGATGTGATGGTGCAATGGGTACCCACGCTCGAGGGTGCTCAGGCTTATGTCGCTTCCGATGCGGCGGTGCCGGTCTCTGGCCAGAGTCATTTCCCGCCGGAACACGCAGCCTTCCTTCCTTTCCAATGGGACATGTTTCAAATCCATGCTCCCGAAGCCTGGGTAGCGCACACTGGGATCCCAACTGTGCGTGTCGCGATCATCGATACAGGCCTCGATCCCGATCATATCGACGCCACCGGGCTAATTGATGTTGCGAGCAGCATCGCTTTCACGCCTTCACTCAGNNTGTCCACGCCAACGTCGCGAACCTGAGTCTCGGCGCGCTTTTTCCGAAAAATGGAGCTGGGACTTTGGTCGCGGCGCTCAACAAGGCACTGAATTATGCCAACGCGCATGGCGTCCTCGTTGTCTCCGCTGCGGGCAATGACGCCGCCGATTTGCAACACGACCAGAATTTCATTGAGATTCCGTGCGAGTCGGGCACGGGCGTGTGCGTCTCGTCTACCGGTCCCGGCGATCAGCTCTCGTCATTCTCCAACTACGGAGTCTCGGCCATCAACGTCGCTGCACCTGGAGGCGAATTCGGAGCGGCCTTCACTCATTTCGTGTTGAGCCCATGCAGCAGCAGGACCGTTATGCCGGGCCTGGCCGCGTGCCATGCGCGCAACCGGTACCTCTTCGTCATTGGCACGAGCCAGGCTACGCCCCATGTTTCGGGACTAGCCGCGCTCCTCGATTCGCAATTCGGCGGGACGCTCAATCCTGCGCAACTCCAAACGAAAATCCAGCAGTGCAGCGATGACATCGGTAAGGCTGGTGCGGACCCCTTCTTCGGCCAAGGTCGAATCAACGCTTTCAAGACCGTGACCGGAACTGGGTGCAATAGTTCGGCTCCATAAAGGACAGTTCAAAGCCGATGTAGAGCGAAGGGGACACGGATTTCCGTGTCCCCTTCGCGTCTCAGTGATTTTCCGTCGCCGCTCTCTGCGCAGTCAATCTGACCACGCAATACGGATTGGAGCGATATTGTTGGGCGTGAAAAAGCCTGAAGAAATCGAAAAAGTCAACTTCGAGAATATCACTCTCCACGGCTTTGGAAGGGCCGGAAGAAATAGGGCACGAGGGCCTTGTGGACCATCGCGTAGCAAGCCCTGGACGAAATGACCCTTGTCCGTGCGGGAGCGGCAGGAAATTCAAACGCTGTCACGGCTCAGCGGGCGCTGGCGATCATTCTTCCCGAGATCCTGCGGCCGCGAGCGCTCCCGCGGTTAGCAGCCATGCCACGAAGTGCGGTCGTGGCTTTGAGGACATGATTCTTACGGAAGTTCCTGAGACAAGGTAGGAGAGACGCTCAGGATAAACTGCTACAGGCTCAACTGTTGGTCGAGTTTCGGTCGAGTTTCTCACTACAAAGTGCTACCTGGTTCTGCGCAAAATCGGACGCCGACGCCCGTTTCCCCTATGAAACACGACTTTAAGTATTATTTGAGTGTCCCCTGACGTTGAATGGGGTTCAGGGGGTCGCGGGTTTCAAATCCCGCCGTCCCGCAGCGCAGAAGGACGCATGAGGGCTAGACGTTCGTCATCGGTCACCCATACGAAGGCAGTCACGCTGCTCCCGATACGGGCTCAGGAGGTCGCACGGTCGATCACTGTGCGCCCCATAGACTTACCGTAAAGTTAGTGCGAGTTTCGTGTGAGTTTC
>DHJO01000040.1:3946-6517 GCA_002404375.1 Gemmatimonadales bacterium UBA4718 | reverse complement strand
GTGAAGAATCTCGATCCAGGGGAGATAACTCCCGCCGGAGGCGATACGGTGCGGCGCGAGATCGCGCTCAAGATGGCTCTCGACGGCGATACCGCCAAGAAGGTCGCCGCGGCGATCAAGGAAGCCAAGCTCAAGAAAGTCCAGGCCGCCATTCAGGGCGATCAGGTGCGCATCACTTCGCCGTCGCGTGACGACCTTCAGGAGGCTATCACGCTTCTTCGCGGCAAGGATTTCGGGGTCGAGCTAAAATTCGGCAACTACCGTTGAAAGCGATCACGCTCGCTTCGCGCTCGTCCGAAACAGCAAGGTGAAAGTCGGCGTCATTACGCTTGGCTGCGACAAGAACACTGTCGACAGCGAGCGATACCTCGCGCAGCTGTCGGATTTCTCCGGCGAATACACCGCCGAACTCGCCGATGCGGAGGTGATCATCGTCAACACGTGCGGGTTCATCGACGCCGCGAAGAAAGAGTCGATCGATGCGATGATCGAGGCGGCGCGATACAAGACGACGGGCCGTTGCCAGGCAGTGGTCGCTGTAGGCTGCATGATCGAGCGCCACAAGGACGAGCTCGTCGATGCGCTGCCTGAAGTAGACCTCTTCCTCGGCTCGTCGGAAATGCAGCGGCTCGTTCCCGAGCTGAGCGAGCGCGGACTACTGGGAGCCGCGAGCGAGGAGCTGCATCCCGGCGTGCGCCTCTACACCGGCGATCTTCCGCACGTGCGCTACATGAAGATCAGCGAGGGCTGCGATCACGGCTGCGCCTTCTGCGCCATACCCTTGATGCGTGGCAAGCACCGCTCGTTCGCGCTCGACGAGGTCGTCCGCGAAGCACAGCTCCTCGAGCTGCAGGGAGCGCGCGAGCTGAATCTCGTCGCTCAGGATCTCGCGCACTACGGCCGCGACACTCGTGACGGACAAAAACTCCCGGAGCTGCTCGAGGCGCTGCTCAGCGGAACGTCAATTCCATGGATACGGATGCTCTACCTGTATTCAGCCGGAATCACCGACAGGCTTCTCGAAGTGGTTGCGCGCGAGCCGCGAGTCCTTGCGTACCTCGACATGCCGATCCAGCACGGATCAGATCTTGTTCTCGCGCGGATGCGTCGTCCCGAGAGAAAGCGCACGATCCGCGAGCGCGTCGGCACGTTCCGTGACGCCGTTCCCGACGTCGCAATCCGCACGACCTGCATTGTGGGATTCCCCGGCGAGACAGAGGAGCAGTTCGAGGAGCTGCTGGAATTTCTTCGGGAGATACAGTTCGAGCGCGTTGGCGCGTTCACATATTCGCCGCAGGAAGGGACGCGCGCGGCTCAATACGTCGACGACGTTCACGAGACCGTCAAGCGCGAACGTCTCGAAAGACTGACGGAGCTTCAGCGATCGATCACGGCTGAACGATACGAGTCGCGCGTTGGACGCACGGCTCTCGCGTTGGTTGATCGCAGCGATCTGGAGAGCGGGACGTCGCAAGCACGGCTCCCCTGGCAAGCCGACGACATCGATGGCGTAACCCACCTCGATGAAGCGCTTGCCCCGGGTACATTCGCAGAAGTAGCAGTCGAGGAAGTGGTCGACGACTACGATTTTCAGGCGTCGGTGATCCGGGTCGCCCTGCCGGCGATTGTGCCCGACCGCCGCCGTTTGACGCGCGAGCTGCCGATTACGCAGACGATTGGAAGTTACGGGCGCTAGATGCGTCCACTTGGCTCCTCCCCCCTTCAGAATGTGGAGACCGGCGAGCGCTCGGCCGCGGTGATGGCGCGCGCGCGAGAGCTGTTTCCGGGCGGCGTGAATTCTCCGGTCCGCGCATTTCGCGGTGTCGGCGGCGAGCCAGTCGTTGCCGCCCGCGGTGAGGGAGCGCGTATCTGGGACGCCGACGGGAAGGAATACATCGACTTCGTCCTGTCATGGGGCCCGCTCGTGCTCGGCCACGCTTCGCCAATCGTGCTCGATGCGCTGGAACGGGCAATGGCGAACGGGACGAGCTTCGGGATGCCAACTGAGCTCGAGGTGCAGCTGGGCGAGCTCATTCGCGCGCGGATGCCGCACGTGGAGATGATGCGCTTCGTATCGAGCGGAACGGAAGCTACGATGAGCGCTGTTCGTCTGGCGCGCGCATTTACGGGACGCGACGCGATTCTGAAGTTCGAAGGCTGCTATCACGGACACGCAGATTCTTTCCTGGTGCGCGCGGGATCCGGTGTTGCGACGCTCGGCTTGCCGGACTCGCCTGGCGTCCCGGCGGAGCTTGCGTCGCTCACGCTGACGGCTCCCTTCAACGATCTGGACGCGGCGACGGATCTCGTGCGGCGGAACAAGCGCGGCATTGCCGCGATCATCGTCGAGCCGATCGTCGGCAACTCCGGCTTCATTCCTCCCGATCGTGGATTTCTCGATGGATTGCGCGCACTCGCCGACAACGCCGGCGCGCTTCTGATCTTCGATGAGGTGATGACGGGCTTCAGGATAGCACCGGGCGGAGCACGGGAGCGTTTTGGCGTCACCGCCGATCTCACCACCCTCGGCAAAGTCATCGGCGGCGGGCTTCCGGTAGCCCTCTATGGCGG
>DHJO01000040.1:0-3895 GCA_002404375.1 Gemmatimonadales bacterium UBA4718 | reverse complement strand
TATTTCGTCGCTTCTTTCACGCAGCGCTCGACCGGGGGGTTTATCTGGCGCCATCGCCATTCGAAGCGTGCTTCATGTCGGCCGCGCACGGGGACGATGATGTCGCGACCGCGTTGGAGAAGATGCGCGACGCCCTGGAGTATGCGATTGCGTAGGCCTCGCCTCGCTACGCAGTCGGACAAATCGATTTGGCGTTCGGGCATGACCCGGATCGCCATTGTCGGTGTGCTTGCCATCGTCGCGTGCGTCTCACTGGCGTCGCCTGGGCCAGGATCGGGCAATGTCCCTGTCGTGCGTGGCCAATACAAGAACGGTCGCGACCAGATCGTTCGGATCGCGCTCGCCACGGCCGCGCGCGAAGGACCCAGCCCTGGTCCCGAGAAGGGGCAACTCGTTGTCAGGCCCGAGAATGGCTCATTCGTGCAATGGAACGGCAAGCGGTATCGGGGCGAGCTTGTCATCACCGCAACCGATTCTGGATCACTGGTCGTCAACCGACTGCCCATGGATGACTATCTGCGCGGGGTTGTTCCGCTCGAGATCGGCAACCGTACATCGGCAGAAATGGCGGCAGTGCAAGCTCAGGCGGTCGCGGCGCGCACGTACGCGTACAAACATCTCAATGACGCGCGACCGTTCGACATGTACGCGACGGTGCAGGATCAGGTGTACGGCGGCGTCGATGCGGAGAATCCACTCTCGGACACCGCTATTGCGAGTACAAGCGACGTCGTTGTCCTCTACAACGGCCAACCGATCACCACACCGTATCATTCCACGTGCGGCGGCAGTACGGCGGGCGTTAGTGAAGTCTGGTACGATCAGCCAGATCAGCCATATCTCCGCCCGGTGAGCGACAAGATTCCCGGAACCAACAATTACTACTGCGACCCGTCGCCGCGTTTCAGCTGGACGCAGACTTACGATGCCACAGGCCTGAGAGCGGTGATGGAGAAGTATCTGGCCAACTACACCAACGCGCCCAAGGCGAATCTGGGGCGGATTACGGACGTAAGAGAGGAGGGTAAAACGCCATCCGGACGCGTGGCCGCGCTCACGGTGCAGACGGAAAGCGGCAGCTATACTCTGCGAGGCAACGACATCCGGTTCGTGCTGCGGGATCCCAAGGGAGTGATTTTGAACAGCACACTGTTCAGTCTCTCAGCCGCAACAAGCGGCGGAGAAGTATCCAGCCTGACGTTGAACGGCAGAGGGTATGGGCACGGAATCGGAATGTGCCAGTGGGGCGCGATTGGTCGCGCGCGGGCAGGGCAGAATTATCGTACGATTCTAGAGACCTATTACCCGGGGACGACGATTGGCCGAATCGCCGGTTAGCACCAAAGACGGAAAAACCAGCAAGGGCCCGGTCCGACTCGGGCTCGTCGGCGCTGGTGCGATAGCGCAGCTTGCGCATCTCCCCGTGCTCTCGAAAATCAAGGGAGCCGAGCTGGTCGCGCTGTGCGACAACGATGGTCCCAAGGCGAGCGCCATCGCGGAGCGACTCAAGATCCCCGACGTGTTCACCGATTTCGAAGATCTGCTGGAGCTCGATCAGGTCGACGCGGTGGTGATTGCCACGCCGAATCACCTTCACGAGCCGCACGTCCTCCGCGCGCTCAAATCAAAAGTCGACGTGCTGTGCGAGCGTCCCTTATCGCTTACCTCGCGCGGCGTCGAGCGGATTCTCGCTGCCGCGAAACAGTCTGGCCGGAAGGTCGTCGTCGGAAACAACCATCGGTTCCGCAGCGATGTACAGCAGCTGTATCGCTTTCTGCAGGGCGGCGAGCTCGGACGAATGATCGGTGTGCGAGGCGGCCAGTATCAGTTTGCGAGCGCGCGAACCGGCTGGCGGTTCAGACGCCCGGAGGCGGGCGGTGGTGCTTTCTTCGAGCACGGATATCCACTTGTGGATCTGGCGCTCTGGCTCGCCGATTTCCCCGAGCCAATTCGAGTCTCGGCAAGCATGGATCGCAGTCGTGGCGCGAACACCGTCGAAGATTCGATGATGGTCCACATCGAATGTGCTGGAGGAGTCGACTTCAGCTTCGACGTCTCCTGGTCGTACGTCGGCCAGGAGGAGCGGTGGTGGTTCGAAGTATTGTCGGCGCGGGGCAGCGCACGACTGGCGCCGCTGCGGGTAGTGAAGATGCTGAACGGAAAACCGACCGACGTTTCACCGAGCGGCGCGGCCGCGCGCGAGAGCGTGTTTCTCCAGTCGTACCGCGCCGAGCTGGCCCACTTCATCGCGGTTGTAAACGAAGACACGCCGTACGACGCCCCCGAGGATCAGCTCCTCGTGATCAGGCTGATGGAGGCGATCTACAAGGCGGCTGAAGAGGGCAAGGAAGTCCGCCTGTAGTTCGAGAGTCGGTACACGGTCCACCAAACCGCGAGATTGATGGGCAGAGCCAGCGCGATGATCTCTCCGTTCTTCTGATAGAACAAGGGAATTCCTTGCGCGACGAATCCAAGCAGCGACAAGGACGCCACGACGCCCGCGAGCCTGAGCGCTTTCGAGACAGCGCGCAGCGCGTAAACCGAAAGTGGTATCAGCACGGCGAGCGCGAGGGAGAGCGGGTCGAAGTGCAGCAGGTTTTCATTCCTGCTCATGAAATAGTGCTTCGTAAATAGCCAGGCGATCACGAGGGCCGTTCCCGCCGCGCCGGCGATCAGACTCCAGAGCGTAGCGACCGCCGTCGCTATGAAAAGCGTCAATCTGTTGCCGCCCTCCGCGTTGCGGACGAGCGCGATCATGGCGCCTGCAACAAGAATCCCGGCGACGACGAACCACGGCAGATAGTTCGGCGGCGCCGATGGCTCGGGTGACCGCCCCGACGTGAACAGGGCCATCTCCGATCGAACGAATGGAATCTCGGTCCCTGTGCTGTCGGTTAACCGGACAGTGCGCAGGTCATTCGCCATTCTCACCGGCAGAAACATCTCCTCCCACTGCGACAGCGGTTTATCGGCCGGATGCCCGAGAGCGAGATTGGCGCCCGTATAGAGCGGGAGATTGTCGCCGAGCAGGCGCAGAGTGTGAAAGCGGTACGTGCCAGAGGTCATTCGCGTGACCGTCGACGTCTGGAGCTGTCCTCCCACCGCGTGGTCGAGCGCATCGCGGAGGCGCGTCGAGCAGTTGTCGCGGTAGTAGTCATAGCGATAGAACTTGTTCTGCGGCTGCTCGTTCCATTGCACGAATTGCTGGAGCTTCAAACGCTGGGCGGGAGTGAGATTGAGCTCCTGCGCCAGAACCGACCGATTCCTCCTCTTGTATTCCGCGAGCATGGTGTCGAGATCGAACGCCTGCATCCAGTAGCGCGTGTCTCCAGTCAGGAACCGCCTCAGGAAATGCGGCTCGTCGAAGGAGAACATTCCCCAGTTGTAGGTGGTGTCGGTCCCGCGCGTTCGATCCTTGATCCAGATGGCGTTGTGGCCGAACCGCTCCCACACCTCGTTGCCCCACCCGAACGTGAGGAGATAAACGGTGAGGTTGGCCCCCGCCTCGCTGGATGCAACGGCGGTTGAGGGGACGAGCGGAGGATTAACCGGGAGCACCTGCGCTTCAATCGACCCGAATCCGACAGCGGCCGAGAGCAGAGGGATTAATGCGAGCGCTTTCATCTACCAAAAATGCATCGGGAGGAGCGTTGCAACGAGGGCGCCCCACAATAAGAGATCCGGCCTGGAAATGGCCGAACCAGCACTCAGTCGTCCTATTGACCGACTCGTTCGCACCGTCCTCGACGCGGCGCGCTCGAACTGACCCACTGTCTCCGCCGCCGCTAACTTGTTTGGAGAGTCCGATTTAGCTATAGTTCATAGCTCCACACGAACAACCAAAAGAGACTCCAATGAAACCCGATATCCATCCAGTGTACGCTACGGCGACCGT
>DHJO01000041.1:14559-30926 GCA_002404375.1 Gemmatimonadales bacterium UBA4718 | reverse complement strand
ATGGCGCTCAACTGCGAGAACAAGCGCGGCGATGGCGAGCCGTGCGGAGAATGTGTCTCGTGTCAGCGCATCTGGGCCGGATCGTCGAGCCTCGATGTAGTCGAGATAGACGCAGCGTCGAACCGCGGTGTTGACGACGCGCGCGATCTTCGTGAGAGAGCGATGTACGCTCCTTCGGGTGACGACCGCTTCAAGGTCTACATTGTCGACGAAGCCCACATGCTGACGCGCGAAGCGTGGAACGCGCTGCTCAAGATCCTGGAGGAGCCGCCGCCGCGTGTCGTCTTTGTATTCGCGACCACCGAGCCGCAAAAGATCGCCCAGGCTGCCGCGCCGGTCCTCAGCCGGCTTCAGCGCTTCGACCTCAAGCGCATAGGACTTGGTGACATTACAAAGCGTCTGACGACCGTCCTCGAGAAGGAAGGAGTGAAGGTCTCGGAAGACGCGCTGGCAATGATCGCCCGTGCCGCCGACGGCTCGATGCGTGACGCCCTCAGCCTCACGGACCAGGTGATTTCCATCGGTGAAGGCACTGTGACCGCTGAGCGCGTTAGAGAGGCGCTCGGACTCGTACCCGAGGACGAGTTCCTGGCAATCCTGGACATCATCGCGGGTCACCGCGCCGGAGAAGTGTTCGGCGCAGTGACCAGGCTTGCGGATGCAGGCGTCGACTTTGGCGTGTTTCTCTCGGGCTTCGCGGACATGCTGCGTGCCCAGCTCGCGGTGGTGCTCAATGGAAAGGCCGATGGAGTCTCAGCTACCGCGGCCGCGGCTCTGAGGGAGAGAAAGGACCTCTTCACTGCCGGCGACCTGCTCCGGATGGTCAGCGCGGTCAACGCACTCGAGCCGACCTTCCGGAAGAGCGGTCAACAGCAGCTTCTAATCGAGATGCTCCTCGTCAGGATGGCGCTGCTGGACAGGACGGTCGCTCTGGAGGATCTGCTCAAGGGGCTGGGCGCTGAGTCGTCCGTGGGCAGCGAGCGAGGTGTAACGGCAAGCGGTTCGATCCGCGCCCAACCGGCGCAGGCTTCAGTGGCGCGAACGGTGCAAAGGCCGGCGACGCGTCCGGGCTATCCCCCGCAGCTGAGCGCCCCGAACGCTCTGCCACCGGAGGCGCCAGCAAAATCCGCGACACCGGTAAACGAGGGACAGCTCCGCGAAATGAAGCGCGCAATGGAAGCGACGGCACAGGATTCGAATCGGAGCCGTATGACCCCGGAGGCGCTCAAGGAGGAGCGGATCGGCATGCTGCGTCAGAAGGATCCCGCGCTGGGAGCGGCAATCGACGAGCTGGACCTCGAGCTCCTCGACTGACCGCACGGAGCTCATTCACAAACTGGGACAATGGCTGATTTTTCGAAGATTTTCGAGCAGGCGCAGCAGATGCAGACCCGCATGCAGGAGATGCAGGCCGAGCTGGAAAAGCAGACCGTGACCGCTGCGGCCGGGGGCGGCTTGGTGACGGTTGAAGCTGACGGAAAGGGGACGATCACGCGCGTGAAGATCGACCCGAGCGTGGCGGATCCCAAAGACGTCGAGATGCTCGAGGATCTTGTGCTCGTCGCCGTCAACGAGGCCCAGAAAAAAGCCGGCGAGCTCGCGAAGGGCGAGATGGGCAAGCTCACTGGCGGACTGAACCTCCCATTCAAGCTGCCTTTCTAGCGTGGGAGCGATTGACGATCTGGCCACCGAGCTGTCCAAGCTGCCTGGCATCGGCCGGAAGACGGCGCTCAGGCTGACGTACCACCTCCTCAAGCAGTCGCCGGAGCAATCCAAGCGCCTTGCCACCGCCCTCGAGACTCTCGCGGAGAAGGTGCGCCCGTGCCCGCAATGCTTCAATCTCACGGAGGAGGATTTGTGCTCCATTTGCCGTGACGCGCGCAGGGACACGGGAGTCATCTGCGCAGTAGAGGAGGCTTCCGATATCGGAGCTATCGAGCGGTCAGGCGAGTTCCGGGGCGTGTATCACGTCCTGGGCGGGCGTCTATCGCCTCTCGACGGCATAGGGCCGGAAGACCTCACCATTCCACAGCTGGAGACGCGAGTGTCGGCTGGAGTCGTCCGCGAAGTGATAATTGCCACCAACCCAAGCATAGAAGGGGAGACGACCGCCCTCTACGTCCAGCGCAAGCTGGCCCGGTACCCCCTCACCGTGTCGCGCATCGCACGCGGGCTGCCCGTTGGTGGCGATCTCGAGTACGCCGATGGGGTGACGATCGCGCAGGCGCTGACCGCGCGGAGAGCAATGTCATGAGCAGACAGCGCGCGAGCTTCGTAGCAGTTGGATTCATCGGCGGCATAGCTGCCGGCAGTCTTGTCTGGAGCAGGATGCAGCGCCAATATCGCCGCAATCTTTTCAGCAAGTCGACGCTGCGTCGTGTGGCTGCGCTCGGTTATTTGCGCGCTCGCCCCACTGTAGGAACGGCGCAGCTTCTTCGCGAATACGTAGCGTGGGAGCCGAGGGCGATCCTGCGCTCGCGTGGCGCGCGCCTTCTCAGGCAGCTCGAGTCCGCTCTGTGACCGGAGCACGATGACAGCCGGCACGGCAAACTGGTCCTTCACACAAGACGACTTCACCGCGATTACCGAATCGCTGAAGCGCTTTCTTGGCGAGACCAATTCCCGCTGCGCGCTTCTCGTCGACCGGTCGGGACAGCTGGTCACGACTGTAGGTGAATCACTCTCGCTCGACACCACCGCGTTCGCGACGCTCACCGCCGCCGACTACAGCGCCAACGACCAGCTCGCGAAGCTCGTCGGCGAGAACGATTTCTCGAGTCTGTTTCATCAGGGCGAAAAGGAATCCATCTATGTCGCCGACATTGCCCGTCGTCTTCTACTCGTAATAATTTTCGATTCACGCACGACTGTCGGTCTCGTCCGCCTCCGCATGAAGGCCGAGATCGAAGAGTTGACGCTGCTGGTCGATCGCGTATTCTCACGTGGTCGAAGCGGCGCCGCGCCTCCTGGATTGCTCAAGGGCGCGGATGACGAGATCGACAAACTCTTCAACTGGTGAGGAAGAGCTAGCGTGTCGATGATCAACTACGCCTCGCGCGAGATCAATTGTAAGATTGTTTACTATGGTCCCGGGCTTGGCGGCAAGACCACAAATCTCGAGCACGTCTACGGCAAGGTTAAGCCCGAGACGAGAGGTAAGCTCATATCTCTCGCCACCGAAACGGAGCGTACGCTCTTCTTCGATTTTCTTCCCGTCGATCTTGGAACCATTCGCGGATTCAAGACCCGCTTCCACCTGTACACTGTGCCCGGCCAGGTTTATTACAATGCCAGCCGCAAGCTGATCCTCAAGAACGTAGATGGCCTGGTCTTCGTCGGTGACTCGCAGGCGGAGCGCATGGAAGCGAATCTCGAGTCGATGCAGAATCTCTACGACAACATGTCCGAGTACGGGTACGATCTCACTCAAATGCCGTTCGTGATCCAGTACAACAAGCGCGACCTGCCGAACGCCGCACCAATCGAGGATCTACAGGCCGCGCTGAATCCGGGCTGGGAAGTAGAGGAGCCGACCAAGCGTCGCGTCACTCCCGATCCCTACCACGCCGGCGAGAACCTGATCGAGCAGCTTCCCGGCGGCGAGTGGGTGGAGCGCGCGCCATATTTCGAGGCGATTGCCGTGCAGGGAGATGGCGTGTTCGATACGCTCAAGGCCGTGAGTAAGCTGGTGCTGAAGGCGCTCGCCTAGCGGGGCGGGGAGGCCTTTGGTGAATCTTCCCAACACCATCACGGCCGGCCGGATTCTCGCCGCGCCTTTCATCGCAGCACTGCCTTTCATCAACTCGCCAGGCGCGCGTCTCACCGCGTTCGTGTTGTACATCGTGGCCGCCATAACGGATTACTTCGACGGCAAGCTGGCGCGCACCCGGAATCTCATCACGGATCTCGGACGCTTGCTCGACCCGCTGGCGGACAAGCTGCTTCTTTTCGCCACCCTGATTCCCATGTTCGTGCTGATGGCGCCGCCAACCGATGCTTTCATCCCTACACGCGCCGAGAGCATGGACGCGGGCCGGCTCCCATTTCTCACGCCGTTCGGACCCGTTTTCCTGCCGTGGTGGGTTGTGGCGCTCGTGATCGGTCGCGAGATCTTCATGACGGTGTTCCGTCAGGCGGCGGCGCGTCGCGGAGTGGTCATCTCCGCGATAGGTCCCGCAAAATGGAAAACTGGTTTTCAGTCTGTTTGGGTCGGCTCGGCGTACTTCTGGTTTTTTGCCGCGACTCTTGCCGCCCGTCACGACTGGAACAGCGCGGCCTGGAGCGCGTTCGCCCACTTTAACGGCATCGTCGGAACGGTCACGATGGTCACTTCAGTGGTTCTCACCGTTTATTCGCTTGCTCTCTATCTCCGGCGGTACGCCGGCGTGTTCGCCCGTTGAGCGCCAGCCAGGTCGAGCTGATCACCATTGGTGACGAGCTCCTCCTCGGCTTTACGATAGATACGAACGCGGCGCACATCTCCCGCGCGTTGGCGGCGAGCGGAATTGAGATCGTGCGTCGCACAACCGTCGGCGACGAAGCGGAAAGAATTGCGCAGGCCGTACGGGAGGCGCTCGACCGGACGGGAGCCGTGATCACGACGGGTGGCCTCGGACCGACGAGCGATGATCTCACCAAGCCGGCGATCGCACGAATCTTCGGCCGCGCGATGAAACTCGATGAAGCTATCGCCGCGAAGCTGGAGGAGCGCTGGCGCGCGCGGTTTCCCAACAGCGTCTTCCCCTCGACCAACAGAACACAGGCAGAGATCCCCGAAGGGGCGCGAATACTCGTCAATCGCCATGGAACAGCTCCCGGTATCTGGCTTGAGGACGAGAAAGGCCGCTGGGTCGCGATGATGCCGGGTGTGCCGCGAGAGATGCGCGGCATGCTTGCCGAAGAGCTGTTACCGGCAATCAAGGCTCGGATGCAAGGGGTCGTGAGCGTGGTTCTCTCGGGCACATTGCGCACTACCGGCATCGCGGAATCAGCGATCGCCGAGCTACTCGGCCCGAGTTTCCTTGGGGACCCTCAGTCGGAGCTCGGGTCCCTCCCGCTCGCCTACCTGCCCGGCGTTGCCGGAGTGGACTTGCGCGTCACGGCGAAGGGATTGCCTCCAGAGCGCGCGCAGAAGCTCGTCAAGGAAGCAATCGTGAAACTGCGGAGCAGAGTAGAAGCGTACGCATACGGAGAGGATGACGCCGATCTCGCGGCGGTTGTCCTCGACCGGTGCCGCGCCTTGCACCTCAAGCTCGCCGTCGCCGAGAGCTGCACGGGCGGAATGTTGGGCGAGCGGCTCACCAGCATCCCCGGATCCAGCGATGTATTCCTTGGCGGCGTGATAGCGTACCACAACGACGTAAAAAAGGAGCTGCTCGGCGTCCGCGCCGAAGATCTGGAACGCCACGGTGCGGTGAGTGAGGAGGTGGCGCTACAGATGGCAGCGGGCGCTCGTGACAGAACCGGGGCGCAAATCGGGGTTTCGGTGACGGGAATTGCCGGGCCAGGAGGCGGCACGCCGCAGAAGCCTGTCGGGCTCGTCTGGATTGCCGTACACGGTTCAGACGCCAAGGCACGCCGTTTCCATGTTCCTGGAGATCGCGCAGAAATAAGGCAGCGCGCGGCCCAGGCCGCGCTGGAGATGGTGCGTCGCACTCTTGCAAAAGGTTAAGTTTCCGACATGAAGCACTCGAAGAAGAAGGGTGATCAGACCCCGCTGACCGAGCAGGATGTGATGGGCTCGGAAGACGACTTCGCTCCTGGTGGCAGCGACGGCGCGCAGGCGCGAGGCGCCGCTTTCGACGGCAGCTCCGGCACCGATAGGTCCGGGGAGTCCGGTGCTGCCGATACATCGGTGGGCGAGCCCAGGGGCCCTGGGACCGACGATCTGGCGACGGAGCGGGACAAATACCTGCGCCTCGCTGCCGAATACGACAACTATCGCAAGCGGTCGGCAAAGGAGCGTCAGGACGCTGGCACGCGTGCGCAGGCGGAACTCGTGAGGCAGCTGGTGGAAGCACTGGACGATGTAGCACGCTTTGCTCATATCGATCCGACGACGACCGACGCGGGCACGATCGTCCAGGGCGTCGACATGGTCGAGAAGAAATTGCTG
Source organism: Gemmatimonadales bacterium UBA4718 (assembly GCA_002404375.1). Taxonomy (GTDB): domain Bacteria; phylum Gemmatimonadota; class Gemmatimonadetes; order Gemmatimonadales; family Gemmatimonadaceae; genus UBA4720. The sequence continues at coordinate 24,811 of DHJO01000041.1, read as the reverse complement.
AAAGCTCTTGGCGGAGCGGGTCTGGAGGTAATCAACCCGCTGGGAGAGACGTTCGATCCCGCGCTCCACGAAGCGGTGGCGACCGAGCCCACGTCGGCGCGCGAAGACGATCACGTGGTGTCACGCGTGTACCAGCCCGGATACGTATTCAGATCGCAGCTGCTGCGTCCCGCCCGCGTGGTGGTGAAGCAGTGGAACGGCTGATCGCGGTCTCGCTCGCCAGCTAAATGGCGCAGTCCAAGGATTTCTACAACGTACTCGGCGTCAGCTCGACCGCTTCGCAGGACGAGATCAAGAAGGCGTATCGCAAGCTCGCCAAGAAGTTTCATCCCGACGCCAATTCCAGCGATGCGAAGGCTGCCGAGCGCTTCAAGGAAATCTCGGAGGCAAATAACGTCCTGAGCGATACGGCAAAACGCAAGCAATACGACGAGATGCGCCGTTATGGCGCGTTCGACGGAGCTTCCGGTTTCGGCGGCGGGAGGTCGCGTGCGGGCGGCGCCGGTGGCTTCGGAGGTGGACGCTCGAGAGCTGGCGAGCAGACCATCAACTTCCAGGACTTCGACATCGGCGGGCTGGGCGGACTGGGCGACCTCTTCAGCTCGATGTTCGGCGGTGGGGAAGCGCGAGAGGCATCGCGGCCGCGCGGACCAGAAAAAGGTGAGACGGTCGAAGCAAATCTCGACATCCCGTTTCGCACCGCGGCACGTGGAGGAAAGGTCCCGATCGAGCTCGAGGTGCGGGAAGAGTGCCCGACTTGTCACGGTACGGGAGCGGCGCCCGGCGCGCAGCTCAAGATCTGTCCCGAGTGCAACGGCCGCGGAGTGATCTCGTTCGGTCAGGGCGGCTTCGCCGTCAACAGAACGTGTCCGGTGTGCCTCGGGAAGGGACAGGTTCCCAGCGAGCCGTGCCCGACGTGTCATGGCACCGGCGAGGTACGCGTCAGGCGGAAGGTAGTGATAAACGTGCCCCCTGGAGTTGATACGGGATCGAAGATCCGGCTCAAAGGTCAAGGGGGAAAGGGAAGCGCAAACGGGCCACCCGGTGATCTGGAGATCACATTCAACGTGCAGCCCGACAAGTTCTATAGCCGGGATGGACTCGACGTCATCGCGAAGGTGCCGCTCAACATCGCTCAGGCGACACTAGGCACCAAGATCAGCGTGAAAACGCTCGACGGAAAAAAGGTGGCGATCAAGATTCCGCCGGGCACTCCGTCGGGAAAGCGGTTCCGGGTGCGCGGCCAGGGCATCCAGAAAGCAGAAAAGAAGGGCGACCTCATCGTAGAGGTTTCCATCGCTGTCCCTGAAAAGCTGTCCGAAGAGCAAGAGCGAATGATGAAGGAGTTCGCGGATTCGGGCGGCATGAAATACTAGTTTCGCACCACCGCTGCTTGAACTACAACTGCAACTGCAAGTGCAACTGAACGGGTGCGAGACGTCAGTGGCGTAGGTGCCAGCGGATTAGTTCACAACGCCCAGACTTCCCTCGGCAGTCTTAAGGCACAGGCCTTTGCCTGTACCATGATCCGCGCCAGTAACGTCCCGACGTAGTGAACTATCAACTGGCCACTATGCTACTGACCCACTCGCACCCGTTCAGTTGCCGTTGACCATTTGCATGCCCTAATCGAGTCGTCGAATCCAGATGTTGCGGTAACGCACCGGGTTGCCGTGGTCCTGCAGACGCAGCGGCTCCAGCGGCGCATGCGCGGTGTAGACGGCCGGCCGGTCGTTGTAGGTGTTGCCGAAAATCTCGACGTTGTTCTGGATGAGCGCTCCGTTGTGCAGCACCGTAACCCGCGCGCGCTCCATGGCCTTGCCCTGCTCGTCGAATCGCGGCGCCCTGAAGATGATGTCGTAACTCTGCCACTGGCCGGGTGGCCGCGCCGCATTCACCAGCGGGGCGTACTGCTTGTAGACAGATCCGGCCTGCCCGTGGAAGTAGGTCTTATTGTCGTACGAGTCGAGCACCTGAATCTCGTAGTGACCCATGAGAAAGATGCCGCTGTTCCCGCGCTCTTGTCCTTCGCCTTTCACAATCGACGGGGTTGCCCATTCGATGTGGAGCTGACAGTCGCCGAACGGCTCGGCGGTGAGGATGTCGCCGGTCCCCGGCGCAACTTCCATGTAGCCATCTCTGACCTGCCACTTCGCCGCGCTTCCGTCACTGCTGCGCCAACTGGCGAGATTCTTTCCATCGAAGAGAACGACTGCATCCGACGGTGGATCGGCACTCGTCCTCCCAGGCGTGACGATGCGCGGCTCCAACCTGGGCGGAGGGAACGGCGCAGAGTCCTGGGCAGCTAATTCAGGTGCCATTGCCACAATAAACGCTACGAAGGCGACCAACGGCGTCAGCTTCACCATGGGATTTGCGGGGATCGGTAGTAGTTGATGCCGAGGTAGTTCCAGCGCGGGGCATGGGCCGCGACCCTCGAGCGAAACCCTTGCCACTCGCGTGAAGCCTGCGGCGTCCACGCCACCTCGGCTATGGCGACGAGACGCGGCATCGCCAGGTACTCGGCGGCGGTAATGTTCCGCACCGTCTCACTCCAGAGAGGAGCTTCGACGCCAACAATGTTTTGCTCCGTGACTCCGACCAGGTAGAGTGCCGGGTCCCAGTTGTAAGCATCGTTCACCTCGATCAATGCCGCCCATTTCTGGCCGATTTCCGTCGTCGCGGTGTACTTCATGTCGAGGTACGTTCTGTTCGCGGGAGAGAGGATCAACTTCGCGCCGTACTTGAGCGCGGCGGTCGCTGAATCGCTTTTCCATTGCTGCGCGAGCGTCGTGGGCTTGATGTGCGCCTTCGTGATCTCTTCCCATCCGACCATGATCTTCCCGTACTTGTTGACAATCGTTTGCACGCGTTCGACGAAGAGTACGTACTGCTCGTTAGTGAGCACCTTCACCTCATCCCCGCCAATGTGAAGGTACGGACCGGGTGTGAGCGCGCTGACCTCGCGGACTACGTCGTCGACGAACGCGTAGGTCTCCTCCTTATCGACGCAGAGGGTGCTGAAGCCAACCTCGATTCCAGTGTAGGGAGTGGGAGGCCGCGAGCCACATGAAAGCTCGGGATAGGCACTGAGACCGGCGTTGCTGTGACTGGGCATGTCTATCTCAGGGACGACGGTGATGTACCGCGCCCGCGCGTACCGAACGATATCCTGGTAGTCCTGCTGCGTATAGAACCCGCCGGGCCCACCTCCGACCTGTGTAAGAGAGCCGATCGCGGTCAGCCTCGGACGGGAGTTGATCTGGATTCGCCAGCCCTGATCGTTGGTGAGCCCGAGGTGCAGCACGTTTAGCTTGTACAGCGCCATGATATCGATGTACTGCTCGACTTCCCGCACCGTGAAGAAGTGGCGTGCGACATCGAGCATCGAGCCGCGCCAGGCGAACCGGGGCTGATCGACGATCGTGAGCGCAGGCACGGGCCAGATGCTTCGTGTTACACCAGCGTCCGACTCGATTTCGACGGGTAGAAGTTGTCTGATCGTTTGAACGCCCCGAAAGAGACCAGCCGGTGCGTTGGCGACTAGCCGCACCGAATCCGGTGTTACGGTCAACCTGTAGCCCTCTTCGCCCAGCGAAGCCGCGTCGGTGGCAAGACGCAGCTCTATGCTGCCTGGGCCGCTCCCCGCGGAAGTGGCGGTGACCGGAAACGGGAACTGGGTAGCTTTGCGGAGCAACGCCGCAAAGTATTCTCCGATTGCGGCCACTTCGGGGTTGGCTCCGACGAGCGTGACCTGGGTTGCGTGGGTGAGCTCGAACGGGAGCCCTCCGGCGAGCGCCATTGATGCAGGCGAGGGAATAATTCGAGGCGCCGCGACACCGGATACTGGCGACGGCGGCGTTGCCGGAGCGGGTGGATTGCAACCCGATACGAGCGCAGCGCCGGCAAATGCGAACGCGATGTTCGAGCACGACAGCGGTCCGCGTGAGGACATCCAACGTCTCCTTTCTTTAGGTGTGCGCACAAACCTTGCGACCATGACGAGCGTCTTCACCCGCAATCGCCATGAAAAAGAAAGCGTGCCGTTCACATCCGCAATGGAGCGGGCTTCTCTTCGCCGCACTGGCTTTCCTTTGCAGCGCTCCAGCACGTGCGCAATCCGTCGATTGGAGCAGTTACAACGGCACACTCTCCGCGGACCATTTTTCTCCTCTCACCGAGATCACGCGCGCGAACGTCGGGGCGCTGCGGGAGGTTTGCACCTTCGACACTGGCGAGCAAATCGGATTTCAGGCTGTGCCGGTCGTGATCGCCGGAACGATGTTCATCACCACCGATACAGCGACGTACGCGTTCGACGCGACGAACTGCCAGCCGAAGTGGCACAACTCTCACGCGTACTCCCCGCCCTCGCAGCTGGCGAACAATCACGGCGTCGCGTTCATGAATGGCAGGCTGTTCCGCACATCGAATGACGTCCACGCTTACGCCATCGATGCCAAGACCGGGAAAACCCTGTGGGACGTTTCGTTCGGTGATCCAGCCAAGGGTGAATCGGCGCCAATCGCGCCTCTGGCGTGGAACGGACTCGTGTTCGTCGGCAACGCGGGCGGCGACGTATTCGGAGTTACCGGGAGGGTGTACGCGCTCGATGCGGGCGATGGCCACGTCGTCTGGCAATTCAACGTCGTCCCTGATACAGGTGAAGCCCGCCGCACGTGGACGAAAGAATCGCCGAAGAATCCTCCGACAGGTGGCGGACTCTGGACTTCCTTCTCGATGGACGGAGGCAATGGGATCCTTTACGTGCCCGCCGGGAACCCCGCGCCCGACTTCGTCATCTCGCTTCATCCCGGCGCAAACCTCTATACCAACGCGGTGATCGCGCTCGACGCGAAAACGGGGCGCATGCTCAGCTATGTGCAGCCGACGAAAGGCGACTTCCATGACTGGGACGTCTCCGCCGCCCCCGCGGTGATCACCACACGCAACGGAAAACAGCTTCTCGCCACCGCGGGAAAGAGCGGACTTCTATACGGAATCGATCGCTCCGCAGCACGCCCGACCGACATGGGACTCGGCACCTACAAGATTCTTTACTCGACCCCAACGACGACACGCACCAACGTCAACACTCCCCTCACGAGTAAAACCTGGACGAGGTTCTGTCCCGGCACCCAGGGCGGGACGGAGTGGAACGGTCCGGCGTATAACCCGGATCTGAATCTCCTTTACGTCAACGCCGTCGATTGGTGCGCGTCAGTCAAACTCCAGCGCCTCGACACCCTGAAAGGCGCGCCAGGAAGGCCATGGTCCGGTTCTGACGATCCGAAAGCGGCGTTCGGCCGGTTCGATCCCAAAGCAAACTGGAAGGGATGGGTGACGGCGATCGACGCTGATAACGGAAAGGTGCAGTGGAAGTATCGCGCGCCGACTCCACTCCTCGGCGGCATCACGGCGACGGCCTCGGAGCTCGTCTTCTCCGGGGACATGAACGGCGACGTGTTCGCGCTGGACGGTCGCACGGGAAAAATCCTTTGGCGCGCGCCCACTAATAACGCTGTTGGTGGCGGAGTCATTACCTATGGTGTTGGCGGACACCAGTACATCGCGGCTTCAGCGGGAATGAAGTCACCGATCTGGCCGGTGACCAGTCAGTCGGCGAGAGTTGTCCTGTATGCGTTACCGTGAGCGTATGAAAACCGCCACCAGCCGAGTCTAGTTCGTCGCCAGCCCCGCGGATGGTTTTGCTATCGTCCGCGGCACAACCGGCGTCTTCACACCGCGAGGCAGCAGCGCAGGGAGATTCGCGAGCTCGAAGGCGGTGGCGGCCATGACCGCCGAAGCCTGAATGAGGTCGGTACCTATGGCGTGATCAAAGGTGTCGACCTGCGAATGATGCGTGTGGTTGTAGCCGCGCGATTCCTGGTCGAAGTTCCAGCCCGGCACGCCATACGGGATGAACGACAGGTGATCGGTCCCGCCCTTGTTACCCTGCCGCACGCCCTTCGCGCCAAGCGAGGCAACCGGAGCCAGCAGATCCTTCCAGAGCTGTTCGTCCTGATTCCGCCCCTGGAGCGCCTGCCCAGTGATCATGCCGGTACCGTTGTCGAGCACCAGCACCGCCTGAATGCTGTCGGCCGTCGCCGCGTGCTGTGCGGCGTATGCGGCCGAACCCAATAGGCCTTCCTCCTCACCGCTGAACAGGATGAAGCGGATCGTGCGCTTCGGCTTGAGCCCGGATTGTGCGATGGCCCGCGCGGCTTCGAGTACAACCATCGAGCCGGTGCCATTGTCCGTTGTTCCTGTGCCTAGATCCCAGCTGTCGAGATGCGCGCCGAGGATGACGACCTCCCCAGGCTTCTCCGTGCCACGAATTTCCGCCACCGTGTTGTACTGCTGCACCGGGGCGGTTCCAAGGGTGTTCGTGACTGAGGCCTCGAAACGCGGTGTGACGCCGTTCTGGATGAGGCGCGCGAGTTGTGCGAAGTCCTCGTGCGCAATGACCAGGTTCGGGAGCGGCGACACCGAGTAGGGCGAGCCGCTCATGTTCATCAGGCCTTGCTCCTTGCCGCCATCAGTGAGGCGCCCCAGCGCGCCGGCCTGCTTCAGCACGTAAGGAACGTCGGTCTGGAACTGGCGCCGGCGCGCCACGGCAGCCGCCGACGTGTCCTGCGGTGCGCGAAACTGACCTTGGCGGGCGCGGCGTGCCGCTGAGTCCGACGCAGTCATCGGCGGCCCATCGGGATTGAATATGTTCGCCGGCTGCCCGGTGATAAGCCACGCGCCCTTCATGCGATCCTTGTAGACCGAGACACTCTCGGGCGATGACACGTTGACCAGTACGACAGGTCCGGCCAATGGCTTGCCATCGGTGCCCGAGGTCCAGGCCCAGCTGTGGGCGGTGACGCCTCGCTGAAATGGCGCGAGGAGCCGCGCGATCACCACGCCGCGCTCCCAGGTCACGCCGAAGTCCCACGGCTCGATCGCAGCTGTGAGGCCATAGGACTTGAAGCGTTCCACCGTCCAGTCATTGGCGCGGCGCATCGCCGAAGAGCCGGTCAGGCGTGGACCGATGAGATCGCCAAGGTACTGGAGATTCTTCATCACTTCGGAGTGCTCCGTCGCCTGACGGACGATGGCAGCAGTGCCAGCAGTATCAACGCCCGTCTGGGCACTGAGTGGGGCTGTCACGCCGAGGAGCACCATGCAAACGAAACCCTTGATCATCGGTCGCTCGGGAAAATAGAGGAAGGTCGAGTCACTCGCCGCATCACGCCGCCAACACTGGCAGGGAGGATCGCTGCCCGCGCGAAGCTTCAATGAAGCCACCGCCCAGCACTCGATCCCCCTCGTAGAGCACCATCGACTGGCCGGGCGTGATCGCCGACACCGGCTCGTCGAGCGCCAGCTCGATTTCTTCGCCGTCCAGTCGAACAATCTCTGCTGGCGCGAGCGGTGCGCGATGTCTCACCCGCACACTGACCCGGTCACCGATGCTCGGCGGCGCCGCTAACCAGTTCACCTCGCGCGCCACAACTCCGCTTCCCAGTAGCTCGTCGCGTGTCCCAATCACCACGACGCGATCATGCGGTCTGATTCCGATCACATACATCGGGTGTGGAAATCCGCCCGGAACTCCTCGACGCTGCCCAATCGTGTAGCGCGCGAATCCGTTGTGCTCTCCGACGATCTTCCCGCTCAACGTCATGATCGGCCCGCGCGACAACGCCGGGGCGTCGGCTGGCAGACGCTGCTCGAGGATGCGCGCGTAGTCGCCATCGGGCACGAAACAGATCTCCTGGCTCTCCGGCTTTTCTGCGATCACTTCAAGCCCCATCGCGTGCGCGCGTGCTCGTGTCTGTGCCTTGTCGAGCGTGCCGACGGGGAGAATCATCCGTGACAGAACGGCTCGGTCGATTCCCCACAGGAAGTAGGTCTGATCCTTGTTCTCGTCGAAGCCTCGCCGGAGCTTGCCGTCAACCACTCGAGCATAATGGCCAGTCGCAATCCACTGCGCGTCGATCGAGTCCGCCTTCTTCAGGAAATCGCGAAACTTGGTAAAGGTGTTGCACCTCACGCATGGAATCGGCGTGCGTCCGCGCGCGTATTCCTCGACGAAGTTGTCGACGACATCGTGCCCGAACTTCGTCTCCAGGTTGAGCACGTAATGCGGAATGCCGAGCTGTTCGCATACTCTCCTCGCATCGTTCACCGAGTCGAGAGAGCAGCACGGACGGTCGGGCACATCATCCCCATGACAGAACAGCTTCATCGTTGCGCCGACCACGTCGTAGCCTTGCTCGACGAGGAGCGCGGCGGCAACCGACGAATCAACGCCGCCCGACATGGCTACCAGAACTCTTTCCCTCCCCATCGTTACTCTGCCGCCGTAAGCTGGCGCGCCTTGGCAACCAGGGCGGGGAAGACTTCGATGACGCGATCGATGCAATGATCCGTCGTAAGGGAGCCAAGGCTCATTCGAACCGCGGCGCTCGCCAGGTCGGGACGCACGCCGATCGCAGACAGAACGTGAGACGGGCTGATGCTGCCGCTCTGGCACGCCGAACCACCAGACGCTGCAATCCCGCGCAGGTCGAGCGCCATCAGCAACGACTCGCTGTCGGTTCCCGGCACGGAGATGTTCACGATATGCGGCGCGCGTTCAGCGCCACGTCCGTGGACGACGGCATCGGGAACCTTGGCCAGAATGCCGGCTTCGAGCCTTTCGCGCAGCTTCCGCAGTCGCGCGCAATGCGCCTCGCACTCGGCCAGCGTCAGCTCGGCCGCGCGCGCTAGACCAACGGCTGCGGCGACGTTTTCGGTTCCCGGGCGTCGTCCGCGGTCCTGGGTACCGCCGTGCATTAGCGGCTCGAGACTTGTCCCGCGACGAATGAACAGCGCGCCGATCCCCTTGGGCGCACCGAACTTGTGGCCGGAAATTGTCAGGAAATCGAACCGCTGCTTCTGCGCGTCGATTGGAATCTTTCCGAACGCTTGTACGGCGTCGGTGTGGAAGAGGGCACCGCGCTCCTTCGCTTTCGCGGCGAGCTCGGGCACCGGCTGGATCGTTCCGATCTCGTTGTTGACCCACATCGTCGAGCACACGGCAACTGCGTCGTCAACGAGTTCATCAAACGACTGACGGTCGACAACACCCGCGGATGTCATGGCGAGAATGCGCTCTTCTGCGCCTTCGCGCGCCGTCTGGTGCACCGCGCCAAGAATCGCCTTGTGCTCGATCGGGCTGGTTACAACGGCCGTCCGTCCCTTCGCCTTGAGCGCGCGCCAGGCGCCGAGGATGGCGAGATTGTCGCCCTCGGTGCCGCCGGATGTGAAGCAGATCTCGTCAGGACGCGCGCCTAGACATCGGCCCACCCGCTCCCGCGCCTCGTCGAGCGCCGCGCGGGCTTCGCGACCCCACCGATGGGTGCTCGAAGGATTTCCAAAGCGAGGGCCATAAAACGGCTTCATCGCCTCGAAAACTTCCTCGCGAACCGGCGTCGTGGCGGCGTGATCGAGGTAAACAGGATCGGCTGCGGGAGTCATGCTCGCAATTTAAGGGTGGCGCTCGGGCATAGCCACTATGGCTGCGCTCCCGAGGGCTTGTGATTTGTTTTGTTTCGTGAGAGAGATCCGAGGGGCGGTCTGAAGGATCCCGAGCGGCAGTTCCCAAAATCAAGATCCGCAAAAAAGATCTTTAACGTCCATCGGAGCGGATCAGGAGCATCCGGCCTTTTTCCAAAGCATCCGTATAACCTCCGTCATGGATGCCAGCCCGAACAGCAGCCCGTTAACCCTGAAAAAACTTGGCTCGAACTTCCCACAACCTCGGGAAGAATCTCTGCGAGATCGTCTTCTGCAAATACTTGGAGCCGAGCGTGCCGCCCGTTCCGAAAGTGAGCGGACCGATGATTCGCTCGACGAGCTGGACGTGCAGAAAGCGCCACATCGCGAAACCCTGCTCGTACTCGAGCAATCCCTCCGCCAGCATCTGCAGCGGACGCTGGTGGGCTTCCGAGTAGACCTGCTCGAGCGTCACGTTGTGCGCCACCAGCAGATCGTCGTATAGCTGCTGCAAGGTCGGCTTCTCCAGCGCCTCCCTGACCAGCGGCGGAATCTCGCCGTGCTGCTTGAGGACTCGCAGAAAATGCTCGTCGCGCATCCCCGACTTTGCCTCGATCGCGCGGAACTGAACGCTCTGCGATCCGCTCGACGTGCCGAGGTACCCGCGGAACTGTGCGAAGCGCTGAGGCGGGAGAGTCTCCAATGCGGAGAGCTGGCCCGTAAC
>DHJO01000041.1:13837-14433 GCA_002404375.1 Gemmatimonadales bacterium UBA4718 | reverse complement strand
CAGGCCGATGAGCGCGTCGAGCTCGTGAAGAATGAGCTTGAACCAGAGCTCGCTGGATTGGTGGACGATGATGAAGAGGAGCTCGTCGGGGTGCTCCGGCCTGGAGCGTGGCCTCTGCAAATTGAGCAGCTCATCGAGCGTCAGGTACGACGAGTACGTCACCTCACCAGCTGATTGTTTCGCCGACCCGGATGAGGGCGTTTTCCGGCCTTTCTCCGTCAAAAAGTGGCTACCTCGAGCGCGGCGACGTCTTCCACGCGCATGGTCTCAGTGGTGTAGAACGGCTCTCCGTAACGGCAGCGAATGAGCGAGCCGTAATGTGCAGCGTGATGCCGGATCAGATCGTTCAGCGGCTCGCCGTTCGGGTACACCTCTCCGGCCTGCACCGCCTCGCCAAACTGGGACTTGTAACATCCGATTGCCTCGAGTTTTTTCTCGAACGCTTCGGTGATGTCGACAACGAAGGTCGGCTTCTGATTGTCTTCGCGAAATGAAAGAGCGTGAATCACCTTCGTCGGCCGGTGCGGCGGGATATCCTGCTCAACCAGCTTCAGTCCGGCGACGAAGCACGCGTCGCGCACGAGCTGCGCCACGAT
>DHJO01000041.1:8909-13791 GCA_002404375.1 Gemmatimonadales bacterium UBA4718 | reverse complement strand
CATCGCGCGCGTCGTCGGCGTATTCGTAATGCCGCCGTCGGGCAGGCCGAGATTCTTGCGGACACTGACGCCCATGACCTTGGCCGCCTTGGCCGCCTCTTTCTCGCGGAGCTCGGGCGTTCCGCGACTGGCCAGCTCGCCCTTCGCAAGATCGAGAATGCCCGTCTCTCTCCCGAGCATGTGCGCGCGAATGAGAGTGCCACCGCAAATCAGCTCGACGTCATCCGGATGAGCCGCAATTGCGAGGACGTCTACGTGTGTCATGCCGGAAAGTTACGCGCGCCGACGCAAACGGGATACCGCTCGCCCGGCAGCTACTCGTAGCGCAACGCGTCGATCGGGTCGAGCTTGGCGGCCCGCTGCGCGGGAAGCATCCCGAATATGATACCGATGCTCACCGACACCATCACTGCGACGATGGTGAGCCCCAACGGAACGGCGGCGTCGATGTTCATCGCGAGCGTGGCGAGTCGCCCGAACGTCAGTCCGATCAAGATGCCGAGAATTCCGCCCAGCCCTGTCAACGTTGCGGATTCGATGAGAAATTGGAACAGAATCTCGCGGCGCGTCGCGCCAAGCGCCTTCCGGATCCCGATCTCCCTAGTGCGGCTGGTTACGGACACCATCATTATCGCCATCACGCCGATTCCGCCGACGAGCAGGCCCACGCTCGACAACACTATCATCACGAGAAAGAACACTCCCGTGATCTTGTTGAAGGTGTCGAGGATCTGATCCTGCGTGATGAGATCGAAGTTGTTCTTGTCCGCGGGATGCAGCCGCCGCATCTCGCGCAGCGCGATCGTGACCGCTTCCTGGGCGTCGGCGGTCGTCACGCCCGGCTTTGGCTTGACGGGGATATAGACGGCGTTGGTCTTGTCGAGCGTGAATTGGTGATCGAGCAGCTCGTACGGGACGATCGCCCCGATATCCTGTCCGGGGGGTGAAAAAATGTTGCCCGGTTGCGCGTAGAGGCCGATGATTCTCACGGGGCGGCCGCCCAGCCTGATGGTCTTGTCGAGCGCCGATTCGCGCCCAAACAGCTTTCTCGCGGCGTTTTCATCGACGACGGCGACGCTGGCGCCCGACCCCAGCTCCGACGGCGTAAACCATCGTCCATCGATGAGCTCGCCGCCCTGGATCTCCTGGTAGCGATCGTCGGCGCCCACGATGGCCTCGTTCTGCGTTCGTTCCGCCTTGTAGGACAGACGTCCGTTGGCCTGCCCCCATATCGCGGCGTAGGCGACCTCGGGGAGCTGCTTGATTCGCTCGGCCTCCGCTGGGGAGAGGTCCGGCCTCACGCGAATCCACTTGGGGAGTCTGTCGGGATTCACCGGCGTATTCGAATTGACCTTGAGTACGTAAAAGGTCGATGGACCGGCGATCTGGATGGTGCGGATTATCTGCCCCTGAATTCCCTGTACGATCGCCGCCATCGTCATCACCGTCGCCACGCCGATCACGACGCCGAGTACGGTCAACGCGGACCGCAGCCTGTTCGCGCGCACCGTGTCCAGGGCGATCTGGATGTTGCTCTGGATGCGATCGGTGAAGATCATTCGGCGCGGAGTGCGTCGATGGGATCGAGCTGTGCCGCGCGCGACGCGGGGTAAACGCCGAATAAAACGCCGACTCCGGCGCCAAGCGCGAGCGCGAGCATGATAGACCAGAGGCTCACCCGGGCGGGAAGCGGGGATGCGACGCTCACCAATCCGGCCAGTCCCCAACCCGCCGCGACGCCGCACAGCCCGCCGATCGTGGCGAGCACGACCGCCTCCACGAGAAATTGCCGCCTGATGTCGCCCGGCTTGGCGCCGAGCGCCTTCCGCACGCCGATTTCGCGGGTGCGCTCGGTCACTGACATGAGCATGATGTTCATGATCACGATCCCGCCAACCACGACTCCGATCGCGACGATGGCCGGAATGACAGAGAAGAGAATGCGGGTGAGACTCTTCCAGAACTCCACCAGCGCGTCCGCCGTCTCCACCGAATAATTCGGCTCCTCGCCCGGCCTCAGATGGTGGGCGATGCGCATTGCCTCGTCGGCCTGCCCCATCCCGCTGGCGATCAGGTCTGCGGTCGGCATCTTCACCGAGACCGTGTTCGACTTCCGCCGGCCGTAGACCATCTCGAAATTGGGCAGCGGCAGCAGGACGAAGCCATCGAAGGACTGTCCGAGAACTCGTCCCTTCTTGGCAATCGTTCCGATCACCGTGAAGCGCTGTCCGTCAATCCGGATGTCCTGCCCGACCGGATCCACGTTCTCGAACAGCTTCTCAGTGATATCGGCCCCGATCACCGCCACGTTGCGGTGGTCCCTGACGTCGATGTCTGTGATCGGGCGTCCGCTGGCGAACACGTAGTCCTGGACGACCTGGTACGGCGCGGTGACGCCGAGGATGGCGACGTCGGCCTGAGTCTTGTTGCGCCACACTATGTCCGAGATGGGCGTGGGGTTTCCGGATTGCAGGCTCACCGCGAGGGCCTCAGGCACCGCCGCGATCACCGCGTCCGCATCCGATTCAGTGATCCGCGGCCTCTTCTGGAGCTTGCGCACCTCTTCGTCGTCGATCAGCCCGATGCGAATGGGGGTTCGTCTGACCTGAAACGTGTTAGCGCCGATCAGCGCACTCGCGAGATTCTCCTTCACGTAGGCGTTCATTCCCGAAATAATCGCGACCACCGCGACCAGAAACGCGACGGATACGATGATGCCGAGCAGCGTGAAGAACGACCGCAGCTTGTTGACGCGTATCTGTTCGAGGGCGGTCTTGATTACGTCGGCGAAGCGCACGACCTAATTTCGGTCTGCGGTGTCGGGCGCGCCACAAGCAGTTCAGCTTCTATTCGTACCTGAGCGCCTCGACGGGATCGAGCCTCGCTGCCCGCGCGGCGGGGAGAAGCCCGAACAGAATGCCGGTGAACGCGCTCGTCGCCAGCGCGGCGACAACCGCCGACACTGGCGTCGAAGCCGGAATTGCCGGGAACGCTGTTTTGATCCCGAGCGCGAGCAGGATTCCGAGGACGAGCCCGATCGCTGCGCCAATGCTCGTGAGCGTGGCGGCTTCTACGAGAAACTGCCAAAGGATCGCGCTCTTCGTTGCGCCGAGTGCTTTTCGGACGCCGATCTCGCGCGTGCGCTCGGTGACGCTGATCATCATGATCGCGACGACGCCGACGCCGCCAACCAGAAGACCCACTGACGACAACGCGAGACCCACCACGAAGAAGGTGCCGAAGAGCTGGTTATAGATCCCCATCAGGCGATCCTGCGTGATGATCTCGAAGTTGTTCTTCGCGGTCGCCCTAAGCCCGCGCCGCGCGCGCATGAGCGCGGTGACATCGTCCGTCGCCTCTTCCGTCGTCACTCCGGGCTGCGGTTTCACGATGAGGTCGACGCCGCGCATCCACGGATTGAGACTGCGCCGAGCCGACTCGAAGGGAACGATCGCCTTCGCCTGGTCGCCGCCGCCCGCGGACGTCGGCGTTCCCATGGGGCTCGCCGTGTAGTGGTAGACGCCAATCACCTGGAACCCGACTCCATCGACGTTGATCATCTTGTCGATTGGGTCCGACGTGCCGAACAAGCGCTCGGCCAGTTTCTGATTCACGATTATCACTCGTGAAGCGGTCGTGTTCTCGGCGTAGGTGAAGCTGCGTCCGGGATAAATGTCTCCGCCGTCCACATCCACCCAGTTCGGCGTGTAGATCTCCATCCCCGTGCTCACCTGCTTGTCCTTATAGGTGAACTTGGCGCCCGAGCCGAGATGGGCGGTTACGGCTTTGATCGAAGGGAGACGCTCGATAGCGGTTGCGTCGTCGATAGTGAGCGCCGGGTTGCGCCGCTCGGGGCACGTCTCGTCAGAGCCATCGCACGCCTGAAAGCCGCCGATTGGGCGGCGATAGATGTAAAAGGAAGTTGGGCCCGCCGCCTCGAGATCCTTGGCGAAGCTTTCGTTGATTCCGCGGACGACCGACGACATCGCGACGACCACGAACACGCCTATGGCGACACCCATTATCGTGAGCGCCGCGCGCACCTTGTTCGAGCGAATGGCGTCGAGTGCCATCCCGACGCCCTCGAACGCGTTGAAGACTCGTTGCGCGATCCGCACCGCTATTCCTTTCTCAGGGCTTCGATCGGATCGAGAGACGCCGCGCGCCGCGCCGGGTAGACGCCAGAGACGATTCCCACCACCGTTCCGAGCAGCGTCGCCACGACAATCGACCACGGCGCGATGGCCGCGGGCAATGGCGTTTTCCACTCGACGATCTTGGCGATCGCGATACCTAGCAGAATCCCGATTATCGCGCCGAGCGTGCTGAGGGTCGCGGCCTCGACCAAGAACTGCCGCATGATGTCGCGACGCCTCGCTCCGAGCGACTTCCTGATGCCGATCTCACGGGTGCGCTCCGCGACGGCGACGAGCATGATGTTCATGATCACCATACCGCCGACGATCAGTCCGATCGCGGGGAACGCCGTGCCGGCCATGGTCATGATCGTCTTCAGCTTGTCCATGAACGCAAGCGCGCTTGCCGAAGTCTCCATGAAGAAATTGTCGGGGTCCGCGGGGTGGAGCTTGCGCCGTCCGCGCATCACCTCACGCACCGACTCCATAGCCTCGCCCATCGCCAACGGCGTCGGAGCCTGCACCATGATCCCGTCCACGTCGCCGCGCGGGTTGGTGAAGTGATGCAGCGGTGAGTTGTACGGCGCGATCGCGACGCGATCGAGCGAGAGCCCGAACACCGATCCCTGCTTCTCGAGCACCCCGATGACAGTGTAGGGCATGCCCTTGATGCGAAGCTGGCGCCCCAGCGGGTCGAGATCCGGGAAGAAATACTTGGCGACCTCGTCGCCGATTACGACGACGGG
>DHJO01000041.1:0-8889 GCA_002404375.1 Gemmatimonadales bacterium UBA4718 | reverse complement strand
GTGAAGTAGTCGCCGTCGATCGCATGCGCTTCGACCTGCTTGGGGCGCGCCCACTGTGATTGGGCCTGGAGATATTCCTGGCTCTCCACGGCGATTCTCGATCCGGGTGGCAGAACACTCCCGACAAGAGCAAGATCCGTATGATAAATGCGCGGCCGGCGGAGCCAGGCGCGCCACTCTTCCTCGGACCCTGCGCCATCACCGAACCACGGGAAGCGCCGCAGCGTGAACGTGTTCACGCCGAGCATCTTCGCGGCGAAGTCGTTCTCCATGTAGTTGCTCATACCCTGCACGATGGAGATGACGGCGATCAGGAACATCACGCCGATGCAAACGCCGAGGAGCGTGAAAAAGCTTTTCAGCTTCTGCACGCGGATTTGCGCCAGAGCGAGCCAGACCGCCTCGATGAACGGCAGGTCAGCCCTTCCTGGTCAGGTCTGGCGGGGCGATTCCGGCTGCTTTGATGAAAGATGCGCGCTTGTCGTCGCTTGCGACCGTTCCGTCGCGCAGGACGATCACGCGTCGCGCGTGGGCCGCGATGTCTGACTCGTGCGTCACCATGATGACGGTCTGGCCCTGTTCGGCCAGGCCCTCGAACACGCGCATGATTTCTTCTGATGTCGTGGAGTCCAGGTTGCCCGTGGGCTCGTCGGCAAGAAGAATCGAGGGTTGATTCACCAGCGCGCGCGCGATTGCGACGCGTTGGCGCTGGCCGCCCGAAAGCTCGTTCGGTCTGTGCTGAATTCGGTCTCCGAGCTGCACTCGCTCGAGCGCTTCGATTGCGCGCCTTCTACGCTCTTCGGAGCCGACACCAGCGTAAACGAGCGGCAGCTCCACGTTATGAAGTGCCGTAGCGCGAGGAAGGAGATTGAACGTCTGGAACACGAAGCCGATCTCGCGATTTCTCACCCGCGCGAGCTCGTCTTCATCCTTGTCGGAAACCAGAGCGCCGCTGAGCCAGTACTCGCCGGCGCTCGGCGTATCGAGGCACCCGATCAGGTTCATCAGGGTCGACTTTCCCGATCCTGACGGTCCCATAATCGCGACGTATTCGTTCCGGCGGATCGCGATGTCCACCCCGCGCAGCGCGTGCACGACCTCGCCACCGATGTCGTAGTCACGCTTCAGCCCGCGCGTGACGATGACCCAATCCTTCTCCGGCGCGGCGTCCTCCGTCGTAACTGCCTGCCGCTCAGCGGTGGTGCTGAGCGGAATTTCGTCGGTTGTCTGCATTAGGTCTTCGCCGGCTCGCCGGGCTTTTTCGGTTGTTCCTTCTGTGCGCGCACCGTTGCGCCGTCCTTGAGCTCGCGGATTGCCTGATAGGTGCCGCCGACGATGTTCTCGCCCTCCTTCAGACCTGTCAGGACCTCGAAGTACTTCTCACCCGCGATACCAACCTTTACGGGGCGGAACGTGACTTTGTTGTTCGCGCCGACCACGAACACACCCTCGACGTCCCGCTTTCCGACCTGCTTCGCGGGCGCTTTCTTGGCAAGCGTGAGAGCGGTATCGGGCTTGACGCTGTCCTCGCGGACGGTCAGCGCGATGATCGGAATCGACAGGACGTTGTTTCTGGTCGAGGTGATGATCTTCGCGGTTGACGAGAAATCGGGACGCGTTTCGGCGGGAGCGTTGAGAAGCTGGACGGTCACCTCGTAGTCGATGGCCTGGTCGGCGGAGCCGCCGGTGCCCCCAGTGCTCGCAGCCTTCACCGAGCTGTTCGAGATCTCCGACACCCGGCCGATGAAGGTCGTGTCGGGGAGCGCGTCGAGCTGGATCACCGTGGAGTCGCCGATCTTGATTCGCGACACGTCGGTCTCGTCGACCTTCACCTTGGTCTCCAGCACGCTCATGTCGCTGATCGTCAGCATCTGCGCCGCGTCCTTGTTGAAGGTTCCCTGGATCGCGGTCTCACCTTCTTCGACGCTCAGCCGGGTGACGCGTCCGCTCATCGGAGCGAGGATCGTAGTCTTGCTTAGACTGGACTGGGCGTCACGGAGAGACGCCGTCGCCTGATCAATCGAGTGGTTCGCTGATTCGAGCTGGGCCTGCGCCACTTCCACCTGCGTCCGGAGCTGCTCGATCTGCTCGTCGGATACAAGCGTCGGATTCGCTTTCTTGAGCGCCATCAGGCGGTCGAAATTACGCTGAGCCTGGGCGAGCGCCGGCTTTGCCTGCGCAGACTGCGACTTGGCGGAAGCGACGGCGGCCGACGCTCTCTCGACGTTGGCACGGTACTGCGACGGATCGATCTCCAGAAGAAACTGACCTTTGGTCACCATCTGGCCATCCTTGACCGCCAGACGAACGATGCGCCCGCTGATGTCGGCGCTGATGTTGACTCTGGTGTGCGGCTGAACCTGTCCGCTTGCGGTCACGGAAGCGACGAGATCGCGCCTCTGCACCTTCTCCATGCGGACTTCGGTGGCCTTGTTCCGGCCCTTCATCGCGCTGGTGACGCCGATGACGACGATCGCTAGACCGATCACGCCGACAACCGACCATTTGGTGCGTTTCTTCATTTGTGAATCCGATTAACGAAGGGGATGACCAACGGCGCTCTCCAGAACGGCGAAGGCCTTGTGATAGTCGTAAACTGAATTGATTCTATCGCTCTCGGCGCGCTCGTAAGTCGCGCGCGCCTCGGCCAGGTCGACGAATGTCGTCGCCCCGATCTTGTAGCGGTCCTGCACCAGCTTCAGCTCCTGCCTCGCTTTGGCGGCGTTCTGCTCCTGCAGCGCCACCGTCTTTTCCGCGGTGGTCACAATCAGGTATGCGGCAGTGACGTCCGCGGTCAGCGCCAGCTCTTTCGATCTGACGCTATACCGCGCATCCGAGCGGTTCGCCATCGCTTCCTGCACGCGCTGCTCGCGCGCGAAGCCGTCGAAGAGTGGCAATGATAATGTCGCGCTGAGGAAGCGCGGAGACTTGGTAAAGCTGAACGGGAACTTCGAATTGGTGCTGCGAATGGCCTGCGCCTGCGCGTCAGTGAACGCCATCGCGTTGCACGCAGCCAGTTGATTGGAAAGGTTGAGCGCGGCGCGAACTTCTTCAGTGCGGATGCAGTCGGCACGGGCGGCCTCGAGCTGCGCCTGCGCCTGCTGCACGGGGAAACTCGAATTCACGTAACCGTATGTGTAACCGCCGATTCCCGTCAACAATGAGAGAGTAGGCGAGTATTCGCCCTTCTCGCGGCGAACGTTCAAATCGGCGACGCGCTCGCGCGAGCGCAACGCGACCACGCCCGGATTCTGATCGCGGGCGGACTCGATCAGCTGCTGAAGGTCGAGGTTGAGCGGAGTTACCGGAAATTGACTCACGAGCTTGACGTTCGCGGGCTGGCTGATACCCATGAGCTGAAACAGTCTCAACTTCTCGATTTCAACCTGGTTTCTCGCCTTGAGGGCCTGGACCTTTTGCAATCCCAACGCGACATCAGCGCGCGAAACGTCGAGCTGAGTTCCCGAGCCCACGATTTCTCTCGCCTGCGCCAGGATCAGCTCCTGCTGCGACGCCACCACAAGCGAGTCCTGAAGATCCGCGCCCGCCTCGGTCTGGAGCGTCAACAGATACTGCTGCGACACGTTGCTGCGCAGACTCTCCGTTGCGCCGGTTATATCCGCTTCGACTGCATTGCGGTTGGCGCGCTGAAGGCTGGGAGTGATCAGAGTCGCGCTGTTGATTCTGTAGCTGAATCCGATCTGGTAGCTGGATTGGTTGACATCTGAGCTGGCTCCAAGACTGGTGCCGCTCAAGATCTGTTGTCCACCTTGCTGCCTTTGCGCGTTTAGAGATGCATCAGCGCTTGGCAAGAGCGCGCCGTATGCGCTGCGCACGGCTGCCCGCGCGCCGATCCGGTTGTTGAGTGTTTGCTGCAGCTCGGGGTTATTCCGCTGGGCGAGGTCGATCGCCTGGTCGATCGTCAGCGTCGTCGGAGGCGCCGAGTCACGAGGAACGAGTTGGGCGGATGCCTGCGTGGTGACGGCAACCAGACCCAAAAGGAGCAAGTGTCGCATAATTGTCTAAGAGATGTGGTTTCTGAAGAGTACGGCCAACTATACAACAGAGTTTCAGGGCCGAAAATATCGAGTTTGCTTAAGATCGAATTAAGGAAGCGTTAACCGATCTCAAATGCACACGTTCCAGGGTGATTGGGATCGTCCGGCGCTACTCCGCTGGGGCCGGAGCCAGGAAAATCCGGTCGCTGATCTTGGCGAAGATGCGCTCGTACAGACGCTTCCCCTTTTCCGGGTCGGCGAGCGAGGGGCGCCCGATGGAGCCGGCGCTGCCGCTCGGGACGGTGAGCCACCCGCGTCTGTAACGTCTCAGCTGCTCGCGCGACATCATGTAGTCCTGCGCCAGATCGAGGTTCACGAGATCGGGTTCCAGAAAAAGCATGATCGACGTATCTACTTCGTCTCCGTGCATCGCTTCCCTCTGTCCTTCCAGAAGGTCGGAGAGGTTGACTCCGAAAATGTCCACGACCCTTACGCGCGCCGCGGTCGTGATAACGGTGGCAAGCGCCTCCTGATGCGGATCGTGCCCGTGCGCGGTCAGCAGGATGAACTCACGGACGCCCGTTGCTTCCCATGAATCAATGAGGTCATTGAGCATTCGATGCAGCGTCTTTTTTCTCAGTGACGCGTTTCCGGTAAACCCCCGCTCCGTATCCACGTTTACGCCATACTCCACCGTCGGCGCCCGCAACACGCCATATTCCGCTGACAGATCATCGGCCATGTGCTCCACGATGATGGTGTCGCAGCCGAGCGGGAGATGAGGTCCGTGCTGTTCGCACGTGCCGATGGGTATGATGAGGCGCGGATCGTTGCCGAGCACGGCAGTGACCTGAGCCGGGTTGAGCTCTTTGACCCGCAAAGGGCCGGAAACTGGAAGGGGGGAGGGAAGAGTCATCGCGTCAGTCAGTAGTCAGAATGTAAGAAGCGGGAGCCTCCGACGACGCGCAATCCTTACGTTGTCTGCAATCCCCCTCTTTCTCGTCGCGATTTGGGTCAGAACTCCAGCAATTCCGCGAACCGCGGGCAGCCCGGCCGGGAATGAGAGTGAGCCCTCAAAGCCTGCGGAAGGCGCGGTTCGGGCGCTCGAGCGGTCACTATCAGAGGCGCTCCAGCGTCTGAACGATCGATCGAGCGGAGCGCTCGATGCCCCCGCGGATGCACCGGCCGCCTTTTCTTTTCTCGACAGCCGAGCTCCACAGCGGGATGGCGAATCGGTAGTCGTCTACGACCGCAACCGCCCGCTGGCTTGGGCGGGAAAGACCAGGATCGATCCCGATTCCGTGGTGAATCCGGTCAGCGCGACGTTCAGTCCGTTCTACACCACGCTCAACGTCGTGAAGATTCGCGGCGACCGGCGCGCGGTTGCGTCGCTCGTTCTTCACGCGGTACCCCCTGCCGACGGGCTTACGGAGTCGCTCGACTCCAGAGTCGCTCCGCTGCAGGGCGTCGCGTCATACGAATTCGCCCCACCAGAGGATGCGCGAGGAGGTCCGGTGGTGCTCGCGTATCGCGGGCAGCCGATTCTTCGCGCGCTTCCGCGCCTGGCGGAGCCCGGTGAGGTGCGATTCCGCAGCGCATCGATGCTGCGCGCCAGGGGGACGATCGCACTCGTAATCTTCGTTCTCGCATTTCTGGTTTACGCGTGGCGCGGTCGCCGCTCACTGTCCGAGCGTCTCTTCGCAATCGTCGTCGCCCTCGGCGTAACTGCGCTCGTGCCCTGGAACTCGTTCTCGAACACGTCGCGGGTATTCGATCCCGCTTACTACTTCTCGAAGCTCGCCGGTCCGCTGACCGCAAACGCAGCAGCCCTTTGCATCAGCTCGGCGCTCGTGCTGTTGGGCGTGTACGCGGTGATCCGCGCACATCCCAACGCACACTGGCCGCGCCTCTACGCCGCTATCGGAGCTGTCGTCACACTCGGTATCGGAATTCCATTCGCCTCCAACATCGTTCGCGGCATCGGCCAGCCACCCTGGGGGTCGACACCGGGGCTCTGGCTTTCCTGGGAGATTCCGCTCTTTGTCTTTCTTTTCGCCGTCCTCGTTGCAACGTACTGGTTCCTGCGCATGGCGTTCGGGATGCCTGGCGGTGTTTCGTTCCGCGCCGGCGTAATCATCGCCTCGATATCCGCGATCGTCGCTCTGGACGCGTTGTGGTCGACGACGCTGCGCCAGCGCATGCAGCTCGCCGAGGAAGACGTCGCCGCGCTCGGTCACGTGGACGACTATGTCGTGCTCCTTACCCGGCGGTTTGCGACGGATCTGCCGCAATCCGCGCCACCGAGGAGTCGCGCGGCGCTGCTTCAGGCGTATGCGTCATCCGATCTCGCGGCCGCGGAGTATCCCGCGACACTCGGGGCCTGGGACGATAGCGCAAAACAGATCGCGGAATTCGCGGTCACTGATGCGCAGGCCGATTCCGAGGTGATACTGAAGACCGTTCGCGAGGCAATCGCAACCGGCCAGACGGTGACACGGAGCATACTCGGCCCGACCGGGGTCCAGATCCTTTCGGCGGTCAAGCATCCGTCGGGCGGAGTAACCTCGGTTCTCGTTTTTCCGCGCACCAGGCTGCTTGGTGCCAATCCTTACGCCGCACTTCTGGGAATGACGTCCCAATCGGGCGGTGATCCTCCGTATGTTGTGGCGCTTACGGACATCTCTCCCGGGGTTGCGGCCGATACGGCAAGAGTTCACTGGCATCGTATGGGTGACGAACTGCACGGAGATCGGCTCATCTCCACATCTGCGGGTACGAAGCGGGCTCACATCGAGATCGACCTCCGATCGGTGTGGGCGCGAGCGGAGCGAGGAGTGCTGGTACTTCTTCTCGATCTTTTCGTAGCTGGATTCATCTGGCTGCTTGGCGCTCTGCCTGAGAAAGGCTTCGAACGGTGGCTCCGTGTGCGTGCGGGGCGCTGGATCTACACTTACCACGCGCGACTCACGCTTGCCCTCTTCGCCTTTTTCGTGGTTCCCGCGGTAGCGTTTGCGGTTTGGTCGTATGAGCGATTACGCGGCGACGACCTGCAGACGAAAGAGGTCCTGGTGCAAGAGACATTACGTGCGGTGGCCGTGGCCAACGAATACGACCAGCTGCCAGCTGCGGCGCGCCGGTTCGAGACGCCGCTATTTCTTTATTCCAACGGATTTCTGACTCGGAGCAGCGACAGCCTTCTGGATGCTCTCGCGCCGGCAGGGCGTCCCCTTCCACCGGTGGTGCAGCTTCGGCTCGCGAGCGCGGGAGAGCTGACGGCTGCATCAGAGGAAAGGCTCGGACCGGCCAAGGTGCTGTTTGGATATAGTGCCGCGCTCGGGCCCGGCCAGGAGCGTTATGTGCTCGCGGCGCCAGCGCGCAGCGACGATCTCGTTCTTGATAGACGCCGCCGCGACCTCGGAATGCTGGTGCTCTTTGCGACGGCCGCCGGTGCGCTTGCCGCGCTATGGCTGAGCGGCATCGCCGCGAAGCGGCTGGCGAGGGATCTCGAGCTCAGCAGAATCGAGGTGGCGCGTGCGGAGCGCGTGCTGGCCTGGGGGGAGATGGCGCGACAGGTCGCGCACGAGATCAAGAATCCGCTNNCGCATCTTCGAGCCACATTTCTCCACGCGCACCACCGGAAGCGGACTTGGGCTCGCGGTGAGCAGGCGGCTTATCGAAGCATGGGGAGGAGAGATCGGAATCACGAGCGAAGAAGGTAAGGGAACGAGAGTGCTGATCGTGCTCCAGAGGGCGGAGCCGTGACGCCGGCAAACCGCGGAGTCGTGACCCCACGCGCGACGAAGGTGCTGCCGCCGCACATTGCCGAGTGGCAGCTTCCACCCGACTGGTCATGGGGACCGGGCGGAATGGTTGGGGACTACAGGCACTACCAGGAAGTGGTCGATGCACTCGGACGATCGCTCTCGCTCGTCACTGCGCCGGACCCAGCCCACACCGCTTGGCTCTTCGAGGAAGCGAGGCAGCTGGGGCATCGGAGCCATCCTTCGATTCCGACGACGTACCATTACTGGACCGCGTACACAGATGTTCGCCGCGGCCCCGGGTACTTGCGCAGGTGGATTACCGGGGAAACCGTCCGTGCGCGTCAGGCGCGACTGGGGCTTGCCGATATTCCATACCTATTTCAGCTCCTTCGCGGCGCGTGTTCGACGCTCGCCTACCTGCACGAGACCGGGATAGCACACGGTGGGCTCAACGGGGACGCGCTGTGGACGACCCCCACGGGCCGGCTGTGGATGCTCGAATGGCAATGGGCAGTTCCGCGCGAGACCATTCCGGCGGGGGTCAGGCCGGGCGATGGCCCGCTCGATAACCGCACGCTCGAAACAACACGTCCGATGCGCGCCGAGCTTCTGCCAATGCCCCCCGAATGGGAGTCGAATGAATGGCTGCCGACGCCCGCCAGCGATCAGTGGCAGCTGGCGGCGATGTGCTTCACGGCTCTCACCGGCGAGACTCCGCCCAAGCGAGGCGTTCCTCCGATCAAGCTGGTTAGACCAGAGACGCCGGAAGCGCTGGCATCGGCGCTCGACCGTGCGCTTTCCGTCAACGCGGCCGACCGCTTTCCTTCACTGGCGGTTCTGCTTCGCTCGGTCGAGCATGGGGACCCGGCGCGCACCGTGGTCATGGTGCGCGGCGAGCCCGACAAGACCGTATACGAGTCCGCCGAAGCGCGGATGCGGTGGGCTGTTGGCGACGACTATGAGATTCTCTCCAGGCTTGGAAGTGGTGCTTTTGGCACGGTTTGGCGCGCCAGGGATTTATCGCTGGAGCGGGAGGTCGCCTTGAAGGCGTTGCATCCGTCGATCGCGCGCGACGCCAAAGCGGTGCGTGCATTCTGGCGCGAGGCGAAGCTCGCGGCGCAGCTGGC
>DHJO01000230.1 GCA_002404375.1 Gemmatimonadales bacterium UBA4718 | reverse complement strand
AAGCGTTTAGCCGCTGGCGGGGTTTTGCATTTGGTCGACGCCGGTGACGAAAACAATTGACCATTCTCATGACGCGGTGCACGTTCTCACCTGACCAATGGTCGAGGCAAAATGGCGCCGGTGTATCTTGACTGTTCGCAATCGCTTCGCCTAATCGAGGAACGCGAAAGGAATGCTTGAGCAGATCCAACAACGGAAGACCGAGAAATGGCTTCAACGAACGACGTTCTTGATCACCACATAAAGTGTTTTGGCGAGGGCGACCTCAAGGGCATCCTATCTGACTATGCGCCGGGTGCCGTCCTTTTCACGTCAGACGGACCGCTCAGGGGAGCCGATGGGATTAAACCGTTCTTCGAGGCAATGCTTGCGGAGTTTGGAAAACCTGGCACAGCGTTCAGCATGAAGCACCAGTCCGTCGTGGGCGACTACGCTTACGTTCTGTGGACCGCAGAGACTGCCGACAACGTCTACGAGTTGGGCACGGACACGCTCGTCGTGCGGGACGGCAAGATCGTGGCCCAGTCATTCGCTGGCAAGATTACGCCCAAGGGCAGCTAAGCCTTCACCGCTGCAAATTCATTAGTTTCGCTAGCGCGGGCCACCCGGGACTGGATCGGAGGAGCGGCCCCAGGATCGGAACGAGTCGCGGATACCGCTCTTCAATCGCCCGCTCGGCCCATTCCGCCGCCCGATCCAAGTCTCCGCAGACCGCGTGAAAAACTGCCAGCCCGGTCGGAGCCCCGTATTCCTTGCCAGCTCCGAGCATCTCGAGCAACGCGTCTGCACGGCTCCTGGCTCCGGCGCGAACCAGTAACGCCGCGAGCTGTCCGATGACCGGATGCCTCCAAGGCGTCAATGCATACGCCCTTTCCGTCAACGTGAGCGCTTCCTCAAACCGGCCTTGCTGCGCACAGATTGCACCGAGCGTACTCACAGCAAGTGGGAAGTTCTCATCGATCTCCAGGATTTTGCGCAGCTCGGCTTCCGCGTCCTCCAGCCTGCCGGCGTTCCGGAGACCGACCGCGAAATGGTGGCGGTACAAAACATTCAGGGGATCATCCTGAAGGCCTCTCGCCATCGCTTCCACGGCTTCTGCGAGGCGGCCCATCGACAACAGGTAATGGTTCCCGTACCAAAAACGAACGTCGCGTGAAACGGGTTCCTGAGCCATCGCCAAACGCCATTCCCGTTCCGCCTCGTTCCAGTTGTAGTCGGTGCCGGCACACACTCCCAACAGGGCGTGGGCTTCAGGCAGTGAGGGCTCGATGCGCAACGCCGCTTGTTCCGCTGCGCGCGCCAAAGGGATGACCTCGCGTGCCGGCCTGAAGCCAAGGTTCGCGAGCATCGTATAGTGTGCACCTAACAAGCTGTACGCCAGCGCGAATCTTGGATCGAGCTCAATGGCGTGTTCCAGGCATTCCTTGACACGCGCCAATGATTCCGGCGTCGGCCGGACCCAATGATCTCGAGCCTCGAGGTACGCAGCGTATGCACGGAGGTTGGGTGTCTGACGCCGGAACGTTGCCGCTTCCGGGGAAAGCTTGATCCGGAGAGCCGCGGCGATGGCTTGCGTGATCTCATCCTGTATCTCGAAGATGTCCGTCATCTCGCGGTCGTAGCGCTCTGACCAGAGATGAAAACCATCGGTGACCTTGATGAGCTGCGCCGTGACGCGGATGTGGTTGCCCGCCTTGCGAACACTCCCCTCGAGAATATGGTCGACGTTGAGCCTCCTCCCGAGCTCTCCGAATTCGACGTCCTTCCCACGGAAAAAGAAGGAGGAGGTGCGCCCGGCGACCTTCATGCCCGGTGCCTGAGCCAGCACATTGATGATCTCCTCGGCCAGGCCGTCGCCGAAAAACTCGTTCTCTTTGTCCGCGCTCATGTTGGCGAACGGCAGTACGGCGACGGACGCGAGGCGCGAGTAGTCCGGCATGGGCTCGACGTGGGGCGCGCTGACCAGTGCCGCGGCGAACTGAGCGGGATTCGCGAAGCGGTCCGCCGGCTCCTTCGCCATCGCGCGTACAATCGTCGCGTCGACATTCAGCGGAACCGAGTCACGCGCTTCACGGACAGATGGAACGGGTATCACAAGGTGCTTCGTAAGAACTGATTGCACCGACGGACCAGTGAATGGAACGTGACCCGACAGCATCTCGTAGAGCATGCAGCCGAGCGCGTAGATGTCGCTCCGCCCGTCTACCGCCTCGCACATGGCCTGTTCCGGACTCATATAGCTTGGCGTGCCGATCCAGTGTCCGGCCTTTGTGAGCCCAGGATTCGTCGACGGGCCATCGAGCCGGCTGCTGGATACGGCTTTCGCGATGCCGAAATCGGCCACCATTGGAACGCCGTCGGAGAGAAGGACGTTTTCGGGCTTGACGTCGCGGTGTACAACTCCGTGGCGGTGCGCGTAGTCCAACGCAAAGGCGATTGCGCTGGCAATACGCACCGCTTCGTCAACCGGAAGCTGTCCCTCGCGATCGAGCTTCGCGCGCAGCGATTCGCCGGCGACGAAGGGCATCACGTAGAACAAGAGGCCGTTCGTCTCACCCGAGTCGAAGAGCGGCAGCACGTTCGGGTGTTGCAGATTCGCCGTGACGCGGATCTCGGCGAGAAAGCGCTCGGTACCGAGCGACGCGGCGAGTTCCGGATCGAGCACTTTCAGGGCGACGTGGCGATGATGCTTGACGTCGCGCGCAAGAAACACCGTAGCCAAGCCGCCGCGGCCGAGCTCGCGCTCGATGGTGTACCCGGCGCCAAGGGAGGCTTGGAGCTGCTCGCGCAGCGAATCTGGCATCAGGAGATCGATGAATCGCCGAACAATCGGCTCAAGGGGGTTCGGCGAAGGTACGTCTCGATCGCCGATCCTGTAAGGCGGATGGGAATAGTGGATAGTCGGCCTGAAGCGGCGGTGTTCGAAGGTCTAAGCCTCCTCTGTGTGTCGGACAAATTGGGGGGA
The DNA here is from genome assembly GCA_002404375.1 of Gemmatimonadales bacterium UBA4718. Lineage (GTDB taxonomy): Bacteria > Gemmatimonadota > Gemmatimonadetes > Gemmatimonadales > Gemmatimonadaceae > UBA4720. The sequence goes on along the minus strand of DHJO01000230.1, from coordinate 155 downwards.
ACTACATTCCTGCTGTCGATTCCGCTGTCGATAGACTCCGACATTATCCGGCATCCGGGTAGTGCAACTGCGGCAGATCACGCTGTCCGTCAACGATTTACCGATTTCTTGCCGGACTTCTTGGTCCCCTGCGGTCGCCTGATAAGCGTGAGGTC
>DHJO01000175.1:7630-7894 GCA_002404375.1 Gemmatimonadales bacterium UBA4718 | reverse complement strand
GACCTACGCTGCTGCATCGTCCTTTGACGACACGGCGAGAATCACGCTCTCGGAGCCGCTGATCATGTACTCGGGGTAGGCCGATGAGCCGTGTTCGTGCAGGTCCAGCCCCTCGAGCTCTCCCTCCGGCGATACCCGCAGCGTGCCGGTTGCCTTGACGCCGTACATCAATGCCATCGCGGCGGCGAACGTGGCCACTGTGATGACGGCGCTGCCGATGAATTGCGCCTTGAGGGTGCCGAGCCCGCCGCCGTAGAACAGCCC
>DHJO01000175.1:6909-7403 GCA_002404375.1 Gemmatimonadales bacterium UBA4718 | reverse complement strand
CCGATGCCGATGAAGAACGCGCCGACCGGGTCGACCCAGTAGCAGGGACAGGTGATCGCTACCAGGCCCGCCAGGAATCCGTTGGTCGTCAGCGCCAGATCCCATTTCTTCGTACGTACATACGAGTAGAACAGCGAGGTCAGTCCGGCCGAGCAGGCAGCGAGCGTCGTGTTGAAGGCCACCCGCCCAATGCCTGCCGCGTCGAGAGCGGAGAGCGTGCTGCCGGGGTTGAAGCCGTACCAGCCGAACCACAGGATCAAGCCACCCGCCGCTCCGATGATGAGATCGTGTGCCGGCATCGGGCCGCCACCGTCCCGCTTGAACACTCGGCCCAGTCGAGGACCAAGCGCGATCGCCCCAGCCAGTGAGATCACCCCGCCAATCGTGTGCACCACCGTGGACCCGGCGAAATCATGGAACGCGATGGGCCCCATTGTCGCGAGCCATCCGTCCGGGCCCCATGCCCAGTGTCCGATGATCGGGTAGATGAACCC
>DHJO01000175.1:5403-6742 GCA_002404375.1 Gemmatimonadales bacterium UBA4718 | reverse complement strand
GCGAACTGGAAAACCCAGAACGCGAGCAGAGCGACGCCGGTGGTGCCATATGTCGCCGCCAGACCCTGAAGGGCAAAGCCATGTAGCCCGATGAACCCGTTTCCTGGCTCGAACATGAAAGCGAATCCCCAGAGCCAGAACGTGACACCGCAAATGCAAGTGTCGGCGATCCCCTCCACCAGGATATTGACCGATTCCCGCGAGCGCGCGAACCCTGCCTCGAGCAATACGAAGCCGACCTGCATGCCGAACACGAGGAACGCGGCCACCAACGTCCACACGGTGTTGATCGCGTTGACCGTCGCCATGGGATCGAGAGCGGGAGCCGGTGTTGCGGCCTGGGCGCCGAGCATTGCAGGCAGGAACCACCGCGTGATCAGCGTCAATACGATGCCGAGCCCGATGGCCTTTCCGAGGAAGAGCAGCCCGACGTGCCGCCGAATCAGGGGGTCCTTCCAGTTCGTGCGCAACCGTGCGCCGACACTTCGCAACTTGCTCATAACGGATCATCCTCCATGCAAAAGGGATCGACTCCGAACTCGGGATGAGTTCGTGATTAGTCTTTTCGGGCCAGCCGCTTAGTCTTTTCCGGCCAGCTCCAATGAGTGCTTCTGGACTTCGTCGACGGTCACAGGCGTCAGCGCGGCGTTGTCCCGCTCTCCGGTCCGAATGCGGACGACGCGATCGAGCGGCTGGACGAAGATCTTCCCGTCGCCCACCGCGCCAGTGCGCGCGGAGTGGAGGATCGCATTTATGGTCGCCTCGACGAACGGCTCCGAGCAGGCCATCTCGATCTTGACCTTCTCGTGAAATTGCAGGAGGAGCTTCGTGCCTCGCCTCACCGTTACTGTGTCGCGCTCCCCACCGTGACCACTGGCGCGCGTGATGGTGATCCCCGTGACGCCCGCGCGGAACAGAGCTTCCTTGACGGCGGGAAGGCGGTCGGGTCGGATAACGCAGCTGATGAGTTTCATCGTTCGGGCTCGACTCGAAAGGATGGGTGGACGTTCACCGTGCCTGAACTCTTCATGAACCCCTTCACAGTTCTCCTCCAGCGCGACAGGTGAGATTTGGTTCCGCGATTCCTAAAAACAAAAAGCCCCCGCGTTCATCGATCGAAACGTGAGGGTATTGGAAATGAGCTCTGGTTCTAGTTGGTCGTGGCTCTACCCGAAACGTTCGATCACGTCCCACAGATTCTGTGGGAGCGGTCGATTGTTTCGAGGATTCAAGGACGAGGTGCGGCGAGCAGAAAGCGGCATGACTGGGCTACTGGTTGCGAGGATCTCAGCAATCCGAACGCGGAAAGGATATTCCGGCCCAATCCGGATGTCAAGGC
>DHJO01000175.1:3511-5190 GCA_002404375.1 Gemmatimonadales bacterium UBA4718 | reverse complement strand
GTTAGGGGCTCCGACCAAGCGAGCGTAGCCGCCGAAGGGCACACCTCGACTCGACCCAAACAAAGATTTGTACGAAGGGCACCGAGTACATCCGCACTTGACAGACTTGTCGAAGTGGAGTTAAGCTGCGCCCCAGATCGATTCTCACATTCACACAAACGCAATCAATCAGATCGTGATCCGCAACAGCCAGCTCCTCCTCGGCCTTATTCTGTCCCTCCTCCTTATTGGGGTAGGGCTTATCGGCTTTGGGAAGAGAACTGGTCTGACAGCTACGTAACGCAGACAAACGCCTCTTCCCGCAACGGGAGAGGCGCTCGGTGGTAGCGAAGGGCCTCTCCCCAATCACGGGAAGAGGCCCTTCGCCTTTTCATGCCTCTCATGCAACCGCCGAGAAAACCGTAATGCGTTCCGACACCATCAAGAAGGGATTCGAGCGCGCGCCGCACAGGAGTCTGCTGCGGGCCACCGGTCAAATCCGCGAGCGCGGTGATTTCGACAAGCCGTTCATAGCGGTGTGCAATTCCTACGTCGACATCATTCCCGGCCACGCGCACCTCCAGGAATTCGGAAAGGTGGTGAAGGAAGCCGTGCGCGCCGCCGGCGGAATTCCATTCGAGTTCAACACCATCGGAGTGGACGACGGCATCGCGATGGGGCACGAGGGAATGCGCTACTCGCTGCCGTCGCGCGAGCTCATCGCCGACGCGGTGGAGACGATGGTGCAGGCGCACTGCTTCGACGCGATGATCTGCATTCCGAACTGCGACAAGATCGTGCCGGGCATGCTGATGGGCGCGGCACGCGTCAACATCCCCACCATTTTCGTTTCCGGCGGGCCGATGGCGGCCGGCGTCGACCGCGGCGGCCAGAAAGTGGATCTGATCTCGGTGTTCGAGGCCGTTGGCGCTCGCGCGTCGGGCACGATCGACGACGCACGTCTCGAGGAGCTCGAGATCGCCGGCTGCCCAACGTGCGGAAGCTGTAGCGGGATGTTCACCGCCAATTCGATGAACTGCCTCTGCGAGGCGCTCGGCATCGCGCTCCCCGGCAACGGGACGATTCTCGCCGTCTCGCCCGAGCGGCACGAGCTCGCCCGCGCGGCGGCGCGCCAACTGCTGCAGCTGCTCGATAGCGGCATTCGCTTTCGCGACATCGTCAATGCACGCTCGATCGACAACGCCGTCGCCCTGGATGTGGCGATGGGCGGCTCGACCAACACTCTTCTGCACGTCATCGCCGTTGCCCATGAAGCCGGCGTCGAGTATCCGCTCGCAAGATTCAATGAAGTCGCCGAACGCGTCCCGCACCTGGCGAAAGTGTCGCCGGCGTGGGATGGCAACCGCCAGTGGCATATCCAGGATGTCGGGGCCGCGGGCGGTGTTCCCGCGCTGCTGAAGGAGCTGGCGCAGAAACAGGGAACGCTTTACCTCGACGCGCTCACTGTCACGGGCAAAACCGTCGGTGAGAATCTGGAGCGAGTGCAGAATCTCGATCCGCAATGCATTCGCCCCATCGCCCAGGCGCATTCCGCTCGCGGTTCTCTATGCGTTCTGTTCGGCAATCTCGCTCCCGACGGCGCGGTGATCAAGATCGGCGCCGTCGAGCAGCACGAGCTCACATTTCGTGGTCCGGCGCGCGTCTTCGAGGATGAGGAGTCGGCGATCGAGGCGGTGCGG
>DHJO01000175.1:811-3406 GCA_002404375.1 Gemmatimonadales bacterium UBA4718 | reverse complement strand
GAGATGCTGTCGCTGACGAGCATGCTCAAGGGGATGCCCGTCGGCTCCGAGGTCGCGCTCATCACCGACGGAAGATTCTCGGGCGGCACGCGTGGGCTTTGCATCGGTCACGTCTCGCCCGAGTCCGCTGAAGGCGGCCCCATCGGACTTATACGTGATGGCGACATAGTCTGTATCGATCTCGCTGAGCGCAAACTGGATGTCGAGCTCGATGCGGCGGAGCTACGCTCCCGCCGCGCCAAATGGTCGGCTCCCGCGCCCCGTTACACGCGCGGATGGCTGTCGCGTTACGCGGCGATGGTGACGAACGCCGGACGTGGCGCGGTGCTAGAGACGCCAGGCGCGCGGGACGCCGTCGAGGCAACGAGAGAGGCAACGGCCGTCGCGATCCACGCAATCACTCACTCGACGCGCGAACGGTACCGACCGACGGCAGGTGTGGGCACATGACCGACGCGCCCTCCACTTCCCCCTTCCCCCTTCCCGCTTCCCACGAACGCACCGGAGCACAGGTGATGTGCGAAGCGCTCGTGCGCGAGAATGTCGAGGTGATGTTCGGCATTCCCGGCGGCGCGATAATGCCCTTCTATCACGCGCTGTGGGAATATCACGACAAGCTCCGCCACGTACTCTGCCGGCACGAGCAGGGCGCTGGACACGCCGCGGAAGGTTACGCCCGCTCCACGGGAAAGGTCGGTGTGTGCGTCGCGACCAGCGGGCCCGGCGCTACGAATCTGGTGACACCGATTGCCAACGCGTGGATGGATAGCACTCCGCTCGTCGCGATCACGGGTCAGGTGTCGAGCGCGGTGCTGGGAAAGGATGCTTTCCAGGAGACCGACATCACCGGCATCACGCTCCCCATCACCAAACACAATTATCGGATCAGCCGCGCCGACGATCTGCCCAGCGTTTTCCACGAGGCGTTCCACATCGCGCGCACAGGCCGGCCCGGGCCCGTGTTGATCGACGTGACCAAGGATGCGCAACAGGCGCGCGTCGTACCCGACTGGAATACGACGCTCAACGTCCCGGGATTCCTGCCCACGGCTGACATCGATCGTCGTGCGGTACGCGAAGCCGCGCGCCTCCTCGCCGGCGCGAGCAAGCCTCTTATTCTTGTCGGCCATGGCGTAATCATTTCGGGCGCGGCGCCCGAGCTGTTGCTGCTCGCTGAGCGCACCGGCATCCCCGTCATTACGACGCTGCACGGCATCGGAGGATTTCCCGAAGATCATCCGCTCAGCATCGGGATGCCCGGCATGCACGGCTGGGTTCACGTCAACCGCGCGATTCAGGAGTGCGATGTCCTCCTCAGCATCGGCGCGCGCTTCGACGACCGTGTCACGGGAAAGGCGTCCACCTTCGCGCCCCGGGCGAAGGTCATTCACATCGACATCGATCCCTCGGAGATCGGCAAGAACGTGAAAGTCACCGTCGCGATCATCGGCGACGCGCGCGCTGCTCTCCGCGCGCTGCTCGAGGAAACGCCGCCACGCGACGCTGCCATCTGGCTCCGCAACATCCGGGATACTCAGGCCACGCACCAGCACCGCCAGCCGTATCTCCGCCGGCCGGACACGACCGAGCTGATGCCCCACGACGTCTACGCAGCACTCAACTCCGCTCTGAATGGGCGGGGCGGATATCGAGTCGTCACCGATGTCGGCCAGCACCAGATGTGGGCTGCGCAGCTGATCGAATGGCGTCGTCCGCGCACGCACATCACCAGCGGGGGCGCGGGGACGATGGGCTTCGCGGTGCCGGCGGCGATGGGCGCGGCGATCGCGCATCCCGACGAGACGATCTGGGCCATCGTCGGCGACGGTGGATTCCAGATGACGAATCAGGAGCTGGCGACGATCAGCCAGGAGGGGATCAAGAACGTGAAGGTGGCGATCGTGAACAACGGCTACCTGGGGATGGTCAGGCAGTGGCAGCAACTGTTCGAAGGGCGCCGCTACAGCGGCACTCCTCTCTCCGGCCCGAGCTTCGCCGGATTGGCGGAAGCCTACGGTCTGCGAGGCTTCACGGTCGAGCGCATCGAAGACGCCAATGAGGCGATACACGCGGCGTGGGACCACGACGGATCGGTGGTGCTCGACTTCAGAGTCGAGCGAGAAGCGAATGTGTTCCCGCTTGTCCCGCCGGGTCTGAGCATCGGCGAGATGATCACACGAGAAGCGCCCGCATGAGGCACACGCTCATCGCGCTCGTGGAAGATCGGCCCGGCGCGCTCAACCGCGTGCTCGGCCTGCTGCGCGGGCGAGGACTCGGTCTCCACAGCATCGCTGTCGGTGACAGCGAGACACCGGGCGTAAAGCGCACGACAGTGCTCGTCGATACGGACTCCGTCGAGCATACGATCAAACAACTCAACCGCTTAATCGAGGTATTGGAAGTGACAGACGTGACGAATTCAGAGTACGTGGTGCGCGAAACCGCGCTGGTAAAGATTCACGTGCCCGAGCCGCGACGCGAGGAGATCAAGACGGTGGCGGACGGCTTCGGCGCGAGAATCGTCGGCAGCTCTCCGCAGACCGTCGTCGTCGAGATGACGGACACGCCGGCCCGACTCGGCGAGATGATCGCGCG
>DHJO01000175.1:0-738 GCA_002404375.1 Gemmatimonadales bacterium UBA4718 | reverse complement strand
CAGGCCGACGGCGCCTGAGGAAATCATGACCAAACTCTTTTACGATGCAGATGCGGATGTCGGCCGTCTCGATGGAAGGCGCGTCGCGATCGTCGGCTACGGCAGCCAGGGACATGCGCACGCACTGAACCTGCGGGACAGCGGAGTCGACGTCGTCGTCGGACTGCGCGAAGACTCGCGGAGTCGGCCTGCCGCGAGGGCGGCCAGACTTTTCGTCGCGAGCGTGGATGACGCAGTCGCGGAGTCGCAGATCGTAATGATCCTCACTCCCGACACCGGGCAGGCGCGACTGTACTGCGATCACATCCAGCGGCATCTCACTCCCGGCAAGACGCTGATGTTCGCGCACGGCTTCAACATCAGATACGGGCAGATAACCCCACCCGCGGGCGTCGACGTGAGCATGGTTGCGCCCAAAGCTCCGGGACACCGCGTGCGCGAAGTGTTCGAGCAGGGCGGGGGCGTGCCGGCGCTGGTAGCGGTGCACCAGGACGCCTCGGGACACGCGCTCGACGACGCTCTCGCCTACGCCAAGGCGCTCGGCACCACTCGGGCCGGCGCGCTGATCACCACCTTCGAGGAGGAAACCGAGACCGATCTGTTCGGAGAGCAGGCGGTGCTGTGCGGCGGAGTCTCCGCACTGGTGAAAGCCGGATTCGACACTCTGGTCGACGCCGGCTACCAGCCGGAGGTCGCCTACTTCGAGTGCATGCACGAGCTCAAGCTGATCGTCGATCT
>DHJO01000220.1 GCA_002404375.1 Gemmatimonadales bacterium UBA4718 | reverse complement strand
CATGGCAGATTCCCAGGATCCGATCGGCCCTCTCCGAGCTGCCCTCGCCGGACGATACGAAATCGGGCGCGAGATCGGTCAGGGCGCCTTTGCAACCGTCTACCTGGCAAAGGATTCGAGGCACGACCGCCAACTGGCGCTCAAGGTTCTGAACGCGGATCCGAGCTCGGAGACAGGCGAGCTGCGATTCATCAGGGAGATTCGGATGCTCGCCCGGCTTCAGCATCCGAATATCCTGCCGCTCCACGACTCGGGGCACGTCGAAGCGTTTCTGTACTACCTCATGCCTTACGTGAGCGGGGAGACGTTGCGGGAAAAAATCAGCCGCGAACGGCACCTGCCAATAGATGCCGCTACCCGGATCTCCTGCGAGGCGGCTGATGCTCTGTCCTACGCTCACGGGCAAGGGATCATTCACCGCGACATCAAGCCGGAGAATATTCTCCTTTCCGGCGGACATGCCATCGTCGCCGACTTCGGGATCGCGCGCGCGATCGACGTCGCTGGAGTGCAACAGCTCACTCGCACCGGCATGGGCGGGCCCGGCACACCGGCCTACATGAGCCCCGAGCAACTAATGGGGGACCGTAAGCTCGATGGCCGCAGCGACATCTACAGCCTCGGTTGCGTTCTGTACGAGATGCTGACTGGGAAGCCGCCGTTCGCGGGGAAGGAAGGGTTCGTCAAGCGCTTCACGGAGCCTCCGCCACGACCATCGAGCGTTCGGAAGGAAGTACCGCATTGGCTCGACGACGTAGCTGTAAGAGCGCTTGCACGGGATCCAGATGAACGCTTTGGACGCGCTGATGAGCTCGTTCGCGCACTCTCCAATCGCACGTCAGTGGCTCCGCAACCGGCACCGACTTCGACCGCGAGGAGCGCCATGTCAGCGAGGACTACGTCGGGCAGAAGGAAGAGCGATACACAGGCTTCCGTCGAACCGATCGCGTATCGTGTGACTCCGACCGCAGCCAATCGCCTCCGCGAGACTGAGCAGCCATCCATTGGCGTTCTGCCGTTCGCGAATATGAGTGAGAATCGGGACAATGAGTATTTCTCCGATGGAATTACGGAAGAGATTCTCAACGCGCTTTCGCGAATTCCCACGCTGAAAGTAGCGGCGCGCACTTCCACCTTCGCCCTCAAGGGAAAGTCGCTGAGCATCACCGAGATTGGACAGCTTCTCAATGTGAATACCGTGCTCGAAGGAAGTGTGCGCCGAATGGGCCAACGGGTGCGTATCAGCGCTCAGCTGATAAATGCGCGCGACGGATACCACATCTGGTCGGAACGGTATGATCGGGAAATCGAGGACGTCTTTGAAATTCAGGACGAGATCGCGCGAACGATCGTCGACCGCTTAAAGGTCAAGCTGACGTCCGCGCAGGATGAAGCCCTGGGGAAACGGCACACTGAAAGCGTTCAGGCGTATGAGCTGTACTTGCGAGGCCGGCATTGCTGGCATCGCTGGAACATGAAGGGGATGCTGGAAAAGGGAATCCATCATTTCGAGCACGCACTCGCCAAAGATCCAGATTACGCGCTCGCGTATGCTGGACTCGCGGATTCGTACAGCCTGCCCGGACTCTGGGGATTTCTGCCGACTTCGACGGTTGTGCCCAAGGCGCTCGCTGCCGCAACGCGTGCAGTCGAGTTGGCGCCGGAATTGGCCGAGTCACGCACTTCTCTCGGCTTCGTGCAGTTGCTCAGCCTGGATTGGGATGGCGCAGAATCTTCACTGCTCCATGCTATAGACCTGAATCCGCGACACGCGCTCGCGCACAGCTTTTATGCGTGGCTCCTCAGCATCGTCGATCGGCAACGGGAGGCTGCTGAAGCTGCTCACCTGGGACAAGAGCTCGACCCCTTATCTCCGGCAACCAATGGAATAGCCGCGCTCGTCTCGTATCACGGGCGACAGTACGACCAGGCGATCGCCGAATCCCAGCGAGCCCTCGAGCGCGATCCTACCTCCTTTCTCGCTCTCCTGGCCATGACTCTGTCGTACGCCGAAAAAGGGATGAACACCGAAGCAGTCAGTAATGCGGAACGGGGCGTAGCTCTCTCGCCCGATCTGAATTTGTTGCGCGCGCTTCTGGCCGTCGTTCACGCGATGGCCGGCGACCGGATTTCCGCGGAAAAGGTGCTCGCTGAGCTGATCGAGCGATCGAAGCAGGTGTACGTCGGACCGACGATGATCTCGTGGATTTATGCAAATCTCAATGACCCGGACTCCGCATTCGACTGGCTCGCTAAAGCGAGCTCGGCACGAGACTGCACTTTAGCGTTTGGAATCAGAGCGCCGGTTTATGATCGAATCAGCGGCGACTCGCGGTTCCAGGGGCTGCTGGCGGGCCTCGGCTTGGCCTGACCGCAGAATTCTTCCCTGAGGGTTGACCGCGGGGCAAACCTATGCGTCGAGAAAATGCTCGCCTAATTGCGCTGGTCTTGCTGATTGAGTGCCGCCCTCCAATCACGATCTACAAGCAGTTGGAGTCGGGCGCACACGCCGTGGGGTGCGCGGGCTCCGAGTGCGGCGATTCAAACCGCGTCGTTTCCGTCACGTACCTCGGTGTGTCCGGCCTACTCATCGAACACGAGCGGCGCGTACTGTTGACTGCCCCCTTCTTCAGCAACCCCTCGCTAGGTATGGTCAGGCCTCGAATGACTCGATTGCTTCGAAGTACACCGAGGATCGCCTCTGATACTCTGCTGATTGAAAGACTGCTTCCCCGCTCGGCGGACCGAGCCACGGCAATCCTCGTGGGTCACGGGCACTACGATCATTTGATGGACATACCGTACATCGCCATCAGGCGCGCCACCAAGTCCAGAATTTTCGGAGGCCCTTCAGTTCGCCACATGCTGATGGGCGATTCGACTCTGCGCTCCAATGGCGGACAGCGAGTCGTGGCAATCTCCCTCGCCGAAGCGGGGGCGAGAAATCGGCGAGGCGCTTGGTACTACACGACCGACAGCGCGTACCGGTTCATGGCACTCGTGGCCGGACACGCGCCGACTTACCGCGCATTGAAAAACAGCTACCTCTTCACTCCCGGCTCGGTCGATGTCGATCTCGACAGCCTTCCCCGTACCGCTGCCGAGTGGAAGCTCGGGGAGCCGTATGCATACCTCATCGACGTCTTGTCGGATGACAGGAAAGCGACTGTCTTCAGAATTTACTTTCAGGACGCACCAAGCGAGCCTCCGCTCGGATTCCCTCCCACCGAAGTGCTCGCCGAGCGCGCGGTGGACCTCGCTGTGCTGTGCGGGGCGACCTCGTCGAACGTTCCGAATACTCCCGATAGCTTGCTAAAGGTGCTCAAACCCTCACAGGTCATCGTAGGGCACTGGGAAGATTTTTTTCGACAGCAGACGCTTCCGATTCAGCCAAGCCCTGGAACGGAACTCGGTGAGCTACGAGAAAGCCTGACGAAGTCGCTGGCACCGTCGGTCCCATGGGTTATGCCGCTGCCTCAAACAACGTTTCGATTCAGAGAAACGGAGCGCAAGTAAAGGAATCCGGCCGAGGCGCCAGCCGCGAGCTTCAGCACGGATGCAAGGAGGTAAGCCGCTGGTACGCCCTGATGCCCGACAACGGAGCCGGCGATCGAGAATGCGATCGCGCTCAAGGCCACGACAATGCCATGCTCGATGAACCGCCCAGTGAGGCGTCGCATTAGCAATTGTGCAAAGAGGTAAGTGTAAATGGTCCCGCCAACGACGCCGACAGTTCTACCCACCTTCTGGCCAAACGCGGCGTAGTCGGAGTCGGTAAGCCCGCGCCCGAAAATGTGGACATACGCCTGTACGATCAGGATGATCGTGATCACCGTCGCGAATTCGGCAAGGAATCCGTAGCCCAGCGCGCGAAGCCAGCGATCCTTCCGCGCAGGAATCTGAGAACTCGTCAATTGCCAATTGCCATCATACGGTTGCCCTCACGTCGGTATTTTCCAGCTCGGAATAGTTATCGGAAGCGTGCGCGACAGCAACATCCAGCGCGGCTGCGATATCCGCGACGAGGTCGTCGGCGTGCTCGATTCCGACCGACAGGCGCAGCAGCGATTCGTCGATCCCCGCCGTCGCGCGTGCGGCTTCATCCATTGACGCGTGCGTCATCGTCGCCGGATGGGCGATCAAGCTCTCGACACCTCCCAGCGATTCGGCAAGGGTGAAGCACTGAAGTGCGTTGACGAACCGCTGGACACCATCGATTCCGCCGTTGACTTCGAAGCTCACCATGGCGCCGAACCCGTCCTGCTGGGACGCGGCAACTCCGTGGCCGGGATGAGAGCTCAATCCCGGATAGTAGACACGCTTTACCGCGTCGTGGCCGGACAACAGATCGACCACACGCGCGGCGTTCTCACAGTGGACACTCATCCGCGCGTGGAGCGTCCGCACTCCCCGCAGAGTGAGAAAGCTGTCGAAGGGAGCGCCTGTAGTTCCGAGGCAGTTGGCCCACCAAGCCAGTTCTTCGACGAGCGCCGCGTCCGACGCCACGACCGCACCGCCGACGACGTCGCTGTGTCCGTTGAGATACTTCGTGGTCGAGTGGACGACGAGGTCCGCGCCGAATTCGATCGGCCGCTGCAGCGCAGGGGAGAGGAAGGTGTTGTCCACGGCCACGAGAGCTCCAGCTTCGTGCCCCGCTTCGATGATCCGAGCCAGGTTTGTCACCCTGAGAAGCGGGTTGCTTGGCGTTTCAATCCACAGCAGCTTTGGCCGTCGCGACTTCACCGTCTCCGCAGCGGTTTCACAGGTGAGATCGACGAATGCTACGTCAAAATGTCCGCGAGCAGCGAGGGAGCGCAGGATGCGATGGGTGCCGCCATAACAGTCGTGAGCGGCGAGTATGAGATCTCCGGGACGTACGAGCTGCAGCACCAGAGCCACCGCCGACATTCCGGTGCTCGTCACGACCGCCCCCTCTCCATCCTCGAGCTCAGCGAGGGCGTTGGCGAGGTGCTGGCGGGTCGGATTGCCAGTGCGCGTGTAGTCGTAGAGCCTCTTCTTGCCAAACCCCTCAAAGGCAAACGTCGAAGAGAGATGAATCGGAGGCACCACCGCGCCATGGTGCAGGTCGGTCGCGATGCCCGCGCGCACTGCGCGCGTAGCCGGCTGTCGCGGAGGACGCGTCGATGAATGTCTGTTCTGGTCGGTCATGACACCAACTCCTCTTCGAGTTGAAGCAGCTCGTTGACGAATGGAGCAATGCGGGAGGAATCGCCGAGGAACGCATCGTGGCCGAGAGATGAGTCGATCTCGATGAGCTGACTGGGTCCGCCCAGTCTGAGCGCGAGCTCGCGACTTTGCGCGACGGGCACGAGGCGGTCTGCACTGACGGCAATCACGGTCGTCGGCACGGTGACATCTTCGGGGCGGATCTTGTGAAGATCGAGAGAGAGCGAGAGCGCATTGTACCTCTCGGACGTCCACTGGTCAGCGAACTGTTCCCCGCGAATCTTCAGAAAGCTCCCGATCCGATCTTCGACGAGTCGCGAATCGTTCCGATCGCATTCCGCGAGTCGCTCATCGAAGTGCCGAGCTGTGAGGTAGCTCGTCATCGCAATGCCGCGCGCGATCGCCAATCCATCGCGCTCCCGCCCGACCTCCCTTCCGAGCGCGACGACGCGTCGCTGAAGATGTCGGAGCGCCGTCGCGATAGGGTCGCTCTCGTGGGCTGCGCTGATCACGATCAGACGCCGTGTCCGCGCCGCGAATCTGACGCCGAACGCAAGTGCGACCATTCCTCCGTAGGATGCGCCTACTAGTGCATGGAGGCTGCTGACGCCGGCCTGATCCAGGGCAGTGGCGAGGGCTTCCGCCTGGTCGGCGGTCGTAACCGGCGCCGCGCCCTTTCCGCGGGAGACATAATCGATTCCCAGAACCCGAAACCGTCGAGTGTCGATTGCGCGGCCTGGTCCAACCACGTCTTCCCACCATCCGGGAGACGGATCCGCCGCGGACGATGTGACGTGCTTCGAGGCGGAGATGCCGCCGAGGACAGCGATGACCGGCGCTCCACGAGGTCCGACCAACGCAGTGGCGGTCACTGGAGCACCTCCGCACCGTTGCAGCTCTCGTAGCGCGCAACACAAGGTGCCGCGCCCAACAAATCCAGCGCGGCAATCAGAAGCTGTACGGATTTCCAGGGTGCCGGAGCGGTAATGAGCGCCGCATCGGGATCATCGCTGGCGTAGGGCTCGGAACAAAGCCCGATCGCTGTTGCAATCCGTTGTAGTAACGCTGCCTCGAGTCGGGCCGCGATGAGCCAGCGATGGTCACGTGGGTCAGCGACGGAGAGGAACTGTGTCGCTCCAGCCCCGCGATCGTTGGGCGGCGGCGAAACCCGAAGCAGATCGCTCAACAGTGCGGCAGCGGTTGGAGCCCCGCCCGCACCTGGGCCGGACACGCTCAGCGGCGAGCGCCAGCCAAGATCTACCTCGACTCGATTTTCCTCGAGAGTAGTTCGCCCGAACGCACTCTCAGAAAAAACGACGACCGGCTCGACCGCCGCCGTCACGCGGTTTCCCGGCAGTCGGGTACACTCGGCAATCTGGCGGACGCGCGCGCCGGTGGTCGTTGCAAATCGTATGAGGCGCGCCAGGCCCGGAAGCAGCGGAGTCCGGCGAATGTGGAGGTCCGCTGGGCGTATGCCGAAGGCGATCCAGGCGATTATGGCGAGCTTCGCCGCCGCATCCCGTCCATCCAGATCGCGCGCACAGTCAGCCTCGGCGAGGCCACGCTGCCGCGCCGACGCGAGAGCGCCATCGAGACTCTCGCCGCGCTCGAGCAGGGATATGACATAGTTCGAGGTTCCGTTCAGAATTCCGCGCACGGACAGTGGGGTGGAGGCGCCGACCAGATCGCGTAGGGTCGAAATCACCGGCGCGCTTCCCCCTACTGCCGCCCCGAAATCGAGACCGGCGTCGTGTTCGCGAGCGAGCGCAGAAAGAGAGTCGCCATGCGAGGCGACAAGCTCCTTGTTGGCAGTAATGAGTTTCGTTCCACGACTCAGCGCGGCCGACGCGATTGTTCGCGCCGGCTCGTTACCGCCAATTGCCTCGATGGTCACATCGGCATCGTGGGCGAGAAATGCATTGAGGTCGTTCGTAAAGAGCCGCGAGTCGAGCGGAAGGTTGCGCTCGCGTGTTGGATCGCGCACCAACACGTGTGTGAGATCGAAGCGAACGCCGAACCGCGCCGCGATTGCGGGTGCGGATTCGTGGAGTAGCCGAACGAACCCACCACCAACGACACCGCAACCGGCGAGAGCAACTCGTACCGTACGCGGCGCGTCGACGGACGCGCCGGCTGCGCTCCTTCGGTGGGGTACGAATTTCGGAGGGCTGGCGTTGCTGCGCGCGGCCGCCGAAATAATGGGAAAGTCATGTAGCGCCGGTAGGGGCTCGATCGCAAGCTGCTTCTGGAAAGTCATGGGGAGTCTGGTTGATGGACTCCGCGCATAAAGCAGAACGCCCGAGGCTGGCTAGCCGCGGGCGTTCCTCGCTTTTTAGCATTTATTTAACGTGGCTGCAATACGCGGCAAATTACCACAGGGACTTCGATTGTTCAGAAATAGTATTGCGATCAAGCCGCCAGGTCAAGGGAGGATTCGCGGTGGCCGCAGCGACAACTGTTCTGGAAACAAAAACGGGAGCCGCTTTCGCGACTCCCGTTTGAGATCCCACTGAGTGGCAAGACCTAGTACATCCCGCCCATTCCGCCCGGAGC
>DHJO01000244.1:20769-20915 GCA_002404375.1 Gemmatimonadales bacterium UBA4718 | reverse complement strand
TGCTTGAGCACGTGCCCGAACAACGGCTTCGCCACGCCAACAGAACGCGCGAGCCGAACATCGGTTCCATGAAGAGTGGTTACGAGTGGAACGTGAGAGAGCCCTCCGACCCACGTCCCGACAACACCGCTCGGGAACCACCAGTG
>DHJO01000244.1:18537-20524 GCA_002404375.1 Gemmatimonadales bacterium UBA4718 | reverse complement strand
GCCATGTTGCCCGTGTAGGCGAGCTTCTCATATCGCCTTGGTGCATAACGAAAGCGATCGACCCTCACTCCCTCGATCTCTTCAGAGGCGGGGACTCCCGCAGCGGCGGGCGCCACGACGTGCACCTTCACGTCCTCAGCGCGCAAGGCAACCGCCAGACGCAGGATAAATGAGCCGGCGGCGTCCCCTTCCCTTCGCGGGAACGAGTGCGTGAGAAACAATACGTTCATGGACTATCTGGTCGTCGTGTCGCGTTCCCGCGAGAGGTCCTCGATACGCGCCGCCAGCTGGCTCAGCTCGGCGCGCTGTGCGGCGATCAATTCACCCATGAGTCCGGTGGCAAAGAAGACGCTTCCGACAGTAAGGCACGTCTCGACCAGGTTGATCAGCGGTCTGAAGCCGACACCTCCGATGACGCGCCAGAGGATGGCAATGATGCCCACCACTACTCCGACGACGAACAATCCCGCGCCGAGCATGCCGAACAGGAGAAGAGGCTTGCGCGCGAACCTCAGCTCGAACCAGACCGCGAGCATGTCGAGCAGACCCACCGGAATGCGGCCGATTCCAAACTTGGATGTCCCGGCATGGCGCGGATAAAGTGGCACGGGCACTTCCGAGACGGTAAAGCCGCCGGCGGCAGCCATCACGACCATGTATCTGTGCCAGTCAGGACGATTCGGCAGCGTGTCCATGACCTCACGCCGATACGCTTTCACAGAATTGAGATCGCGCACCGTCACCTTGAACAGCGACCGACTCATTCTGTTGTAGATCCCGGACACAAATGCCTTCTCGTACTTCCCTTCCTTGTAACCGGTCACGATGTCCGATTCGCCGGCGAGAATCGGAGCCACGAGTCGCGGGATGTCCTCGGGCTTGTACTGAAGGTCTGCCGGGTAGAAAACGAGAATGCTGCCGCGGGAGTGCAGATAGCCGGTGCGAAGTGCGTCAGCGATTCCTCGTCTAACGCCGTGCCTCACGGGCTTGAGAAACGGATATTGCGCGGTCAGACGCTGCAACACGGCCCATGTATCGTCAACGGACCCGTCGTCGACAACGACGACTTCGTAACGCTGCGGCGTCGCTCCAAAGGCGGCTCGAGCCTGCTCCATGAACAACGGCAGATTCTCAGCCTCATCCTTCGCGGGAACAAGGATGCTCACCTCGGGCCGGGCGCTGGTCGGCTGAGAACCGCCGCCGCCCGCAAAGCGCTGTGTCGCCTCGGTCTGGGGGACCGACGTCATACGCGTTTCCGCATCCGGGCCGACAGCACGCCAAGTTGATCACGATATTTCGCTACGGTCCGGCGAGCGATCTGCACGCCGCTTTCGCGAAGGATGTTCACGATCGCCTGGTCCGTGAGTGGGTGCTTCGGGTCCTCTTCCTGCACGAGCTTCTGGAGCTGCGCCTTGATTCCGCGGGCGGAAACATCTTCACCGTCCGAAGTAGCCAGTCCGGACGAAAAAAAGAACTTGAGCGGAAGCACGCCGCGTGGGGTCTGGACGAACTTCTCGTTGGTGACTCTGCTGACGGTGGATTCGTGCATGTTGATTACCTCAGCGACCTCGCGCAGGGTCAGCGGCTTCAGGTACTGAATTCCCTTCTCGAAGAATTCGCGCTGCCGCTCAACGATGTAGTTCATCACCTTGAGCATCGTCTGGCGGCGCTGCTCGATCGCCTGAATCATCCAGTTGGCGGAGTTGAGCTTGTTGGAGATGAACTCCTTGTTCTCGCCGTCGAACTTCTTTTTGTCTCGGGCGATCTCCTGATAAGCACGACTCAGCTTGAGCCGCGGCAGGTTCGCGTCGTTCAGGAAGACGTGATATCTGTCGTCGATTTTTTCTACGATCAGGTCTGGAATGATATAGTTCTCGTCGCGTGAGCCGTACTGCAGCCCGGGCTTCGGATCGAGCTTGGCGATTTCGTCGGCCGCCTTCTGCACGTCACCCGCGCTGATGCCGAAGCGCTTGGAGATCTCGCTCCA
>DHJO01000244.1:16532-18495 GCA_002404375.1 Gemmatimonadales bacterium UBA4718 | reverse complement strand
CGGTGGTTGATCAGCTCCTCGAAGCAATCGCGAACGAGACGGTACGGCACCGACTGTTCCAGTCCGGCCTCCTTGAGCTGGAGGAGGAGACACTCGCGAAGATCCTGCGCGCCAACTCCCGCAGGATCGAGGCTCTGGATGGTGCCGAGCATCTTCTGCCCTTCCTCCCCCGTATAGAGCGGAAGGTCGTGGGTGTCGCGCCCCGCCTCTTCCGCCGCCTTCGTCACCACCTCGTTGAGCGCGCGAACTATATCCTCAACTCCACAAGCGAGATAGCCGTCATCGTTAACGTTGCCTATGAACTCGTCGGCGAGAAGTGTCTGCCGCGGAGTAAGCTCGAGCAGGCTGACCTGATCGCGCAGATGATCGCTCAAATCACGCGTGGCAACAGTTACAGGCTCGAAGTATTCGCGCTCCTCGTGCTCCTCGCGGCGACCACCAGCGGTGTCGAAGCCATCGAGGAGGATCTCCTCCCAATCGATCTCACCGGCTCGCTCGTCCTCGGCTTCCGCCTGCGCCGGCTCTTCGGCCTCGCCCTCCTGCTCCTCCTCCTCATCTTCCGCCTCGACAAGGTCGAGAAAAGGATTGTTCAGAAGCTCCTGCTTGAGATGCTGCTGCAGGTCCAACAGGGGCATATAGAGCAGATCCATCGCCTGGTAGAGGCGTGGATTGATCTTTAGCTCCTGACGGAGCTGGGTCGATTGATTGAGACCCGGCTTCAAGAGGCGGTCACCTCGTTCCTTTCACGGGAGAAGCGCTCGCGCAGCCGCGCAGTGAGTGTTGGACCAAGATAGATGTCGGCAACTGTGTCATCGAAAACGAGCTCGCGCACGGTTCCGGAAACTTTAACCTGTCCATCGAACATAATGTATGCGCGGTCCACTATGTCGAGCGTCTGCTCGACGTTGTGATCGCTGATCAGGACGCCAATCCCGCGGTGCCGGAGTCCCGCTACAATGGTTTGAATGTCGTGCACGGCGATGGGGTCCACGCCGGCAAACGGCTCGTCGAGCATCATGAATTTCGGGTCCGTTACGAGTGCCCGCGTGATCTCGAGCCGGCGGCGCTCGCCACCGGAAAGAGCGTAAGCCTTGCTCTTGCGCAGACGCTTGATACTGAGCTCGTCGAGAAGCTTTTCCAGCCGCTCCGACCGCTCCGCAGGAGACAGCGGAAGGGTTTCGAGAATGGCCATGATGTTGTCCTCGACCGAAAGCTTTCGGAAGATCGAAGGCTCCTGCGAAAGATAGCCAATTCCGCGTCGCGCCCGCTCGTACATCGGGAGCTTCGTGATGTCTTCACCGTCGAGGAGGATCCGACCGGAAAGAGGGTCAATGAGGCCGACGATCATGTAGAAAGTCGTCGTCTTGCCGGCTCCGTTGGGACCGAGAAGTCCGACGATTTCGCCCTGCTGCAACCGAAGGGCGACATCGTTCACGACTTTGCGCCCGCGATAGATCTTGGTGAGGCCTTCGGCCTCGAGAACGCTCCCGCTGATCAGCCTTGGCTTTGGCGGCGTGGAAAGCGTGAGGCGCGAGTGCTCTCCGGTCTCGCGCATCGCTTCGGCGAATTCCGCGCGGCGGGGCGCGATATCCTTCCAGAGGGTGGGGGAGATTCGAACCGCGGCGTTATCGCTCTCCACGTCGCCATCAAGAGGAAGCAAGACACCGCTTTCGACGAGTCGAGGCAGAATGGATGCCGCCAGGTAAGCCCGGACTTCGTCCTGTCCCAGCCTTCCCGCTTCACGGCCGGCGTCGAGACCCTTGGCGCGGAGGGCACGCAGATAGTCGTCCCGATAGTTCGCCGCGATGTCCCTTATTCTTGCCGCGCCGTTCGGGTCGGCGGCCCTGACTATTGCGTGTAACGCCAATCCATCGAGACGATCCGTTTGCGACGAGCTGCCCAGGAGCGCACGGAAGCTCTCGGGAAGATTGATGTCGGTCACTTTCCCGCTCCCGGCGGCGGC
>DHJO01000244.1:12545-16502 GCA_002404375.1 Gemmatimonadales bacterium UBA4718 | reverse complement strand
GGTGTCTTGGTGGGCGATGTCGCCGGCGTCGTGGTCTTTGCCGACGCAGACTGGGTCGCGGGTTCGATCATGACTCCCGTAGCCTGATCAACGACGGTTACGGTCGCGACTTTCCGATCTTCGAAATCGATTTCGATCACCCTGCCCCGCACGTAGTTGACGGTCGGTTCATTTGCCGGCCCCTTGGTGTTTTTCATCTGGTAGAAAGATCTGGCGTCGCCGAGCGCCACGATTTGACGGACCCGTGGCTTGCTGGTTGTGTCGGTCGGAGGGATCGAATCGAAGCGGGCAATGATCGTGTCGCCGCTCATCCAATCTCTCTGGCTGGAGACGACCCCCGAATCCGGATTGCTTTCGGCGTAGGCCTTACGCAATGCCCGGACCTCGCGGACGCGCTGGTCGGGCATGATCGCGTCAATCGAGTCGGCGACTATCTCCCGATCGGGTGAAATGGCGTGTGACCGGGTCTTCCCCCAAGCGATCGCTCTCTGCAGCCGATTGCTGGTGACCCGCAAGTCGATGCTGTCCGCGACAAGCTCGAGATCCTGGCTCAGTGCGTGGCCGTTCGGCGTCGCGACCACGCGCTCCACCTGCCGATTTTTCGAGTACACATCGATGATGCCACCAGTCAGCGTGAAGGTGTGCGTCCCCACGCCCTTCACCGAAGGGCCCCGCATCAGCCTGGCGAAGTCCTTACCGCTGTCGAGAAAAGCAGAATCGCCCGTCGCCAGGAGATCGGGACGAGTGATTTGAACGCCACCAGACGCGTAGACGAGGCTGTCTCCCTCCATGTCGATCTGATTTGCCACGACATTCGCGGTGTCAGGAGGCCTGCCTCTGCCGGTCGTATCCTTTTGCACGAGGCTCACTGTGGGACGTTGGGGCGCGAACATTCGGGCCAAAGGCCGCTGTGGCGTGCTGCGATAATACTCCACGACCGGTCCGCGCAAAGTGCTGCCCTTTGACGTCACCGCCACGACGTCACCTTCCGCATGGAGGTGGTTGTCGTTCTGGTAATACGTCATCGTCCGGGATGTGACAGTGGCCCGCGGTTCGGTGTAATGAACATTGCCAACGAGGTACAACCTTCCTTCGGCTTGGTAGTACTCGGCGCTGTCAGCGGTCAGAGTATTTCCCTGTCCAATGCAATGTGCGACTACGCCATGACTCAGGAATGTGGTTCTGTTCCCGGTCGGATCTTGCCGTATGGTCATCGCCGTGCCTGGTGTATTCTGGAGATTCAGGTCACAACTTCGTGGAATGTCCTGAGCCCCGGCGGAGGCGGCCAATGCAAGCGAGGCGGCGATGCCAAGAACGAACTTCACGATGTTCAACGCTTGGGAGTCGTCGGCGGCGTCGAGGAAGTGGACGCTGCTTCAGTCGACACGCCTCTGGCCAGCCCGCTGGCCGCTTTCAGAATCCGGATGTTCTTCATATCGGGGTCCGAACGAAAACCGATTCCCTCCAGCCGACGATTCGGCTCGGTCATGACGAACGCGCTGTCGCTGAAGATCTCATTCGTCTGCTGATTGTAGTTCAATTCGGGAGTCGTAAGGCGGCGGCCATCTTCCGACACAACCACTACGTTCTTACGGGCAACCATGTTGTTAGTGCGGCTGTTGAATCTCCCACGATTCGACGTCAGCACCGCGTTCTTCGCGCCGGTCGCGGTAAAAAAGGTCGTGTGAACATTCTCGAGCTCGATTCGAGTGTTGTCTTCGAAGAAATAGGCCGTATCGGCCTGGAGCTGCGCGCGCTGCAGACCTTTGTCTGTGAGATTGAATCTCGCGCCATACATCACTTGGTCGGCGGAGTCAGCGAGAGGAGAATGCGCCGCGACCGGAGGCTGCTTCTTCTGGCTACACGCGACGGCCCCAACAACGGCAAGCGCGCAGATCAGCACGAAGCGCATTAGACAACTCCAGCGCGCATCAGGTCGTGTAGATGGATCACCCCGACAATCTTCTTGTTGGCTCCAAGCACCGGCATGGAGATGATGCCGTGGGTCTCCATCCGGTAGACCACAGCGCTCCCCAGCTCGTCGGACTCGGCGACCTTGGGATTCTTGTTCATCACCTTCGTTACCGCGATGGGAAAAACATTGTCCTCGTGTTCCATGAGGCGCGAGAGGTCGCCCGTCGTAATGACACCCGACACCGATCCGTCTTTCCCAGCGACGACGGCGATTCCTCGCCGCTCCGCGAGCTGAACGACCGCCTCTCGCATCGTGGCTGACTCGGGAAGAATGGGGAGGTCGTCCGTAACCATTACATCCGAGACTCGGGTCAGCAGACGTTTTCCGATCGAGCCGCCGGGGTGCAGGCGCGCAAAGTCATCAGCATCGAAGCCCTTTTCCTCAAGGAGTGCGATCGCGAGCGCATCGCCCAGGGCCAGAGCCACAGTGGTGCTGGTGGTCGGCGCGAGATCGTGCGGACACGCTTCTTCCTTCACCCAACCGTCCAATGCCACGTCGCTATGACGCGCCAGCGTCGATTTTGCATTGCCAGTCAGTGCAATCGTGCATACACCAAGGCGCTTCAAATGGTCGAGCAACCCGAGGACTTCGGCAGACTCTCCGCTCTTGGAAATCAGAATTGCGACGTCCGACTTGCCTACGATGCCGAGATCTCCGTGAGCGCTGTCGGCAGTGTGGAGAAACGTCGCGGGGGTTCCGGTAGACGTAAGGGTTGCAGCAATCTTTCGCCCGACGAGCCCGGACTTCCCGACTCCGGACACGATGACTCGACCTTCGGACTTGGCGATACTCTCCACAGCGCGCGCGAATTCGTCGCCGATGCGGCGCTCTGCTTCGCCGAGCGCTTCGGTCTCCATGCGGAGAACCCGACGTCCGCGCTCGACTATGTCCTTGTGCGTCATCGGTTGATGCGCGCCCAGATGTCTATTGCGCGGTCCATCAGCGATCCCATCTCGGACAACGGAATCATGTTCGGACCGTCGCTCGGCGCGCAGTCGGGGTCGGGATGCGTTTCGAGAAAGAGGCCCTGCGCGCCCGCGGCGATTGCCGACAGCGCGAGGACGGGTATGAATTCCCGTGCTCCTCCGCTCGCGCCCTCTGGTCCCTGCCCCGGCTTCTGAACGCTGTGGGTGGCGTCGAAGATGACCGGAGCGTCGCACGCCTCGCGAAGCCTGATAAAGGAGCGCATGTCAACGACCAGATCTCCGTAACCGAAGAACGTACCGCGCTCCGTAACGGCAATGTCGCGGGAGCGCCCTTTCGAGTTCTCGCCGCCGCGAACCTTCTGGACAGCGCCGCGCATTCCTTCCGGCTGGAGCCACTGTCCTTTCTTCACGTTGACGGGTTTGCCTGTGGCACCCGCTGCCTCGAGAAGATCGGTTTGCCGGCAGAGAAAGGCGGGGATCTGCAGGACATCCACGACCGCTGCGGCAGGAGCGCATTGATCGGGCGCGTGCACATCGGTAAGGACCGGGAGACCAGTGGCGTTTCGCACTCGTTCCAGCGCGGCAAGTCCTGCGTCGAGCCCGGGCCCGCGAGCGGCGTTTCGATTCGACCGATTCGCCTTGTCAAAGCTGGCCTTGTAGATAATTCCGCCGGGAACCTTCTCGGCGATCTTTGCCAGGGCCTCGCCGACTCTCAGGTTGAGCTCGTCGCTCTCCAGAACGCAGGGGCCGGCGATGAGGAACAGCTTATCCGCGGGAAAGAATTCCGCCACGCTAGTCCGCCGTCTCTACTGATGCCCGCTTGCGGCTACCTCGCGCCGGCGACTTTGCCTGCACCGCAGCGGCGATGAAGCTCGCAAAGAGAGGATGAGGACGAGTCGGCCGCGATTGAAGCTCAGGATGGAACTGACACCCGATGTACCACGGATGTGTCTGCAGCTCTACGATCTCGACGAGCGAGCCATCCGGCGACAAGCCGCTCAGGTTCAATCCGTGCTCGATGAACGCATCACGGTATTTGTTGTTGACCTCGTAGCG
>DHJO01000244.1:4741-12445 GCA_002404375.1 Gemmatimonadales bacterium UBA4718 | reverse complement strand
AGTCGCATCGTGCCGCCCATGTCGGTGACGTGCTGCTGGCCTTCCATCAGGGAGATAACCGCGTCGTCGCAATCCGGAGCAAACTCACTCGAGTGACTGTCGGAAAGCCCCATCACGTTGCGGGCGAACTCAATGATGGCGGTCTGCATCCCAAGGCAGATGCCGAAGAACGGCAGCCCCGACTCGCGCGCATAGCGAATCGCCTCGAGCATTCCCTCGACTCCGCGGACACCGAAGCCGCCTGGCACGAGCACTCCGTGAAATTCGGCGAGCAGCTCGCGTGTTTTCTCCCGGTTCGTGAACAAATCACTTGCCAGCCACGAGACTTCGACACCGACGTCGTTGGCGATCCCGCCGTGAATCAGCGCCTCCTGGACGCTCTTGTAGCTGTCGATCAGTCCCGTGTACTTGCCAATCACGGCGATCTTCACGCGACCGTGCGGATGCAGAACCCGCTCAACCATGTTTCGCCACTTCGAGAGATCCGGAGCCCGGCGGCCGAGCAAGCCAAGCTTGTGCATTACGCGTTCGTCGAGACCCTGCTCGTGGAAGAGCAAGGGAATCTGGTAAATCGTGGGGACGTCTCTGCTCTCGATCACAGCACCGAATTCGACGTTGCAGAAAAGCGCAATCTTTCGTTTCACTTCCTCGGAGAGCGCGCGCTCGGTTCTGCAGATGAGGATGTCCGGCTGAATTCCGATTTCCATCAGCTCGCGCACCGAGTGCTGCGTCGGCTTTGTCTTCACCTCGCCCGCCGCGGCGATGAACGGAACGAGCGTTAGATGGATGAAGATTGCGTTTTCGCGGCCGATCTCGTGCCTGAATTGACGTATCGCCTCGAGGAATGGCAGCGACTCGATATCGCCGACGGTCCCTCCGATCTCGACGATGACCACGTCGCTTTCTGGCGCGAGGCGCTTCATCGCGCCTTTGATCTCGTCGGTGACGTGCGGAATCACCTGGACGGTCGAGCCGAGGTATTCCCCGCGGCGCTCCTTGGTGATTACGCTCAGGTAGATGCGTCCGGTGGTGATATTGTTGGCCTGGGCCAGCGAGCGGTCTATGAATCGCTCGTAGTGTCCGAGGTCGAGGTCTGTCTCCGCGCCGTCGTCCGTCACGAATACTTCTCCGTGCTGGAAGGGCGACATCGTGCCTGGATCTACGTTCAGGTAAGGGTCGAACTTCATGATCGTCACGCGCATGCCGCGCTCGACCAGAAGTCGTCCCAGTGAAGCGGCCGCTATTCCCTTTCCGAGCGATGATACGACCCCGCCCGTCACGAAGATGTAGCGCGTCTGTTGGCTGGAACTACCGGACATTTGTCACCGCTCCCTTCATAAAGGCGTCCCAGTGCGCATTGGCGCGCTCCAGGTCTTCTTCCGTGTCAATTCCACTTGCTGGTGCTTCGTTCGTAACTGCGACTCCGATTGGCAATCCGGCAGCCAATGGACGCAACTGCTCGAGCCGCTCTATCTCTTCGAGTGGATGAGGCGGAAGCGACACCCACCTCGTGAGCGCCTCCCGCGAGTATGCATACACTCCAATATGCTGCAATGTACGCTCGGCGAGCCTTCCAGCATCGACGCGATCGCGCAGAAACGGAATCGGCGCACGCGAGAAGTACATTGCGCGTCCATCGTCGGCTATCACGACCTTGACGAGGCTTGGGGTGTCGAGAATCTCCGAGCTTGCATGAGAAGCGGCGGTTCCCAGGGGAAATTGGCCGGTTCCAACGAGCTGAGCCGCTCCACGCACCGCCCCTTTCCCGATGAACGGCTCATCTCCCTGAACGTTCACGATCGTGTCGTACCCTCGGAAGCGCTTTTGAGACGCAACCTCAGCCACGCGTTCCGTACCTGAGGTGTGGTCGGAGCTGGTCATCACGCAATCGGCGCCTGCCGCCCGGACAGTACTGGCGACGGCTTCATCATCTGTTGCGACGACGACCGTGTCTGCGACATCCATTTCTGAGATTCTTTGCCAAACCCGGACGATGAGGGGGAGTCCGGAGAGGAGACGGAGCGGCTTGCGGGGGAGGCGCATAGCGCCGAGGCGCGCCGGAATGACCACTAGCGTCCCCATCACCCGCCCATTTTTGCGCGACACAAGGCAAAAGTCACGCTCAGTAATATACCCACCGGGCGGAAACTGAGCAAACTTTTGCTCGCTTACATCGGCAGCGAAAGTCCGAAAGAAACCGCCGATTTGCGTGAGAAAGGTGAGCGATTCCGCGCCGGGTCGATGGTGAAATCCACGCGGAAGAGGCTGGCGCCAGCGCCGACGCCCAGATTCTGAATTAGAGGCGGCAAAGTCCCCTCACCGGCGCTCCCGGCCGAGTATCTAAGGCCTACGAATGGGCTGCCGACAAACGGTAGCTGGATGCGGTCGATCGGTATGATATAGTCGGCTTGTACATAAAGCAGACGATCGCCGCCCAGCGCCAGCAGATTGACTGTTGCCAGCGTTCCCGAGCCGCCCAGGTAGGCGAAGCGCTGAGGTGGCGCAATGTTGCTTGTTCCGAACACCGCGTGGCCCATGAAAGAGAACGTCTGCGATCCGAACGTAGGGAAATCGACTTGGCTATGGAGCGTGGTCTGAG
Source organism: Gemmatimonadales bacterium UBA4718 (assembly GCA_002404375.1). GTDB lineage: Bacteria > Gemmatimonadota > Gemmatimonadetes > Gemmatimonadales > Gemmatimonadaceae > UBA4720. Next base: position 9,846 of record DHJO01000244.1, on the reverse strand, counting down.
TGAAGTCCAGCGAAGGCAGCGCGCACGCCGCATCCGTCGGGAATCCGGAGCAGTCGGGGGTGAGCGACGTTTTGAGCGAATGCTCCACGGTGGCATCGAGCTTTGCCTCTACCCCTCCACGCGAGAGCGCGATGCCGGATCCGGCGAGAAACGAGCTGATTCGCCCTGTTTTGACTCGAGGATTTGCGCGCTTCATCTTGAGCACGCCTTTCTTGCCGAAGAAGCTCCACGGAGATTTCGGCGGCACTATCGAACCCGTCGACCAATCGCGCTCGATGTTGCCGCCGATAAAAGGCGTCAACGACAGCGCCCCTGTCGTCAGCGTGTGCGTGAAGCGCGCGGTGGCGCGATCGCCGCGGAAATAATTACGCGAGTCACTGCCCACTCCCAGTGCTGCCAGTGAATTAGCGAGATCCGACCGGATCCACGAGTCGTTTGTAAACGTGCCACGACCGACGTACACCTTTATCTCGTTGGCATCGCCGGGACGCGCGAAGCCTTCCAGAGAAGGATCCCATTTCCCAAGGTTGGAGCGATAGGTCACGAGCGCATCGAGCTGGAGTTTCTCCTCTCCGAGATCGAGCCTCGGACCCCAGGGTAAAGCGAGGCCGTTGACACGATCGTAGGAAGGAATTCGAAGGCCTACCCCAAGAGGAAGCGAAATCGGGGACTCCCCATACTCGACGTATCCCGTGTCCGGTGCGCTGGACGTCGTGTCCTGTGCCCGCAATACGGTCGCAAAGCCGACCAGGGCACAAGCAGTGAGAAATGAAGCTTTCATTGGGATATGCTGAGAAAGTTTCGCAGAATCTCCTTTCCGTTCTGCGTGAGAATCGACTCCGGGTGGAATTGCACACCCCATACCGGGTGCTTGCGATGCCTCACCGCGTGAATCTCGGTGGGGTCATCCTGGCTTCGCGCCACGACCTCGAGATCGGTCGGCAGCGATTTTGATTCGATCACGAGCGAGTGGTAGCGCATCACTTCCAGCGGGCTCGGAACGTTCTTGAAGATCCCCTTTCCGTCGTGCGTTACCAGCGACGTCTTGCCGTGCATCAGCGTTCGTGCCCGCACCACTTTTCCGCCGTATGCCTCGCCGATCGCCTGATGTCCGAGACAAACTCCCAACGTGGGGATTGTCCGGCCCCATTTCTTTATGGCGGCGACCGTGATCCCCGCTTCGGAGGGCGTGCACGGACCGGGCGAGATCACAAGGCGAGTTACGCCCATGGCCCCAATCTCATCGACGGTGATCTCGTCATTGCGCTTTACGACGGGCTGTTCTCCGAGCTCGCCGAGATACTGAACGAGGTTATAGGTGAACGAATCGTAGTTGTCGAGGACGAGAAGCATGGGTAATTCTAGCGGTTCGGGTTCAGGCGCGCGGGTGGAATTGCTTGTGAACGCTCCGCAGGTATTCGCGATCGATGTGCGTGTAGATCTGTGTCGTCGAGATGTCTACGTGTCCCAGCATCTCCTGGACGGCTCTCAGATCAGCACCGCCCTCGAGTAGATGTGTCGCAAAGGAATGCCGGAGAGTGTGTGGCGAAACGGGCTTCGTGATTCCAGCCTGCCGCACGTATTTTCGCAGAATTTTCCACGCGCCCATCCGCGAGAGCGGCTGCCCACGCGCGTTCAGGAAAAGCACGCCCTTCCCTTCTCCCTTCTCCAGCGAAGGACGAAGTTCGCGAAGATAGATGGCAGTGGCGCCTATCGCCTTTCGTCCAATGGGAACCAGTCGTTCCTTGGCGCCTTTGCCGAACACGCGGATGAGATGATCCTGAAGCATTACGTCGCGGACGTTGAGCGAGATCCACTCCGAGACACGGAGGCCGGCGCCGTACGCGAGCTCGAGCATAGCGCGGTCGCGGAATGCGAGCGGCTCATCGAGCGACGGCGCGGCCAGCAGTTTTTCTACCTCCTCAACACCCAGAACTTCCGGAAGCGTGCGCCAGCGCTTGGGTGTTTCCAGCCGCTCACTCGGATCTCTGACGACGAGGCCTTCTCCGAGTAGAAACTTGAAGTAGCTGCGTACCGCCGAGACGTTTCTGCGGATCGACGCCGGCGCGAGTCCCAGGTCCTTCAGGTGGTAAACGTATTCCCGCAGCGCCCGTGTGCCGACTTCGCTCGCGGATGCCGCGCCCTTGACGGACACGTAGGTCACGAACCTGGCAATATCGAGCTTGTAGGCCTTGCTGGTCTGGACTGACGCGCCTTGTTCCAGCGCGAGAAAGTCGTCGAACCGCTCGACGTAGAACGCGCGCGCAATTGCGTCGTCCGGACCTTTGCTACTCACGTTTGTTTCCACGACGTTCGAAAAGCCAGACCGCGACTGAAAGCACCACTATGCCGATGGCGATTGCGCCGGCGACTTTGCCGGACCGTACGAGGTAGTGCTGGACGACATCCCAATTGTCACCGGCGCGGAAAGCAAGGAAAGTAATGAGCGCGAACCAGACCGCGGATGCACTGGCGACTGACAGTATTACTTTGCCGGCGGGAAGCTTCATTGCGCCCGCGAACGGCGGGACAATCGCCCGCACGCCCGGCAGGAACCGGCTCACGAAGAGACCCCCGAACCCGTAACGCTTGTGCAGCTGCTTGATCCGCTGTTCGGCGTCGGGCCCGGCATATTTCTCCAGGCGCCGCAGAAACGCCTTGGAGCCGAAACGCCGTCCAAGGGCGTAGGTAATGCACGCGCCGGAGACGTTGCCGAACCAACCGAGGAAGAACACGGTGAAGGCGGAGCCGTGGGCTCTGTCGGCAAGGAAAGCGCCGAACGCAATGACGGCATCCGAAGGAAACGGCGGAAAAAAGTTCTCGAATGCCGATAGCACGGCAATCGTTATGTATAGCGATCCCAGCGGCAGGTCACCCAGCCACCCCGTTATTGACTGGAGCATTCGCTAGCTTTTCCCGATTAGCGTGGCGACGGCGATGCAGGCGAGGCCCTCTTTGCGCCCGATCCAACCCATTCCTTCGTTCGACTTGCCTTTGACGCTCACGCTCTGCGAATCGATACCGAGCGCCGTGGCCAGTCGTGCGCGTATCTCAGTGCGGTGCGGCGCGAGTCGAGGCGCCTCCGCGATCACGGTAACGTCGATCTGCCCCACCGAATAGCCGGCGCTCGAGATTCGCCTCACCGCGGCTTCGAGCATGCCAATCGAATCGCGATCCCTGTTCGCCGGATCCGTGTCCGGAAACATCTCCCCAATGTCGCCCAGACCCGCGGCGCCTAGCACCGCGTCCGTAATGGCATGACATATCGCGTCTGCGTCGGAATGACCCTCCAGGCCGAATTCCGATGGTATTGAAACGCCGCCGAGTATTAGTGGGCGGCGGGGAGCGTACCGATGGGAGTCGTAACCGATGCCCACGCGGGTGTCACGCGGCATCCGCTCGCATGGACAGTGGCGGATCGATGAGCGTGTAATCCTGTTTTCTGCGCGCCGGCGTGAACCCCGCATCGCGGATCAGACGCTCCATCTCCTCGGTGGATGTGCGGTTGGTCGTGTTGGCGGCGGAGACGACGTTCTCCTCGATCATCAGCGAGCCGAAGTCGTTGCATCCGAATCGCAGCGCGATCTGTCCGATCTTCATCCCCATTGTCACCCAGCTCGACTGAAGATTGGGGACATTGTCCAGGACGACGCGCGCGAAGGCGACGGTGCGAAGATACTCGGTTGCTCCGGTTTTTGGCTGGCTCGACATCGTCGGCGTGTTCTCCGGCTGGAGCGGCCAGCATATGAATGCAGTAAATCCGCCGGTTCGCGCCTGCACGTCCCTGACCCTCTGGAGATGTTCCAGCCGCTCGGCCAGCGTCTCGCCCAGACCGTACATCATCGTAACGGACGTCTTCATCCCTTCGTTGTGAGCCAGTTCCATGATCTCGAGCCACCGGTCAGCGCCGGCCTTCTTGGGCGCCACGATGTCTCGAACGCGCTGTACGAGGATCTCTCCGCCTCCGCCCGGAATCGAATCGAGTCCCGCATTCCGCAACTCGCGGATCACTTCGATCGCTTCCATCCTGAACAGCTTGGCGAAGAAATCGATCTCGCTCGGACTGAACCCGTGGATGTGGATGGGGTGATTGCGCTTGATGTAACGCATCAGGTCGAGGTACCACTCGAACGGAATGTACGGATTGTGACCCCCCTGGATCAGAATCTGAACACCGCCCAGCGCCTTGAGCTCCTCGATTTTGGCGCCAATCTGCTCAAATGAGAGAGTGTATCCCTCGTCATGCTTCGGCCGCCGCGCGAACGCGCAAAACCCGCAGTCAGCTACACATACGTTCGTGTAGTTGATGTTCCGGTCAATGATGTAGGTGACTGTATTCCCCGGATGCTTTTCCTGGCGCACGCGATCGGCGGCCGCTCCGAGCTCGAGAAGCGGCGCGTTCGTGTAGAAGTCGAGAAGCTCCGAAGTCTCGCTCATGCGGCAGGCAGGAAAGTGAGTGTTCCGTTGGGAATTCGGCCGCGCTCGACGAGCCGCCGGTAAAATTCAGTGAGACCGGCAAGGTGTGGATACGACAGGCCGTAATCGAGACCGGAAAGGTACTCCGCGCAGACCGCGCGCTCGACGCCTGTGGCCTGATGAGCCTGCTCGGCGAGCTCAGGCAAATGCCGAAGGCCCCAATCGCGTGAGAGAATCAGACCGGCATGAGCAAGGAGGGCTTCCTTCACATTGGTAGACCGCTGCGCAACCCACACAGCGAAGACGAAAGGCTGGCCAGTCCAGTCCTTCCATGCCTGACCAAGATCGTACACGAACGGATACCGCTCGCGGTGATTCGAGCCGAGCACGAGCGCGGCGTCTCCGATCACGAGGCGGGCCTCCGCGTCAGTCGCATTGTCGACGACAACATCCTTGACCTCCGCATCCCCCGGGACAAATCGAGGACGGGCGTGCCAGACATTCTCGAACAACAACTCCAATAGAGCAACGCTGGTCATGGAGCTTCTGCTGACGATCAGGCTTCTTCCTCCAAGCTCGCCAGCAGGTCGCTTGGAAAAGAGCATCACGCTTCGAACCGGTCCGTCGCAGGAAATGGCGAGGTCCGGCAGGAGGAGATAGCGATCGGCATCGCGCGCGTACTCGACTGC
>DHJO01000244.1:1883-4665 GCA_002404375.1 Gemmatimonadales bacterium UBA4718 | reverse complement strand
CCACGATCGATCGCGCCGTAGACCGGGTAGCAGTTGATGTAGGGGATCCGGCCAATCTTCATCACGCGGCCGCCGCGCTGTGGCTGCGATCGAAGACGCGAAGGATGTTGTAGAACGAGTCGCGCTCTGCCGGAATCTTGCCTGCCGACCGTATGAGGTCGAGTATCTCGTCGAGACTCAGCCCCTGCGCCGTGTGCGCGCCGGCCTCGTGATAGATCTTCTCGCGCACCACCGTTCCCTCGAGATCGTTCACGCCGAAGGCGAGCGAGGTCTGCGACAGGAACGGCGTCACCATTATCCAGTGTGTCTTGATGTGGTCGAAATTGTCGAGGAACAGCCGGCCGACGGCCAGGTTTCGGAGATCGTCGAACCCGGTTGTCGCCGTGCCCTGGCGCCCCAGCTCGATGCCAAGCTCGTTGTTGTCCGGATGGTAGGCGAGCGGGATGTAGGCGAGGAAGCCACTGGATTCATCCTGCAGGTCGCGGAGCATCGCCAGGTGCTCAACGCGATCCTGAATGGATTCGACGTGCCCGTAGAGCATAGTGCAGTTCGAGCGGATTCCCAGCCGGTGCGCGGTCCGATGCACGTCAATCCAGTCCTCGGCCGCCAGCTTCTTGTCCGCAATTGTCATGCGGACACCCTTGCCGAACACTTCGGCTCCGCCGCCCGGGAGAGTGTCGAGTCCGGCTTCACGCAACGCGACGAGCACGTCCTCGATCGACATCTTGTCGATGCGGGCGATGTGCGCGATCTCCACGGCCGTAAGCGCCTTGATGTGGACGTGCGGATACCGCGATTTGAGTCCGCGGAACATCTCGCTGTAGTATTGGAGGCCGGCTTTCATGTCGAGGCCGCCGACGATGTGAAATTCCTTCGTCAGACCGCTGGCCGCCGTCTCCGCCTCGGCGAACACCTGGTCGAGGGTATAGTGGTAAGCCCCGTCTTCCTTGGGCAAGCGCGCGAATGAGCAAAAGACGCAGGTCCTTCGCAGGTAGCAGACATTCGTCGGATTTATGTGTTGATTGGCGGCGAATGTGACGACGTCGCCGTGTTTGCGGCGGTTCGCGTAATCGGCGAGCATCCCCACGCCGAGCAGATCCGGAGATGTGAAAAGAAGCTCCGCCTCCGCGTGAGATAATCGCGTACCTGAAGCTACTTTCTCTCCTACAGTTCTCAGCCTGGGGTCGGAGATTTTACCGAAGTCCAGGGACATCCCGGCGCTCATATTCTCAACTCTTGAAGCGCTTGATGGCGAGGGTGGTGTTGTGGCCACCAAAGCCGAAGCTATTGCTGAGAACGGCGTTCACATCGCGCTCGACGGACACATTCGGTGTGTAATTGAGGTCAAGCTCAGGGTCGGGATGATGGTAGTTGATCGTCGGCGGAATCAGGCCGCTCCCGACGACCATGGTGCTGATGACTGCCTCGACAGCTCCTGCAGCGCCAAGCATGTGCCCAGTAGCGGATTTTGTCGAGCTTACGTTCACCTTTTTCGCCTCATCGCCGAAGACCGCCTTGATCGCGCGAGTCTCGTTGAAGTCGTTGGCGGGAGTGGAAGTGCCGTGGGCATTGATGTACTGAATGTCCTTCGGCTCGAGTCCGGCGTCCTTCAGCGCCCGCTTCATCGCGCGCTGAGCGCCTTCTCCGTCCGGAGCCGGCGCGGTCAGATGATAGGCATCCCCTGTTGCGCCATAACCAACGATCTCGGCGTAGATCTTTGTCCCCCTGGTGAGCGCGTGCTCCAGCTCTTCCAGGATGAGGATTCCGGCTCCTTCGCCCATCACGAAACCATCACGGGTCGCGTCGAAGGGACGGGACGCGCTCTCGGGGCTGTCGTTGCGCTCGGACAAGGCTTTCATGTTGGCGAAGCCGCCGATGGCCATCGGGGTGACTGTGGCTTCAGCGCCACCGGTGATCATTACGTCCGCGTCGCCGTACTGAATCGTCCGGTACGCATCACCTATGGCATGAGCACTCGTAGCGCAAGCTGATACGGTGGCGTAGTTTGGACCTTTGGCGTTGAACATCATCGACACGATCCCGGCCGCGATGTCGGCGATGAACATCGGGATGAAAAACGGGGAAATCTTCCCGACTCCGCGCTCCCGGTAGACATCGTGTTGCTCTTCGAAGCTCTTCAGGCCGCCGATGCCGCTGCCGATGATTACCCCAATGCGATCGGGGTCCATTCCGTTCCGTTCCACCAGACTGGCGTGGGTCATCGCCTGTCGCGATGCGGCGACCGCGTATTGGGTGTACTGGTCCGCGCGCTTCGCTTCCTTGCGATCCATGTAGTCGAGCGGATTGAATCCCTTCACCTCCGCGGCAAACCTCACCGGAAACTTCGATGCATCGAACTTGGTGATCGGCGCCGTGCCCGACTTCCCTGCGATCAGGGACTGCCAGGTCGTCGCCACATCGTTCCCGACGGGGGTGATAACCCCCATGCCGGTGACGACGACTCGTCTCTTCATTACGCTCCGACCTTCTGGTTCAGATAGCCGAGCGCATCACCTACGGTGCGCAGCTTCTCGGCGTCCTCGTCAGGGATGTCGATGTTGAACTCCTTCTCGAACTCCATCACGAGCTCGACGATGTCCAGGCTATCGGCGCCGAGATCCTCGATGAAGCTCGCCTCGTTGGTCAGCTTTTCGCGCTCGACACCGAGCTCCTTCTCGATGATGTCTTTGACCTTGTTGGAATTGTCGGCCATTTGATGGATTTCCTCGGGTTTATGTGGTGTCCGTGTAATATACCTAACCGAATATCTGATACAAAGTTA
>DHJO01000244.1:0-1850 GCA_002404375.1 Gemmatimonadales bacterium UBA4718 | reverse complement strand
CTTGAACCTTCTACCGAGATGATGGCCTCGGGTTACATCGCCATTACATCACCATGCCGCCGTCCACGACGAAGACTTGTCCGGTGATATAGGAGGCCAGGTCCGACGCCAGGAAGGCCACCGCACCAGCGACATCGTTCACAGTACCAAGTCGTTCGAGTGCAATCTGTTTGCCCAGGGCTTCGCGCGCTTCAGAGGTCATCGTGGCAGTCATCTCCGTCTCTATGAAACCTGGCGCCACAGCGTTCACCAGTATGTTGCGCGAGCCCAGCTCCTTGGCGACTGACTTGGTCAGCGCAATGAGACCGGCTTTGCTGGCTGCGTAGTTCGCCTGGCCCTTGTTGCCGATAATGCCGATGATGCTCGCGACATTGATGATGCGACCGCTTCGACGCTTCATCATTCCCCGCGATGCAGCCCGAATCGCCGCGAATGCCCCGCGAAGATTTGCGTTTAGCACCGCATCCCAATCTTCGTCCTTGAGTCGCATCACAAGATTGTCGCGGGTGATGCCGGCGTTGTTGACGAGGATGTCGATCGAGCCGAACGCGGCTTCCACGTCCGCGATGAGCTTGGAAACCGCGGCGGTGTCGCTGACATCGGCCGCAAACCCTTTCGCGTCGCTCCCGATCGCACTCGCCGCTTCTTGTGCGCGATGAAGATCGCGTCCGACAACCGCTACCCGCGCGCCGCTGCCAGCGAGCGTTTCGGCAATGGCTCGGCCGATTCCCCGCGTGCTGCCCGTGACAAGCGCGTTCTTGCCTGCGAGATCGATCTGCATCAAGCGACCATCTTCAGAAGCTTTTCGGTTTCCGCCCGAGTCCCGCACGCAAAGGTCCGAGCGCCTTTGACGAGGCGACCCATCAAGCCGCTCAGAACGTTCCCCGGACCCATCTCGACGTACAAGGCGTCCGGAAAGTGCGCGGCGATATTCCGGATCTCAGTCGACCACCGCACGGGCGAGGTGAGCTGCTTGAGCAGGAGGTCCTTGGCGTCCACCGCCGTCGTCGAAGCGTCCGTTGTTACGTTGGAGAACACCGGGAAATTCGGGTCCGTGAACGCGGAAGTAGCAATTGCGTTGGTCAGTCCGACTACGGCAGGCTCCATGAGCGGCGAGTGGAATGCACCGCTCACCGGCAGTTTGACCGCTCGCTTGGCGCCTGCCTCTTTTGCCAACTCCATCGCACGCTCGACTCCCGCGATCTCGCCGGAAATGACGGTCTGCTCGTCGGTGTTGTAGTTGGCCGGCACTACCAGCCCGGCTTCTTTGCTCGCGCGCGCGCACAGGTCGGCGATCGGTGTCGTAGTGGCGCCGAGTATTGCGGCCATCGTCCCGGGGCGCGCCCTCCCAGTCTCGAACATCAGCTCGCCACGTCGACGCACTAGTCGCGCGGCTCCGGGCAGGCTGATCGCATCGGCCGCGTGGTACGCGGTGAACTCTCCGAGGGAGTGTCCGGCCGCAGCGCGCACATGGGGGTAAAGGACTTCCTTCGTGATCGCCCAGACCGCTGCGCCATGCGCGAACAGCGCTGGTTGTGCGTTCTTCGTGGCGGTGAGCTCGTCGGCAGGTCCTTCGAAGCAGAGGCGGCTGAGGTCGACCCCAAGCGCGGCATCGACTTCACCGAAAACGCCGCGCGCCACAGGAAATGCTTCGGCGAGATCTTTTCCCATTCCCGGCTTTTGCGAGCCCTGGCCTGGGAAAAGGAGGACGATATCCACCGCTAAAAACGGACGACCATCGACGCCCAGGTGAATCCGGCGCCAAATGCGACCATCATCACCGTCGATCCATCCTTGATCCGCCCCGATTCGATCGCTTCGTTCAGCGCGATCGGAATGGATGCCGACGA
>DHJO01000046.1:428-12118 GCA_002404375.1 Gemmatimonadales bacterium UBA4718 | reverse complement strand
ATCATCAAGCTCAACAAGCGCCGCCGCAACATCGTCGTCTCACGCCGAGTGATCCTCGAGCAGGAGAGGGCGGGCAAGCGCGAGAAGCTGATGAAGGAGCTCCAGAAGGATCAGGTCCGCAAAGGCGTGGTCAAGAACATCACCGACTTCGGCGCATTCATCGACTTGGGTGGCGTCGACGGGCTGCTCCATATCACCGACATGTCGTACGGACGCATTCAGCATCCGTCGGAGATGGTGCACATTGGGCAGGAGCTCGAGGTCAAGGTTCTGGACATCGATTGGGATCGCGAGAGAATCTCGCTCGGACTCAAGCAGCTACAGAGCTATCCCTGGAAGGATGTCGCCGAGAAGTACCCCGTCGGCACGCGCGTCTCCGGAAAAGTGGTTTCGATCACCAACTACGGCGCGTTCATCGAGCTCGAGCCGGGAATCGAAGGACTCGTTCACATCAGCGAGATGAGTTGGACGCGCAACGTGCGTCATCCGTCGAAGCTGGTCTCCATTGGCGAGGCGATCGAAGCAGTCGTCCTCAAGGTCGATCCGAACGAGGAGAAGATCTCCCTCGGCATGAAGCAGACGGAGCAGGATCCGTGGATGATGCTGCCGGAGAAGTATCCGGTTGGCACGCGTCTCAATGGCAAGGTGAGAAACCTCACGAGCTTCGGCGCGTTTGTTGAGATCGAGCCGGGCATCGACGGACTGATCCACATCTCCGACATGTCGTGGACCAAGCGCGTTCAGCATCCTTCGGAAGTCGTGAAGAAGGGTGATTCGGTTGATGTTGTGATCTTGAACGTAGATGCCGAGAACAAGCGTATCAGTCTTGGACTCAAGCAAGCTACAGAGGATCCGTGGCTCAGAATCGGGGAGACCTATCCGGTCGGCACCGAGCTGAAAGGCAAAGTCGTGAGATTGATGGACAAGGGCGTGGTGGTCGACATCGGCAACGACATCGAAGGCTTCGTCCCGGTGAGCCAGCTCAACTTCGGCCAGCCGGTGAACAGTCCGGCGGACATCGTCTACGAGACGATGAATCTCGATCTCAGAGTACTCGAGGTCGATCCGATCCATCGCCGGATAGTTCTGGCAGTGACGGGAATTCCGGAGGAGCAGCCTCCTCGGCCCGAAACGCCTTCGAAGGTCATCCCGATGGAGACGGACGACTACAACCTGTCGGATCCGGTCCCGACGCCGCCGGATTCCTACATAGAAGAGCCGGCGTAAAGCTGGGGATAAAAATCAGCGGCGGCCCACTCATCATTGAGTGGGCCGTTTCTGCATCCGGTTTTTGGAACTCCACTCGTGACAAAACTGTGGCAAAGGTCCGCCGCTGAGCGTCCTATTGACGTGAGCCTCACTTCGAATTCAACGACCCTTGCGCGTCGCCGCCGAGTACGCGGGTCTCTCGTCGCGGGATTTGTTGCCTTTACTGGGTGGGTCAACCCTGTCTTTGGGCAGGCCGGCGTCCCTCCGGCCCCATTGTCGAATCCAGCGGAGGCGCGAGAGTTCGCGCGCCTGCATTTGCCGCCCGGCGTACGTCCCGGCGACCTCCTAACCGATCAGCCCCAGTACCCGGAAGGTGACGTAGCCGATGTTTACCGGGCGTCGCTCGATGCGCTATACACGACCGGAGACAAGAGACCTGCCCGCGTTGTGCTCTACGAGACCGCGGAAATGCTTGTGGTCACTTGCTACAAGCCAGTCTGTACCTTCGTCCCCGCCCACAATTCGGTGATCGATACGCTGACGCTTCAGGACTTGAGGCGGGCGACACTCACTCGACGCATGATTCGTCGCGATTTCAAGTATCGCCTGCCGCTCACGCTCATCAACAGCAAGGATCAGAGTGAGTTGTCCGCGATCGGCGAATCGCTCGTCAGGAATACCAGCCAGGGAAGAACGAATAGCGAGAATCCTTTTTGGGTCGGATTCATGTCGCGGTATCCTGGAGCGTGGGGAATGGCAGTTCTCACTCAGGTCGGCTTCAATCCCGCCCATACCGAAGCAATTCTGGAGGTGCATCAGAACTGCGGCAGCTACTGTAACAGCATTGAGATGATGCTTCTGAGAAAATCGAATGGCCGCTGGCAGGTCGTCGAGCGGATGGCTGAAGCATCACAGGATACCGACCTTGGTCACGAGGATCTCCGATTTCGCGGATTGGGCGCGAAGAGGCCAGTGGCAGAAGTCAGAGCGGAGCATGTCGCAGACTCGATAAAGAAAATGCGGTTGCCCCGTTCGATTCGCGGAGTCGTGACGCTCTCTGCGTCGGAGACTCCCATAGCCCTTGCCCGGATTTCAGTCAACCCGGGGGACACAGCCAATACACCGTGGAGTCAGCTCTATTCCGATTCCAGGGGTCGCTACGTAATCAGCAATCCTCCGCTTGGCTCTGTTGTCATCGGGGTCCACTGTCCGAAGTCCACGTACCGGCCCGGCGCGATGGTAGGCGCTCACAATGCCGACGTGAAGCCCGGAACCGACACAACGATAGATTTTGCGATCGATATGAGGCCGTGTGACGCTCCCGCAGTGCCAAGCCTGAGTGCTGCGCGTCGAACGTTGACGTCGCCTCCGCCCTTGCCGCTGGACTCGGCTGATCTGGCCGCCGGGAAGTCGGCAAATCTCTCGGCCGAAGAAGCGGCCATCTACACAGCGGTCTTGAACGGATTGGGCAGCCCGACCCCGGGATTTGTGACGCTGGTAGTGAACAAATCACGCTCTCTGTGTTCCGGATCGGGCTGCGCCGACAGCTACCGCCAACGGGTGCGATACATCCCCGAAGTCATACTGAGCACGCTGGAGAATTTCGTTTCCGTCCGCGAGAAGCGGTTATCACTCCGGCCGGATCTTGCTGCGCGGTCCGATCTTGTGTCGAGTTATGCCACCCGAAGCGACGTCGTGCTGATCGGCGACTCCGCGCTGAAATACCTCCAGTCGCAGGCGAATTTTTCGGAGTCCACGTACGTGGCATCGCATCAGGGGAACGCCCTTGGTTATTGGGAAATAATTCACCAAGCGTATCCGTCGGCGACTGCGATAGTGTCTTTCAGTGCCATCGGTTTCAGCCCGCGCCGCAAGCAAGCGCTCGTCGAAGCAACGCGTGCCGACATCAACGGATTCCGCACAAGTGCCATGTTCCTGCTGAACTTCGCTGATGGAGAGTGGCGTATAGTCCGGCTATTTTGAGCATTAACGGTCGGCATCCCCGGTGAATATGTCGCCGGGAGTGCATAACACTGAATCGGGAACGATAGCTCTGATCTTGTTTGATGCAGTATCGAGCAGCCACGCAAGTCTGGGCCGCGTATAACGGCTGCTGTCGCGAATAATGCCGACGATCTGAGTCTCATGCCTACCACGTGTGTTGCAGTAATAGGTGAGGAACTCGCCGTGCTGAATTCCTGATACGACAAGACTGTCGACGTGCACCGTACTTGCGGGTGTGTCCTCAGTCGCACGCGTGGCGGTGTCAAACCAAAGTACCAGCAGCCCCGATGGGTGACGCACGTGTCGCCCCGTGAAGCGCGAATCGCCGAGATAGTCGTGGACCGGCGCAAAACTCCACGAGGAAGTGTTGGAGTCCGGTTGATACCACAGCGTGACGTCATCCGCTTCGGAACTGTCAGCTTTGCTGACCGCTCCAGACGGGGAGCTCGAAGTAGCCTGGCCTGTGCGCTGCGAATTCCGAGCGGCGCTGTCACACGCTGCACAAAATAGGATCGCAAGGACGAATCGGGACGACGGTCGCATGGATGACTCTACACGCCCGAAAATGTGATGTCCAGACCTGTCAGGCCGTCCTGGCCGCATTCGATACTCATTGCATACCGGAATCGTCTACATAGGCACGATTCCGCCGTTTTGAACTCAGGGTTCCTCCTCTCCAGCTATTCATGATCAGTCCCGGCTCTCCGCACGAAGCGCTGCTCGTTCTCGACACAGAGCTGGTTGTACGCGCGGCCAACCAGGCCTTTTACTCGATGTTCAGAGTCGCGCCCGAAGAATGTGTCGGGCACAAGGTTTACGAGGTGGGTGGCAGAAACTGGGACACGAAGCTGAGGCCAATGCTCGAGACGGTCCTGCGTGGGGCCCCGCAATCCGATCACTTCGAGCTCATACACGACGGAAAACCGGGCGGTCAGGCAGTACACTGGCTAAGCGCCCGCCTCGTTCCTTCTGCCGATGCCAGCGACGCGACCATTCTCCTCGCCATCGAAGATCTTAGCACGCTTGGTTCCGCCGAGGAGGTCCTGGCGCTCCGGACGCAGGAGCTGCACAACTTTGCGGACCTTGCCGGACGTTCGGCGCACGAGCTGAACAACATGCTGACGGTCATCCGGATTAACGCTGACTTGATCGAAGCGACCTTGAATCACGCCAAGCTGCCCGCAAGCGAAGCGGTGGACATTCGCAATGCGGCAGACCGCGCCGAAGCGCTGACCAAGAAACTCCTGCTGGCCAGCCGGCGCACGCTTCCGCAGCCCACGGGTCTCGATCGCGGAGTCACCACGGTTCCTCTTCCAGGCTCGCCACTCAAGGAGTCGCAGGAAGACATTGCCGCGCGCGAGTCACTCGAGGCGCAGGCCGGACGAGTGACAGGCCTCAAGCACGGGGCACCGACGGGTAGAGAGACGATCCTTCTGGTCGATGACGAAAAGGCGCTGCGGAAACTGGGTAAGCGGGTGCTGTCACAGGCCGGGTATCGCGTTCTCGAGGCGTCCGACGGAGCCATGGCCCTCCGAATCGCCGCGGAGGAAGTAGGGGAGATCGACCTCGTGCTAACCGACATCGAGATGCCGACTCTCGGGGGACGCGGGATGGTGGACGAGCTGCACGAGATGAGCCCGGACATTCGCGTGTTGTTCATGTCCGGCTATACCGACAACGAAATTCTCCGGCGCGGAATACGGACTTCGGAAACGGACTTCCTGCAAAAGCCATTTACGGCCGAGAGTTTGTGCGCCGCAGTGCGCTCCGTTTTGGCAAAGCCCGCGACGCCGTCTGCCTAGGCTCCGCTACAAATAGCGGGCTCGCAAAATCTCCCGGTGGTGCAGCTCATGGCCCGCAATGATGTAAGCAAGGGCCCTGACTGATACCTCTGCGCCGTTCGCTATCCCGCGTCGCATCCACGCGTCCTCCTGAAGATGCTTGAACAGGAAAATCGTCGACTCGCGCACGCTTCCGAGCTCTGATGCAAGCTCGCCGAGGGGATAGCGGTCGAAGCTGGAATTGCTTACGTAGTCGTCCTGCTCGAAGCCGGGGAGTGGGGTGGGATCGCTTCGGGCAAAGCGGAGCGCGCGTGCCGCAAAGATCCGCTCACTGTCGATGAGATGTCCGACCACCTCGTTGACGCTCCACTTGTCGGGCGCGTACCGATAGGTCGCCACCGATGCGGGAAGGCTGCGAAGCAGCGCTTGAGTCTCGGCCATTTGCGTGGAGAGCGTGGCGAGAACATCACCGCTTCCGACGAGATCGATGTACGTCCCGTAATAGGGAAGAAACTCGCCCTTCTCTGGCTTGACTGTCGCCGAGGCTGCCACTCGATCCTCCCGCGGATTCGCGTGTACAGGGAGAAATAGAATGCGATCCGCCACAGCGCGCCACCCGATGATTGCCCAGCGGGTCAGGCGTGCGTATCATCCGGCTTCCTGAAATCTAGTCCCCGAGGGAATGGCAGAGCGACACGACCCGTACGTATCACTTCGCAATCCCAATTTTCGCTGGTACGTCGCGAGTCTCGTCGCCGTAACGCTGGGCACGCAAATCCAGGCGACCGTGGTTGCCTGGCAGGTGTACGCCCTCACCAAAGACCCGCTTTCTCTTGGAATCGTGGGGCTCGCGGAGGCGCTCCCGTTCATCGGCGCAGCCCTCTACGCAGGGCACGTCGCCGACCGCCACAACCGGAAAACTCTATCGCTCGTTGCTATTGGCGTTCAGATGCTGTGCGGATTTGCGCTTCTAGCCCTCACCCTCCGCTCCGACTTGTTTCTTGCCGGGAGAGTGTGGCCGATTTACGGGGTCGTAGGCATGAGCGGGCTCGCCAGAAGCTTCTTCCAACCGGCGCGGACCGCGCTCGGGGCGGATATCGTGCCGCGGGAGACATACGCGAACGCGGTGACGTGGCGCTCTTCGCTCTGGCAGTTCGCCGCGGTCGTCGGTCCGGCTCTCGGGGGAGTGATCTATGGATTCTCCGGGCCGCGGCTTGCCTACATCTTCGAGTCGGTGCTTTGCGCGATAGCGCTGGGTCTGTTCGCGCGGATCGCGTATACGCGGCATCCTGTTGTCGCCGGCGAGGGTAGCATTGGGGAGAACCTCACGATCGGGATGCGTTTTCTCCTGACACAGCCAGAACTGCTCGGTGCTCAGGTCCTCGACTTGTTCTCGGTGCTGTTTGGAGGCGCTCCGGCATTACTCCCAATCTTTTCATCCGAGATTCTTCACATCGGCCCTCAGGGGTTGGGGATTCTTCGCGCCGCGCCTGCGGCCGGCGCGGTAATCGTATCCGTGCTGCTCCTGCATCGCCGACTGAGAAACGCCGGTCCCACGCTTTTCCTTTGTGTCGGGGGATTCGGAGCGTGCTGGATCCTATTCGCCCTGTCGCACTCGTTCTGGCTGTCGCTTGCGCTGTTGCTCATTAGCGGAATGCTGGACAACGTCAGCGTTGTGATCCGATCGACTCTGCTTACGCTGCGTGCGCCGCAGCACATGCTCGGACGAGTGTCCGCCGTGAATCAGATTTTCATTGGATCGTCGAACGAGATCGGTTCGTTCGAATCAGGAGTCGCGGCAAAGCTGCTCGGGACAGTTCGATCGGTGATTTTCGGAGGTATCATGACGCTCGGAGTGGTCGGCGTCACCGCCTGGAAGCTTCCGCCATTGAGGAAGCTCGACGTGCTGGATTAGTAGGAAAGCTTGGGGATCCACTTCTCCCCTCGACCTTCCGGCGTGAAGTCGAAGAGATTCCAGAGGGGCCAGATCATGTCCACGTGCCTGCCGTCCTGTCCGGGCTCCGACGGGGCGAAGAGCAGCTCGGTGGAGTACGTATGGTAGATCTTTTCACCACGCCGTACGAACACATTGAGCGCAGGCATCTGGTCGCCGGCTGAATTCTCGCCCTGGTAATCGTGGTTGTAGGTGGTCCCCTCCGACGATAACAGTCGCAGGTTTCGCCATCCACGCGCGGCGGCGAACTCGCGAATCCGCTTGATTGGAGACTTCGCTACGATCGCCAAGTTTGTCCGTTGCACGACGTGAGGTGCTTCGCCATCGAGCGCGTCGAGGATTGACGTGCACAACGGACAGGGGCGCGCCATCTCCGGCCCGTACATGAAGCTGTAGATAATGAGCGAATTCATTCCTCCCGCGAACAGTTCCGAGATTCTCACCGTTCGCAGCTTCTCATTGCCGGCGGCTCCTGCAACTTCCTGGAAGCGGTAATCCTCGGGAATCTCTCCGCCGAGCGGGAGGGTGCGTCGCTGCGCCGCGACGGCTTCGACCGCTCGTCGCATCTCGATTTCCGCGTCGAGCAATTTGTTGCGCGCGGCGCGATAGGAGGGAGATTCTCCTGGGAATCGAACTTGGTGGCGCGGGGTGCTCATCCAGCCTCCTTCGTTGACTTTCCTGCGTTTGCCCCTCAACGAATAGTACGCACGGACACTGGGCTCGCCACCGGTTTCGCTACCTAATCCCGCCCGGTGCCAGTCCATGGAAACGCCCGTCTAGTCCCGTCGAGTGGCTATAGGCGAAGCTGAGCGTTTTTTCCAGCGCATAACTCGTTGCCGGGACGCGCCTCTAGCGTCCATACACGACGCCCCGCCTCTCAGGCCCGCGGCCGGAGGCGTGATCATCAAGCGTGCGCGTTGGAGGAGGCAAGCTGGGACAATCAATTTCTCACGAGTATATGGAGACCGCGGCTGCCGCGGGACTCCGGTACGTCAACGATGCCATGCCGGGGATCCGCAGGGAGCGGCACGGCCGGGGGTTCAGGTACATCGACCCCGACGGCCAGATCATTCGCGCGCCCGAGCAACTGCAACGATTCCGCTCGCTGGTGATCCCACCCGCGTGGACTGAGGTGTGGATCTGTCCGCACGAGGACGGGCATCTACAGGTCACCGCACGCGACGGCCGTGGCCGTAAGCAGTACCGCTATCATCCTGGTTTTCGGAAGCATCGCGACGGGACCAAGTTCGAGCGCATGTTCGAGCTGAGCGACGTGCTGTGGAAGATCCGCGAGCGCGTGGAGAGCGACATCGAGCTGCCCGGGTTCACGCGGGAAAAGATCATGGCCACCGTCGTTTGGTTGCTCGAGACCACGCTCATTCGCATCGGCTCCGATGAATACGCCAAGGCGAACAAGTCCTATGGCCTCACGACCTTCCGGCGTCGGCACGTCGCCGTAGTCGGATCCGAGATGCGTTTCGAGTTTCGCGGCAAGAGCGGAATCCAGCACGCCGTCGCGGTCACCGACAAGCGGATCGCGCGCATCGTGCAGCGGTGCCAGGAGCTGCGCGGAGAGGAGCTCTTCAAGTATCTCGACGACGATGGAAAGCGACAGACCGTCCAGGCCGAGGACGTCAACGCATACCTGCAGGACATCACCGGGCGCGACATTTCGGCGAAGGACTTCCGTACCTGGGCCGGAACGATGCTCGCGGCCGAGGCGCTCCGAAAAACGGGCCCTGCCGAGACCAAGCGCGAAGCCGATCGAAACATTATCGCAGCCGTAGACCTGACGGCAAAGCGATTGGGCAATACCAGAAGCGTGTGCCGGAAATACTACATCCACCCCGCGCTGATCGAGGCGTACCTCGAGGGGTCGGTTCTTCCGCCCCTCCCGGAGCGGAAGTGGAGCGCCCGCAAGCCGCGCGGTCCGGCCCTGCGTCAGCACGAGCTGGACGTGTTGAATTTCCTGAAAGCGAGGCTCAAGCCGGCAAAGCGGCGCTTCGCCGCGAGCCGCTACAGGAAATCCTCAGCCGAAAAGGCGACCTATGCGGTTAGCGCCGAGACGGAGCCGGCGCAAGCGACGGTTCCACCGTCGGGCGACCCGAACGAGACGGACCCTACCGACTCCTAGTCGAGATACGGGTAATCCGGATCCGCGAGCCGCGCCGCGCGCGCCGCCGCCTCCGGACCCGCAATCTCTTTGGCAAGATCGAGAAGCATCGGACTCAAGTGCCCACCGTACCGAAGCAGACTTGCCGCGCGAGTCCTTCGACCCAGCAGAAAAGCAAGGAATGGCTGGTCGGCCTTGAGGGCGTTGCACGCCGGACACGCGAGCACCAGGTTGTCCCGGCGGTCGTATGCAGTCTTCCCCTTTCTCGGCGTCACGTGATCCATGGTGATCGCCTTCGCGCTGACTCGCCGCTCGCAATAGGCGCAGACGGGGCCGTGCTGATCGAGCAGCCACTGACGCGTTTCCATATAGGCGTTGCGGCTCGTTGGCAGCGACGTGTGTTGCTGGGCCGGTCGACGCCCTGCGCGCTTACGCGGCTTGCGTGATCTTTTTCGTGATGGTGTCAAGTTGGACGGGTATGTTGATGCCGATCAGGAGCGTTCATAACAATAACAGTGCGACCCACTTTCACGGGTCGCACCTCGTGATTGTTGCTGCTTTCGAATCGCCTCGTGATTTCCTTCAAGCGCCGACTACCCAATTTGAATTTCCGTTGGAACTCCGGGATTCATCAGCGATGCGCCGCCGTCGGCGTAAATAACCTGTCCGGTGATCCAGCCTGCATCGTCAGAACAGAACAGGCCCACAACGTCAGCAACATCCGCCGGCGTGCCAAGTCGTCCCATCGGAGTCCAGCCGCGCACGTGCCAGTTCGTGATGAGATCCTGGACCTGCTGGGGTAGCGAATTGAGCACGCTGTCCTCGGTCCAACCGGGGCTGATCGCGTTGACCGTTATCCCGCGCTTGGCAAGCGCCACTCCAAAGTAGCGAACGAGCGATTCCAGCGCGGCTTTCGCCGAACCCATTCCTACCCATGGTTGGAGTCCGCCGGTGCGGCTTCCCTCCGCGTAGGTGATGGCGAGAATCTTTCCGCCATTCTTCATCAGAGGTGTCGCCTCGCGCACACCGATGAGAAACGCCTTCGCCTGGGAATCAAAGGCGGTGTCCCATTGTTCGAGGGTGATATCCATTGGCGGCTGGAAGAACGCCTCCGCCTCCGGTCGCGCATTGCTGACGAAGATATCGAGCTCGCCGAATTCGTCCGCCACCTTTCGGAACATCGCCTTGATGTCTTCGGGCTTCGTCACGTCGGCCTGAACAATAAATCCGTCACTCCCGCGCTTCCTGACTTTTTCCAGGGTGTCCTTCGCCGCTGCTTCGTTGTGCACATAGTGAATCGCTACCTTGACGCCGTTCTCCGCGAGCTTGAGCGCGATCCCCCTGCCTATGCCGCGTGAGCTACCCGTGATGAGCGCGTGCTTTCCCTTGAGTGACATGTGTGCCTCCCGTTGTCCATTGTGCCAGGCCCCAGGCTAAGGTGAGGCATCCCCTGAATGGCCGCCAGAGTTTTCGTGAATCACCCGGAGCGCTGTCGATTCCCGGACGGCTGCGCTAGATGCTCATTCCACTGAGCGTTAGCTTTTCGCTCTTATGACGATGCGAGAGAAGCTCGACCTTCTGGGGCGCCGCCGCGCGGAGTCCGAACAGGGCGGCGGCGAGGCGCGCCTCAAGGCTCAGCACGAGAAAGGAAAGCTCTCGGCGCGCGAGCGCCTCGAGCTCCTCCTGGACGAGGGCTCCTTCGTTGAGCTGGACCGCTTTGTTGTCCACCGCTCGACCGATTTCGGTCTTGAGGCGCAAAAGTTCTATGGCGATGGCGTCGTCACCGGTCACGGGAAGATCGATGGCCGTCTGGTCTATGTATTCTCGCAGGATTTCACGGTGTTTGGCGGATCGCTCTCCGAGTCGTTCGCCGAAAAGATCGTAAAGATCATGGATCTGGCAATGAGAAACGGCGCGCCCGTAATTGGACTCAATGATTCCGGGGGAGCACGGATCCAGGAGGGGGTCGTTTCGCTCGGCGGCTATGCGGAGATATTTCTGCGCAATACGCTGGCCTCGGGGGTGGTGCCACAGATCTCGGCGATCCTCGGACCGTGCGCGGGCGGCGCGGTGTACTCGCCCGCAATCACGGATTTCATCTACATGGTGCGCGGCACGTCCTACATGTTTGTCACCGGTCCGAACGTCGTGAAGACCGTGACGCACGAGGACGTGACGATGGAAGAGCTGGGCGGTGCAGACACGCACTCGGCGACGTCCGGCGTGGCCCATTTTGCCTGCGATTCCGAGCCGGAGTGTCTCCAGCACATCCGCGATCTCTTCCGTTTCATTCCCTCCAACAACATCGGCGACCCTCCTCGCGGTCCGGGGACCGATTCACGGGAAAGGCGGGACGAATCTCTGCTCGACATCGTTCCGGACAATGCGAACAAGCCGTACGACATGCACGAGGTCATCAAGCGCGTCGTGGATGATACGGAGTTCTATGAAGTGCACCGGGAGTACGCCGGGAACATCATCTGTGGGTTCGCGCACCTCGGCGGATTCAGCATCGGCGTCGTGGCCAATCAACCCGCCGTGCTGGCGGGGGTGCTGGACATCAGCGCATCGCTGAAGGCGGCTCGCTTTATCCGATTCTGCGACGCATTCAACATCCCGCTGGTGACCT
>DHJO01000046.1:0-374 GCA_002404375.1 Gemmatimonadales bacterium UBA4718 | reverse complement strand
TACTGCGAGGCGACGGTGCCCAAACTCACCGTCATCACGCGAAAGGCCTATGGCGGCGCGTACGACGTCATGAGCTCCAAACACATTCGAGGCGACTTCAACGTCGCCTGGCCAACCGCCGAAATCGCGGTCATGGGTCCGAAGGGAGCTGTCGAGATCCTGTTTCGAAAGGAGATCTCCGAGAGCAGGGATGAGACGGCGGCCACAGAGGCCAAGATCGAGGAGTATCGCGAGATGTTTGCGCATCCCTACATTGCCGCGGGTCGCGGTTACCTCGACGACATCATCGATCCGCGCGACACGCGGCCCGTGCTAATAGCAGCGCTCGAAAGTCTGCAGACGAAGCGCGACAAGAATCCGCCGAAGAAACACGG
>DHJO01000165.1 GCA_002404375.1 Gemmatimonadales bacterium UBA4718 | reverse complement strand
AAAGCGCCCCAACCGGAGCGCGTCTTCGACAAGAATTTTGGCATAGAGACGGAGCTCTACTCCGGCAACCCGCGCTTCACGATTCCGGTTGGTGTTCCTGGCCGCGCCCCCGCGGGCTTCCGGAAGTTCCACGTCGGCGTGCGATATCAGGTGTGCAGCGAGACGCTGTGTCTTCCGCCACGCACGGAGAAGCTCGCGGTGGTTCTCCTGATCGCGGATAGAAGATGAGCGTCGGATTTCTCTGGCTGGCGGCGACTACAGGCCTCCTCTCGTTGCTCACGCCATGCGTCTTCCCGATGGTGCCTGTAACCATCGCCTATTTCGCGGCGCCGAACGGCGACCGCTCGTTAAGCCTGCGACGCCCGTTTCTGTTCGGGCTTGGCATCGTCGCGACGTTTACTGTGCTCGGACTTTCGCTGGCAGCGATCTTTGGTGCCGCCGGTCTCAATCGATTTGCATCAGATCCGTGGGTGAATCTCATTCTTGCCGCGCTGTTTCTGGTTTTCGCGGCAAACCTGTTCGGATGGCTCGCGACTCCCGTACCCTGGCAACTTGCGAATGTTGCCGACCGCGTCTCGCGTGACGCGGCGCCGGGCAGCTCCCTCGGCGCCCTCATCATGGGTGCCACGTTCACGCTGACATCGGTCACTTGCACGGCCCCATTCGTCGGGACGCTGCTCGTCCTCGCGTCTCGCGGATCGTGGGCAACACCGGTTGTCGGGATGATCGTTTACTCGACAGCCTTCGCGCTGCCGTTCGTGCTGCTGGCGCTCGTGCCGCGCTCGGTATCGAGGCTTCCACGCGCCGGCGCCTGGATGCAAACACTTCGCGTCCTGATTGGTCTGCTAGAGATTGGAGCAGCGATCAAGTTCGTCTCGAACACCGACATGGTGCTCGGCTGGGGAATCTTCACTCGAAATGTGGTATTGCTCTCATGGTCTACTCTGGCAATCGCCGGAGCCTTGTACCTCGGTCGCAATATTCCTCAACGCGTCCAGCGACAGGACTGGCGTCTGGGCGAACTTGCGCCCGTCGGCCTTTCGCTCCTCCTGGCGGCCTGGCTTGCGTCCGGATTGAATGGGAGATCCCTGCCGCAGATCGAAGCGTTCCTCCCTCCGGCAGCTGGTACGCCTGCGATCGCATCCTCCGGCGGCGAATCATCCGCCTGGATGCTCAACGACTACCAGGGCGCGCTAAACGCTGCGCGATCTTCAGGGAAGCTGGTGTTCGTCGATTTCACCGGATACACCTGCACCAACTGCCGGTGGATGGAGGCGAACATCTTCAGCCGTCCGGACGTCGCCGCGGAGCTGGGACAGTTCGTCCTCTCCCGGCTCTATACCGATGGTGACGGCGAGCTCTACGAGCGTCAGCAGGCGTTTCAGGAGAAAACTTTCGGCACCGTGGCGCTTCCGCTCTACGCGGTGATGGCCCCTGATGGGAAAGTCCGCGCAACGTTCAGTGGCCTCAGTCGAAATCCAGCGGAGTTCATCGCGTTTCTGAAGCGCGGCCGCGAACCACGGGTCGCCAGCCGCTAGGATTTCTTGGGCGGTGGGGCGACTCCGGCCTTGGCCGCGCGCTGCAGAACCTCTTCCGCGGTCGACAGCGGACCGACGTGCAGCTCTTTCTCCTTCTCGATTTTCTTCGCGATCGCCTCGGTCTCCTTGTCCTTCTTCCCGCCGCGGAATATGAACTCCGGCGCGAGCGCGATACCAAACAGCGTAAGGGGAAGAATCTGGATCGTTTGGATCAGCAGAGACACGGCAATCGCGTCATTGCGTGAAACGCCGAACTGCTCCGCCATCAACGCATAGACGAACTGGAAGAATCCCACATTGCCGGGAGTAGCGCGGATGATCAGCCCGACGTTGATGCCGAGCAGACACGCGAGACTTCCCGCGAGCGGGATCGAGACATGGGCCGCCGCAGCGGCCAGCTGGAACGTCCAGAGCTGACACGCCCACGCTGCGAGAGACAGTAGCATCGCAGCGAGGAACCGAGGTCCGGTTGCGAGACGTCCGGCCGTCTGGCCGAAGCTGACGAAATACGCGCGAATCCTTCCCCACACAGTCCGCGGTTTCGCTCGGCGTTCCGGTACGTGCTCCGGCTTGATATGCCTGGTCGCGTACACGAAGAATATCAGCAACAGGACTATGACTACGAGCAGAATCTCCGCCGGCACCTTCCACCGCTCGAACTGCGGCGGAAGCTGAAAGGCGATGACTCCGAACACCAGGAGCATCACAAACCCGATCGGATCGAAGAGTTTTTCCAGAGCCATCGACGCGAGCACGGTGGAGCTGGAAACGCCGCTCACTCGCGACACGAACACCACGCGCGCTGCATCTCCTCCGCTGGCAACCAGAACGTTGTTGAGACCGGCGCCCGCCACCGTCGCGCGGATGGCGAGGGGGAGCGACTTGATGCCGATCGGGCGAAGGAAGAGCCACCAACGCACGCCCTTGATCAGCACGGAGAGGATATTTACACCAATCGCGGCTGCCAGAAGCGGAAGAGACGCGTGCCGCATCGAGCTCCACGCGTCGTGCCAATTGATCGTGCGGGCGAAAAGAATGAGGAAGACGAGGATCGCGGCGGAAATCGCCCAGCGAATCCCCTTCTTCAGCGCAGGGCTCATTCAGTCGGCAGAGTCGCGAACTCGTAGCCCTGGCTTTTGAGCCTGTCGATGATGTGGGGCAGCGCAGCAGCGGTTTGCATCCTGTCGCCATCGGGATTGTATCCGTCCCCGTCGTGCAACAGGACAATCGATCCGGGCGAAACACCCTCGAGTGTGCGCTTCACGATCTCCTCGACGCCGGGCCGATCGCTATCCCAGACGCCGAGTGACCAGCCGACGGTGCGCTCTCCGTAGGAGTTGGCGATGGAGCTTGTCCACGGGCTACGAAATCCGTGCGGGGCGCGAAAGTACCTCGGCGCGGGTGCACCAGCGCGTTTGATCGCGCGAAGGCCGAGCCGGATGTCGCGGCTCACGTAGAACGGACTCTTGAAGTGTAGTTTCCGGTGGAAATAGCCGTGATTGCCGATCTGGTGGCCCTCGTGCGAGATCCTCCTCACCAGCTCAGGCCACCGCTCGGCGTGACTGCCCAGAATGAAGAAGGTCGCGCGGACGCCCTTCTCGGCGAGAGTATCGAGGATGCGGGGGGTGGCGTCCGGGTTGGGGCCGTCATCGAAGGTGAGCGCGACGACCTTACGGTCGCTGTCGATTTTCCCCAACGCGCGGCCAAAAATCGGGCTGTTGCGGTGGAACGCGCCGTGCGCGACTCCGCCGATTCCGCCGATTACCGAAAATCCAAGTGCGGCAAACGCGATCATTCGTGTGTATTCCGGCGCAGCACAGCCGTGTAGATGTCGAGCACAGTCTCGGTTACGTTGGCCCAGGAGTATTGCTCCGCCTCCTGACGGCCGCGCTTTCCGAGCCGTGCACGAAGCGTCTCGTCGTCCAGAAGCCTCACCAGTGCATCGGAGAGATCATCAATGTTTCCACTTTGCACCATTAGTGCCTCGCGCTCGTGTTTGACCACGTCGCGGAAGCCATAGATGTCCGAGCACACGACCGGCGTCTCGCACGCCATCGATTCAAGAAGCGTGATTCCGAACGATGCCTTGGTCGTCGGGCAGGCGTACATTGCGCTATGGGCGTAGTAGCTGGGCCGTTCGCCGAGCACTGAGCCGACGAAGGTGATGTCCGGATCGCCGCCGGCGGCGCGATAGTAGTGCTTGCGAAGCGGGCCATCGCCCACGACGACGAGTTGAGCCTCACGGTTCCTGCCGCGGACTTTCTTGAAGGATTCTATGAGGGTGGTGAGGCCGTTTCGCGGGTCGAATCTTCCGAGGAAGAGAATGACGGGAACGTCGGTGCGGAGAGCAGCGGGGCGGGGAACGCGCGGGTTGAAGACGTCGGTATCGATTCCATTCGGGACGATCGTCCAATTTGCTTCGAAGTATCGATTGAGCGCGATCGTCGTGGAATGCGAGACGGCAATCGCCGCGTGAAGCTGATCGAGTCGCTTCTGGAAGTATCGCCTGCCGATGGCGTAGCCGATCGAGCGATCGAAATAAGTGTGAAAAGTGCCGACGACCGGGCAGTTGGCTTCTTCTATTGCAAGCACCGGCAGAACCGGGCTCAGCGGCGAATGCACGTGAATGATATCGTACTGGCCAAGGCTGAACACGCGCTTCAGATCTTTCCGGAGCTCGAATCCCCACGTAAATCGCGCCTGCGATCCGTTGGCGTAAATGGGCTGGCTCTTCCCAATGCGAATGACGTGCGGCTCGTAGCGGGTACCGGGCATGTTGGACGTGATAATGTCCACCTGATGTCCGTGTCGCCGCGCTTCGCGCGCGAAGAAGTGGACGTGCTCGCAGATGCCACCCAGGTGTGGGTAGTAGTACTCGGTGACGAGCGCGATTCTGAGCGGGCGCGCAGCGCGCACGCCCGCCATGGGCAGCGATCCTGCCGGCATCAGCTCAAGGCGGCGCGCGTGGCCGAGCTTACGCTTCAAGAGCGGCATGGGCTGCGGCTAACCGCGCGATTGGTACTCTGAAAGGTGAGCATGACACATAATCGAGCCCCAGCGAATGACAGAAAGCAATGGAGCGCGGCTCGCCGCCGTGCTCCCCGCAGATTCCCAGTTTGATGTCCGGACGAACTCGCCGCCCCTCTTCGACGGCTATCCTTACGAGCCTTCCTACCCCTTCGGTGTCGAGAACCTGAAAAGGATCATCAGCAAAAATACCTCTATCTATGTAAGAAGGAAGGAACCGGCCTGCATCATCCCGACTCAGCCCCATGGTGGTCTGTGTAAGATCATTTGTTCCGAACGAGAAAAACTCGGCCGACCGCGCTATCTCAGCCGCCGTGAGCGCGGCCCGCGGCAGCTCGATCATCGTGCCAATCAGGTATGAGATCTTCTCCCCCATACCACCGAGCACGCGTTCGGCCACGTCTTCGATCACGGCCCGCTGGTTCTCGAACTCTTTCACAGTCGACACGAGCGGAATCATGATCTCAGGCCTTACCCTGATCCCGCGACGCATCGCGCGCACCGCCGCCTCCAGAATGGCGCGGCCCTGCATCTCGGTGATTTCCGGATAGGAGATTCCAAGCCGGCACCCGCGGTGCCCCAACATCGGATTTGTTTCGCGCAGCGACTCAATGATGCGGTTCAAGTCCGCGCGCGGAATGTCCAGGGTGCGTGCGAGCAGCTTGCTCTCCTCCCCGCCATGCGGAAGAAACTCGTGCAGCGGCGGGGCGAGCAGACGGATCGTCACCGGCAAGCCATCCATCGCCTCGAAAATTCCCTCGAAGTCGGTGCGCTGCATCGGCAGCAGCTTGGCGAGTGCGGTGCGGCGCGATTTCTCGTCGTCGGCCAGGATCATTTCGCGCACCGCCTCGATCCGTCCGGGACCGAAGAACATGTGCTCGGTGC
>DHJO01000202.1:2439-3511 GCA_002404375.1 Gemmatimonadales bacterium UBA4718 | reverse complement strand
CTCATCGACCGCGAATCCGGGACCATCCGTAGCGACTTCGAAGAGCACACCACCAGGCTCTCGGAAATAAATCGATTTGAAGTAATCACGATCGAGTTGCGGCGTGACGTTGTAGCCGAGCGATGTGAGCTCGGTGCGAAGCCGCATTTGCTCCGCTTCATCAGATGCGCGAAAAGCCACGTGGTGTACCGTACCTGCTCCCATTACTCCGGGCCAGATGCCAGGCACGCAACGAAGATCAACGATGGATCCTGGGCCACCGTCGCCAGCCGCGTACCGGAAAATGCTACCTTGCTCACGTACCAGCTTGAACCCGAGAGTGTTCGTGAGGAGCTGACCGGTCAGCTCGTTGGCATCGAGCCAGAGAGTGACCGAATAAATGCCGCGAATAGCGTGTTCGGGAGGGATCCCCGCGCCTGCCCACCCTGTGCGCGCATCGGCAGCTGGATGCGCGACGAGCTCGCCCATGAATCCGTCGTAGTCCTTGAATGCGATGACACGCTCATCCTCATAGCGGGCTGTCGGCTGCGCGAATTCGACCTGTTTCCTTATCAGCCGTTCTATCCAGAAACCAACGGAGCTGGGGAGTATCGCGAACGAGGTAACGGCTACCTGGCCTCCGCCCTGTCGTCCCCGTCGCGCATCCGGCCAGGGAAAGAAAGTAAGAATGCTCTCCGGATTCCCCTGCTCATCACCGAAGTAGAAGTGATAAGTGGTCGGGTCATCGAAGTTTACGGTACGCTTGACGAGGCGGAGGCCGAGGATACCGGCGTAGAAATCGAGATTCCGCTGGGGATCGCTCGCGATACCGGTGACGTGGTGAATACCGGCAGTGCAGAAGCTCATCGAATCGATTCTTGCTTAGCTTCTCTTGGGGATCTCGCGCTGATCGGTGCTCGTACGGGGGGCTCCCCACTGGCCTTGCTTTGTAGGGGATGCGGCACCTTGTTCCTGCTCTCGTCTGGATGGCATAATATCTCCAATAGTTACCCTCCCATTGAAGCAACGGATATGCCGTTCGCTGAGGCACTGATGTGATCCGCCCCCAGCAAACCAGAAAGCCAAAAACAAA
>DHJO01000202.1:1594-2265 GCA_002404375.1 Gemmatimonadales bacterium UBA4718 | reverse complement strand
GAGATGGCACTGCTCGAGCGAGATGGCTCGGTTCGCGATATCGAGTTTCAGCTCACGCGTCGCGATGGAGAGGTGAGGACGGTCGTCGACAGCGCATTTCTCTCTGTCGATCCGAAGACCAGGGAGAAATACTGTCACGGTATTCTTGTCGACATCACCCAGCGAAAGGAGCTACAGACCCAGCTCCTCGAGCTGAGCATCCGCGATCCGCTGACTGGTTGCTACAACCGTCGTTATCTGAATACAGTGACGCGGCAGTGCGAAGCACAGCCAAAGGGAGAGTGGGGCTGCATCTATCTCGACATCGATCACTTCAAGCAGTACAACGACAGGAATGGTCACGCCGAGGGCGACAGCGTGCTGGTGAAGATGGCCCGGTTCCTCATGCGCCACGTTCGCGCGGAGGAAGCAGTGGTACGAGTCGGGGGCGATGAGTTCCTGGTCGTACTCTGCGACTCCGACCTGGACCAGACCGATCACGTAGCCGCCAGACTGCGCATGGCGGCGGCGACGTCGGCACCGGTGCCGTTCTCGATGGGATGGGCAGCACGCAAGAACGGCGAGAACTTCGAGGATACGATGGTTCGAGCAGACCACAGACTACTCGAGGTCAGAGTGGATGAGCGGCGCCCTCTTCAAAAGAGGCGGAAAAGGAAACCAAAGGTCAGTTA
>DHJO01000202.1:385-1495 GCA_002404375.1 Gemmatimonadales bacterium UBA4718 | reverse complement strand
TGTGTAAGTGAAGCTCCGACACACGTCCCACAGTAGAACCCCTTTCTACTGGTGTCTCATGCGCTCACTTCTATTGTTGGCCGCTCTCAGCATTCCGAAGCTCGTTTCCGCCCAGATCGTAGAGGGGCCACCCAGATGGCCATGCCCCGTCCCGCTCTGCCGACCCGGTGTGCCGTGTCAGAGACCGGTATGCCAGATTCAATCTCCGTATGTCGTCCGGCAGAACAGCGACGTGCGTGTCGAGCTCGTTGATCGCGTGCTACGGTACGAAGTCACTGAGACGTTCACAAACCGTGGAAACAGAGTTGGGGAAGCCGACTTCATGTTTCCGCTGCCGAAGGGCGCCGCGTTCCAGGACCTCAAGCTCTCCATCAATGGAGAGATGGTCGCCGGCGAAACGATGAATGCGAACCAGGCCCGTCAGATCTACGAAGAGATCGTCCGACGTCAGCGTGATCCCGCCCTTCTCGAGTGGATGGGATATGGACTGCTTCGCGCGAGAATCTTTCCAATCGCGCCAGGCGAGCAGAAAAAGGTGGTAGTGCGGTTTCAGACTGTAGCCGACCGCGAAGGAGATGCGCTGAGAGTCGATTACTTCCGCGGGATGCAGACCACTCAGCACGGGCTGAATCAACAGCCTGAGGGAAGGACGTCCTTTGTGCTCACGTATCCCGACGAGCCGATGTACGGAAGGGCATACTCTCCGACGCACTCACTCTACGAGGGTGGATACGTCAGAGACGGAGAAGACTCGGAAGATCGTTCCTTTGTCTCGAACGTTCGCAGTTCGATGCGCAGAGTCGAAGTTCGGGATGCGACGGGCGAAGTAACGATCCTGATCCCAATTCGCCGCTCGACAAGCGCGGCGATCTCGCTGCTGGCGAATGCGCCCGGCAACGGTGATGGATTTGCGCTCATCACGCTGTCGCCGCCGTCGGTCCGTCCTCGCCCCGTTCCGCGAGACCTGACTTTTGTCATCGACGTCTCCGGCTCGATGTCCGGCCAGAAAATCGAGCAGGCGCGTGCAGCCGGGAAGCAGATCCTGCGCTCGCTATCGCCGATGGATCGATTCAGGCTGATCGACTTCTCGAGCGATGTACGGACGTTTCG
>DHJO01000202.1:0-281 GCA_002404375.1 Gemmatimonadales bacterium UBA4718 | reverse complement strand
ACCCGGACGGCTGCCGATCATACTCTTTCTTACGGATGGACAGCCCACGGTGGGAGAGCGCGATGCGTCCGTGATTGCATCGAATGTCGCAAAACAACGTGGGTCGCGCCGACTCTTCACCTTTGGCGTCGGAGCTGATCTCAATGTGTCTCTCATCGAGCAGCTGGCGATCGAGGGCCGAGGCACGGCCAGTTTCGTGCGGCCGGAGGAATCGGTCGAGCGCGCGGTTGGAATCGTGGCGAGCCGGCTGACCAGCCCTCTCGTTACGGATGTGCGTGTTC
>DHJO01000192.1:45189-49200 GCA_002404375.1 Gemmatimonadales bacterium UBA4718 | reverse complement strand
GGCCGGATCGGAGCTATCGCCTGAACTACTTCCGGCCCACGCAAGCCCGGCATGTACATATCGGTGAGGACGACATCGATTTTGCCGGGGTGCGCCTTTGCGATCTGGACCGCGGCTTCGCCGTTCTCCGCCTCGATCACATTGTACTTCGCTCTCCGAAGGATCTTCACGACGATGGCGCGGACAGACTGTTCGTCATCCACCAGAAGAATGGTTACCGGATCAGGTGCGTCGGTTACGGCAGTCATGCAGAGGGACCGGCTCCTTGAATTGGCTTTCACTCATGTGCCACCTTCTGGGTCCTGCGCAAGTAGCTGTCCGGAACGGCACATACACGTTTTGTGAACCGCTAACCATACTGTGTGAGAACTCACTCAGCAAATACCACGAGGATCGGTTTCCTCTTTTCTGGGACTCCGCTCTCGACCCGCTGGTTCATCCGGCTGCGCTGGAAGTTGACTCCGTATCGCGAGATCGCCGCGGTGCTGCCCACTGCGGGCCGGGTCCTGGATCTGGGCTCCGGTCACGGGCTCCTTTCGCTTGCGTTGTCGATGGGCTCGGACAAGCGCGAGATCATCGGGATCGATCACGATCAGGCACGGGTTCGACTGGCCGAACGCGCCGCCGCGCGGCACGCGAGTCTTTGCAAGCCGAGATTCGAAGTGGGAGATCTCGAGAAAGCGCTTGCGACGTTCGCCTCCGGATCTCTGTCCGGCATTGCGATGATCGATATCCTTCACTACCTCGCTCCAGCCAGCCAGGCAGCGCTTCTCCATGAAGCGGCTCGGGTGCTCGAGCCGGGAGGGATCCTGGCCGTCCGAGAGATCGACTCCGAAGGTGGAGTGGCCGCAGTCTGGAATCGGTTCTACGAAAACGTGGCTACCAGAATCGGCTTCACACAATCAGCGCGGACCCACCTGGAGTTCAGGAGCGTTACCGGTTGGACCAGTTTGCTCGAGACAGCGGGTTTTGATGTGCGCTCGGAGCCATGTGGGTCACCAATCTTTTCCGATGTTCTGTTCGTAGCCCGGCGCACGGTGCAATCCCCTAAATAGCGTTCCTCCACCCCAAGAGTCGGAACACCTCCTCAGGCTTGCGCCGCCGCGCAAAAAGCGCGTTTTTACCCACAACCTATGGCCTATGTTGAGAGTCATTTTGAGCCCCGCCTCCGGCCGGTGGCGCCGAGCCCGGCCAAACCGTACGTCTCGATAGTCATTCCCACCTGGAACGGCGGGGATCAGCTCCGCGCTACACTCGAGCATCTGCGGGAGTTTCGGGCGGGCCTCGACTACACCACCGAGATAGTCATTGTCGATGACTGTAGCGAGCAGTCGAGCGCCAATATCGTCGAGGAGTTCGCCTGCAACAACGAGCGGACGGTGGTCTTCACGAATGAGCGGAATCGCGGAAAAGGCCATGCGGTCACGCGGGGAATGCTCAACGCGACCGGAGCGTTCAGGATTTTCGTCGACTCCGACCTCGCCTATCCGAGCTGTGAGATCACCAAGCTGCTGCGCAGGTTGGAGTCGGGGAACGATGTCGTCATCGCGTGCCGGGTTTTGCCGGAATCACGTTACATAATGAGTCCGACTTTTTTCCACTATCTCTATACCCGACACCTCATGAGCCGCTTGTTCAACAGGCTCGCGCAAATGGTCCTTCTTCCAGGCATTCTCGACACCCAGGCGGGGCTCAAAGGGTTCACTGCGCGCGCCGCGGAGACGATCTTCTCTCGTCAGACGCTTTGTGGTTTCGGATTCGACCTCGAATGTCTGTTCATTGCCCGATCGCACCACCTCAAGATCGAGCAGGTTCCGGTTGACTTTCATTATAGTGACGAGCCGAGCACGATCTCCTTCGCCAAGCACGGAGCCGAGATGCTGATG
This sequence comes from Gemmatimonadales bacterium UBA4718, assembly GCA_002404375.1. Classification (GTDB taxonomy): domain Bacteria; phylum Gemmatimonadota; class Gemmatimonadetes; order Gemmatimonadales; family Gemmatimonadaceae; genus UBA4720. The sequence goes on along the minus strand of DHJO01000192.1, from coordinate 47,314 downwards.
GACCTGATCCGCGTCCGCAGAAATGGTGCGCGTGGGATCTACGCCTAGTTCCAGGCGGCTCATCATAAACGCCGACGACTACGGGTTCTCACGCGGCGTAAATACCGGAATAATCGAAGCGGCAGAGACGGGCGCAGTCACATCCGCTTCTATGATGGTGAATTTGCCGGCGTTCGATGATGCTGTCGCGCGGGCGCGATCCTGTCCTTCCCTCTCGCTCGGTCTTCACCTCAATCTCACCACCGGTAAGCCGCTTACGGCGGCGCCTTCCCTCACTCGGCGCAAGACGGGCCAGTTCTATTCCCTGCCCCTGCTGGTTGCTCGTGCCAGTATCGGCCGGGTGGATCCCTCAGAGGTGGAACGCGAGTGCGCGGCGCAACTTGATCGAATGATCGAAGCCCGCATTCCCCCTACGCATCTGGACAGCCACAGGCACATCCACGCGCATCCAGCGCTGTGGCCTGCGGTGCTCGCGGCCTCTGCTTCCAAAGGTGTTTCGAACGTGCGCGTTCCAACCGAGCCGCTGTGGGCGAACCCGCGGGACTGGAAGGCAACACTGAAGAAGACAGGCCTGCTGATGTCTGCGCAAATATCGCGTCGGCGAGCGAAAAACGACGCTTCAGTGCATTTCTTCGGGCTGTCGCTGCAGGGCGGCATTTCTTTTTCTGCACGATTGTTCGCGTTGATCCCGAGGCTCCCGGCCGGGACTACGGAGCTAATGACCCACCCCGGCTACACAGACGCGGAGCTCGCCGAGCGCGACGGCTACACGTGGCAGCGAGAGGAAGAGTTGCGAGTTCTCTGCTCTAAGGAGTTGCGCGACCTCCTTCTGCATTGCGAAATCGAGTTAGCCAGCTTTGACAATCGCGCGCATCGCGTTGCGAGCAACGGCGAGCTGGCCCAGCATCGCTAGCCATAAAACTGTCAGCGGGATTGGAAAGCGCACTTGATGCACCAGCACGCGCTTGATGGAGCCCGGGATGAAGCCTGCGCCGCTTAGCGATACTAGCGCGTAAACAATCACGAACAATGACGTTCGCCACGCCGCACGAGGCGACGCCAGATACCAGATCACCATTCCGGATATCGCGATGACGGCTGACTGCCGCTCCGCGCGGTGGTTGAATACAACGCAAAAGACCATCACGAATCCGAGGAACTGAAGCCGCACCTGTCGATCGTCCCAATCTCGCAATCTGGCGATCAGGACACCGAGAACGATCGCGCATCCAACCAATTGAATCGGCCACGCTGGCCAGGCCAACCCTGCGTCGCGAAACAGTCCCATGACGCTCGAGCCGAGCTGACTGGTTTCGGTTTTCTCGAGAGCGCTCCATGACAGATACTGAGCGATAAGAGTGTGCGGTGACACCACCAACAAAGGCAGCGCGAGCAAAACGACTGTCGTGAGCACGGAAATCAGTACCGCCCGCACCCGATCGGGTCGAGGCAACGGGAACATGAGCGCGGCCAGCGGAAATATCTTCGTGATAGCCCCAAGCCCAACGGCGATGCCCGCCCGCCATAGCCACCCGCGCTCATAGCAGACAAACGCGAAGATGATCAGCGCAGCGACGAGCGCGTTGCTCTGCGATGACTGCATAGAGCGAAGCATGGGAAGAAAGACCAGCGCCTGCGCGACGAGAGCCTTCTCCGGCAGAAGCAGTAGTCTCAGCGCAAAGAAAAGTGCGAGTGCGTTGACGACGTTCCACAAAAAAAGTCCGGCGGCAAACGGCAGCACCGCAAATGGACCGAAAAGCAGCGCAAAGGAGGGCGAATACTTGAAAAGGTCGTCGGCTTGATCGAGCCGGAGCAAGTAAAGATCCCGCCCCGCGATCAGGTTCCAGAACGACGCCCGGAAAATCGCGAAGTCGTTCGCGAAGCGGAACACGCCGCGCTGAACCGTGACCACGAGTGCGGCAGCGACGTAGACAACGAGGAGCCATTGCTCCGCCCTGGGCTGTTTGACGAAAGCTGCGAGTCGCTTGGGGGCCATTGCGGTGGCTAATTTACGTGCCCGCCCCAGCGTTGGGGGATTGGCAGCGGGAGCGACGGAAGAACCGTGTACCTACGGCCCGGCTGGGTCGTCTCCCAATAGATCTATAACGCACCCTGGCGAGCTGTT
>DHJO01000192.1:40810-45165 GCA_002404375.1 Gemmatimonadales bacterium UBA4718 | reverse complement strand
AGCGCGATTCATCGCGCCAGGTCAGTCGAGCTACCGAAGAGGAGGCTCCATGCAATTGCCACTGGACCGGCCGCCACTTGCCCTCATCGCCTGCGGTGATGAGTGGATGAGTAGAGCGTTGGAAAGCGTCTTTCGGCAGCACGACTACGTCGTCGCCCACACCCGCTCGGGCGCCCAAACGATGGAGCTGGCGAGGCTCGCCAATCACGACCTCCTCGTACTGGACGAATCTCTCGAAGACGTCAACGCCCTCGACGTCTGCCGCGCAATTCGAGACGGCGCACAATTCGATCACGCCATTCCTGTCGTCATCACGTCTCCGACTCCGATCGATCCGCGAGCGCGAATGGCCGCCTTCCGCGCCGGCGCGTGGGAATACTGGAGTCATCCAGTCGATATCGAGCCGGTGTTCATCAAGCTCGAAACATTCCTTCTGGCGCGCCGCGAGCTCGTGCTGGCACGCTCCGAGGATTTCGTCAACGCTACCACCGGCCTCTACACCGCCTTTGGCCTGCGGCAGCTGGCTGGAAAGCTCGGGGCGGGCGCGCTCAGAAAACACGAGGCTTTTGCCTGCGTGGCGGTCGCTCCGCAGGTCCAGGATCGCGAAGTGGGGTCGAGCATGTTATGGAAGGAAAGCCCTGCCGCGTTCGCAGACCTCGCGCACGTGTTCCGGGAACAGAGCCGACAGTCTGACGTCGTCGGACACGTTGGCGACGCGCGGATCGCCATTCTTGCGCCCGATACCGACGCCGCCGGCGCTCGGCTCCTTGTCGCGCGACTTCAGCGCGAGCTCGACAAGGCGTCGAAGAATAAGTCAATCACCAACGTGGTCCGGCTGCGCGCGGGATACTCGGCGGTGTCGGATCTTTCGACGGCGAAAGTCAATGTCGCCGAGCTCGTTCACCGTGCGGAGAGCGCTCTCGACCACGCCCCGCTTCAGGGCCCTAGCGACGCCATCATAAGCTTCGACGACCTTCCGATCTCGTGAGTATGTCGGTGGAGCAGCGCGCGACGTAACTGCGGTGGGAATTCTTGGAGTGGAGCGTACAGGGATCGAACCTGCGACCTCCTGGTTGCAAATCAGGGAGAAGTCAGCAAGTGCCGACTGTGGTTTTGCTATGAACACTGGGGAACATTTCGCAGAATGGGGTCAGGTCGCCCGGTGCTTTCCCATCTCAGCCGGCTCAATTCTCCACCACACCAGATATGACAGAGCTGATTTCTTCCACCACTTGGTTTCCACGCTGCTTGCATTGGTCATTGCATTTCTCGTGGGAGAACGGGGGTGGACGAGAATGGTTTCGGACTGAGTTCGCCGCAAGACGGGCGTGACCGCGCGAGTCTCGGGTTTCGGGAGCCGCGCCTACTTATACGCGGCGCGGAGTTGTCGTTCTCTAACTGCCGGGGAGTTGGGCCCACGACCCTCGTTGCACTTCCAGCTTGTTCGAGGGTTGTCGTGCGAGCGCGGCATCGTAGTGGAATTTAGCGCCTCCCGTAGCGTAGTAGACCGAGGCCACTACGGCACCGTAGAAGTCCGAACTTCCAGTCGCGTAGACAACGTGATTTGGCGCGTACACGGAGTAATATGCCTGGGTTCCGCCGGTAAGAGCCCAGTATGCCGGCGTGGCGGACGTCCCGCAGGATGTAAAGGAGAGGGCCGCTGCCGTGCCGCCACTGTTGGTAAGAGTTCCCCCGGTGGCATCGAGAGAATCCAGCAAGTACACGTTCACATGCGGATTTCCCGGCACGGTGAGCTTCGAATTACCGGTCAGCACGATGGAGCTAAAGAAATATGAGCTGTCGGCCAGCGTGAGCGTCGCTCCGCTGGAGAGAGTCAGAACGCCCGTGGTAGTGCTGTAGCTGATACCGGGTCCGCTCGGCACCTCCGCCAAAGCCGTGAACCCCGTCATCGGACAAGGAATTATGTCCATGGGCGTGACAGCGGTCGCACCAACGGTCGCGGTCCCCGTCACAGCAGCGTTCTGTCCGTACGTGATAGCGCCGACCGCGGTCGCATCCCCTTGCACGGTCGTCTTGGTGATGTACATGTCACCGTTCGCCCAGACATTTCCGGTGCTGTCCGCCGTCGCAGCCACGTAAGGCCCCACGTCAGAGTCGAAGCCGTCGACGATCCCGTCCCCACTCAGATCGACGATGGTCTCCGCATACACGGCGTATTTGAAAATGGGAACGCCTCCGACTGCCCCGACTACGGTAATGATTCCGGCGGTGGGATCCGTGCGTCTCCCCTGGACGACCACGTTGTATTCCTGGAGTCCGCCATTGTCGACACGATGAATCACGGTTCGGTAAGCGGCCATGTTGGGGAGACCTTGCCAGCCTAGATCGAGGCTGTCACCAGGATTCAGAGCCTTGACCCCCCCGCTTGGCCACGCGCCATAAGTCTGCCGGAGCCCCGCCTCGGCTGCGTACATGGCGAGCGTGGATTCTCGCGTCGCTCGAGACGCGCGACGCTCGTCGGACGCGGTGTTGAGCGCGACGACAACGATCACGCTCATGATCGTGATGGCGAAGATCACCGAAGGAAGCACAAAGCCTTTTCGGTTTGACGACAACATGCCGCTCCGGTTGCCCTCGTTCATACGGACCTCTATGTCTGATTTCGTCGGCGTCATTCTGAAGGCTCTCAGCGGCGGAGAACCACTTTCGTGGTCAAGGAGTCGCGCTGGTAGACGTAAGTATTCCCCACGTATGTGTTCTTGAAGCTCTCGGTCCGAAGCGTGAACGCGACGCTGCCCACGGCGGACGGATCGGTCGTCACAGCTCCGAGGCTGTCGTAGTACGCAAAGCCGAGCCCATTGGGAGGCCCCACCAAGGGGCCTGTGAGCTGTTCGTACGAAGTCGCAGCACCGACTTTTCGTCCCAGCCACCAGCGGTCGCTCAGCTGATACTCGGTGTACTCCACGCGGCGGAAATTCCGGAACGGTGCGCCCACCTTGATGTAGGAAGTATCAGTCTTTGAGTTGACGGCGAACTCGACGACAACGTCGGGGGGACGCGATCCAGGCCACGCACATGCGGTAACTCCCATAGTTGCCGGCGTTCCGATGGCGCTGATTTTGAGCGGGATCCACTTGTCGCGCCCGACCTCGTAGACAAGAGCGCTGTCATCGGTCCCCGCGAGAATGTTTCCGCCACTCTTCCAGAGACCGTATCGGGCGAGAAGCGGATGCTTCGCGCATATCGTCCCGATACCGCGCGGTGAGCGCAGGGCAATCGTATTTGAACCCATCGCGGCGAGCGGACTTCCACCCACGGCCGACTGTCGCAGATCCCCCACAAGCAATGCAGTTGCTTCGCGTGCCGTCTCCCGGATATCGATGACCTCCCGCTGTTTTCTGTAGCCTCGCCCCTGGACGATCAGCATTCGCCCGACGCTGCTCAGCACGATCAGCCCGACGACGAGGCCGACGAGCAGCTCGATTATCGTGAAGCCACGACGACCGTTGCTCGCACGAGTGAATCGAGCCGTACTCATTGAACCCGGCTCTTGGCGAGATAAAGCGTGAGGGTGTCGGAATAGACGAGGGTGGCATTTGCCTGTCCCCGACGCGTAACCACTACGTCGACCTTGTCGGAATTCGCGCTGACCGTTGTCACGGTCCAGGCTGCCGATCCTCCGTGAATCGCCGACGAGCCGCTCGTAACCTTGTTCCAGCCCGCGCCGATGAGGCTGTCAGCAACCTCCTGCACATCCGCCGAGTACAGCAGGTCCTGTCGCGCCTTGCCCATCTGGGAAAGACCAAGGGTGGCCGCGCCAGCAAGACTCATCACCGCGACTCCCAACAGCGTCACGGCCACGAGGACTTCCACCAAAGAGAAGCCGAGGTTTTTCTCGGATTTCCGTGTTGGTGTCATCTGAGAACTTTGCCGAGAGCCGTGGTTGCGACTGTGTCAGCCGTTGCTCCGTGAGAAAAAATCACCGTCGCGTCGCCAGATTCGCACGATCCGCTGGTGGAGGCGATACCCCGCGCATCGAAGCAGAGGAGTGCTCGCGTACTTGTCATCACGAGACCGTCGCCGCTCACATCGCGCACATTCGCGATTGTCGCGCGCTGGCCGACCCCATTCGCACTCGTGTCCACGTCGATCCAGAAGCGTTTGCCGGTCGTATCTACGTGTAGCTGTGCGACGCGTCCGTAGCGGAGCGCCGTCGATCGGGCCAAGGAATGTGTGAGTACGAACTGGTCCGCAGCTGACGCGGTCGTGCGGCGCTGCAAAGCTGCCGAGAGCTTGGGCCCTCCGATCGCCGCGACTATAGACACCAAGGTCAGCACCATGATCGTTTCGATCATTGTGAAGCCGCGCCGCTGGGTTTCGAGCATATCCAGGCC
>DHJO01000192.1:37882-40673 GCA_002404375.1 Gemmatimonadales bacterium UBA4718 | reverse complement strand
TGCGGTATCTCCCGACCGGGAACGTTTCCGGAGCTTACTGCTGTGCTTGAATAAAAGACTGTTCCCAATCCCGGAGTCGTCACAAGGACTTAGGAACAAGGGGCTAAAGCAGCGCGCGCGAGGCCAGCTAACTATCCGATGCTATTAGGTTTACGAACTCTCTCTGGGTTCTTGAGCACGGACCGCGATTAGCGAAGGGAAGCTCCAAATCAAATGATGACCGATATTTGCGAATGCAATTCGGACGATTCGAGGCGAGCTATTGAGCGAGCTTAATTGAGACGCGCATTTGCCCAGAACCGGGAGCGTTTGGCAGGTGAGGCTAGGACGCCTCTCTTTGAGCGAATTGCCGTGAAAGTTGTCCGCAGTATTAGCAGAGGCGGGTTTGGAGAGGTCGATGAGGTTCGGGTCAAAGGAAAGAGGCATGCCCGAAAGACTTTCAAGCCCGAGTTCTCGATGGCCGTACCACACAGAGACGCGAACCTCACAGGATTTCTAACTATGGCAGTCGGTTTCTCTAAATCGTTCGCTCTTAACGTGTGGGCTGACTACTCGTACTCCGCTGTTACCAGCAGCCCGATGATGCGACGATGTTGGAGGTGATATCGCACGAGCGGTGGAACGACAGAAAGGGGCCTGATTCGGGAACAAACAGGCCACCAAACAAGCCCCCGCAATTTGTAAATCAGTGGAGCGTACAGGGATCGAACCTGCGACCTCCTGGTTGCAAACCAGGCGCTCTCCCAGCTGAGCTAACGCCCCTCAACGCGAAATATAGGCGCATATGGCGCCGATACAAACGCGCTCTACTCGTGGGCCGGCAGCGGCTCCATCGTGCGCGGGTCCACCGGCACCTGCACTTCATCGCGATAGGGCGAGGTCATCAGCAGGACGCGCATGCGCGGGAATGCATCCATGAAAGAGAGATAGCAGAAACTCCATATGCCAAGCAGGCCAGCGGCAACGCCCAGCTCCCACAAGCCGAGCGGGATGTTGCTCACTACACCGTAGATCGATGGATAGACCTCGAGGTAACGGTGCATCCAGAGTCCAACCACGGTCGACATCGCGAAGAGCACCATCGTCGGGAGAAACACTTTCGCTGCGCGCGACAGCAGCCCGAAAAACGGCAGCACGAACATCAGGCCGACTGCGATCAGCGTTGGAATCCGCCAACCTTCGATCAAGCGCAGCCGCATCCAATGCGTCTCTTCCCCGAGGTTGCCGTACCAGATCACCAGGTACTGCCCGAAAGTGAGATAGCCCCAGAACGCGGTGAATGCGAAACAGAGTTTGCCGAGATCGTGAAAGTGCTTGTCCTGGATCAGGTCGTAGCGGTTGAGGAATCTGCGCCACGCCATGACGATGATCGTCCAGCTCGCCAGCGAAGCGACCCATGCTCCCATGAAAAACCACCAGCCGTACATCGTGCTCTGGAAGTGCGGATCGAGCGACATGGAGAGATCCCACGACAACACGATCCATCCGAACACGAAAGAGAAGCCGAGAAACACTGCCAGCTTTCCCTGAAGTGAATGCGTGGAGTGAAGCTCGCGGCGCTCGTCACGGAATCCTCTGCGCATCCGCTCCCGCAGCCCCCGCGCCCACTTCGCGCCCGCGTCCGGCAGTATTCCCACATCGAGACGTACCGAGGTGTAGATGTACCAGACGCTGAGTGAGGTGATGATCAGGTAGATCGCGATCACTCGCGTGAAAAAGAAAGGTGGATTGAGCCAAACCGCTTTCTCATGGATGGTCGGAGCGTGATTGCTCCACCAGAAAATGTGGTGGCGCCCGACGAAGAGGATGAGCAGGATCAGGATGAACGCGACCGGCAGAAACGCTACGTAGCCTTCCAGAAATCGAATGATCGGCCGCGACCAGCGCGCAGTAGTGATCCTCTGCACGGCGACGAACATCACGCCGGCGGACGAGATCGACGTGAAGTAGAGCCAGTTGACGAGAAGCGCCTGCCATACCCGATCGGGCTGCACGAACAAGCCGATGAGGAACACAACGAGGCCGAATACCGCGAGCGCGATGGATATGGTCTTGAGACCCGCCGGCGTCGGCCGATCGAGACCGGCTACGACCTCTTCTCTTGTCGGAACGTGGACGTCGTGCGCCGTCATCGGATTGCCATCCCTCGTGCACTGTCCGCTTTCGCTTTCGCCTTCGCCGAATCCAATCTCACTCTTGCTTCACGAAGCAGAGAGCTATCCGGTACCTTCGCCGCGTTGAGTGCCGCGCTGTCGGATAGCAGGCCACGTGGTTTGAAGAAAGGTGCCGGCACATTTGGACCCATCCGCGTCGGGCCAGGCACCTTGTCACCGGTGACGCCTGGCGGCGCGAGCGGACCGACCTCGACCTGACGACCGTTCACTCCCTGCAGCGCGCGCACATAATTGACGACGTCCCAGCGATCCAGCTCCTCGATCCGGTTGTAGGGAGGCATGAGTCCGCGGCCATTGCGGATCATCCCGAAGATGTATCCGTCGGCGCGGCTTTTGGTCAGGTCGGTGGTGAGATTGATTCCGGGCATCCCGAATTTCGTTGCCGGACCATCACCCATTGCGCGATCGCCATGACAGACCGCGCAGTTGATCTGGAAATACTTTCTGCCGTTCGCTAGCGACGAGTCGCTCACCGGCGTCGGGTTCCGAAGTCCGGACATTGAATCGATTGTCGCCGGAAATGCGCCGTAGGAAACCTGAAACCCGGCGACCGCAGTGCCGGTCGTCGGCACCGACTGTTGTGGATTGCCGCGCGACGGAGTGAGCGTGTCCTTCAC
>DHJO01000192.1:35526-37722 GCA_002404375.1 Gemmatimonadales bacterium UBA4718 | reverse complement strand
CTGAAGCGAGGATCGTAACCGACCATCATTGTCAGTCGGGGAATGCGCGCATTGATGAAGAGGCCAGCTACAGTCGAGAGCCCGCCGATGAGCACCATCACTTCGAATCCAAAGATGGTGTAGGGCACCCACGATGCGATCGGTTTGCCGCCGACGACGAGTGGCCAGTAATCTGATGTCCAGATCGCAATCCAGTATCCGAAGGTCACGCCGCACAATCCACCGATCAGGGTGTATTTCCGAACCGGGCTTGGTCCCGGCTCCAGGGCGTGCTCGAGCTCGTGACGCGGTGTCGGTGTGAAAACCTGTATCGCGCCAAGCTTGGCCTTCTTCAGCGCTTCGATGGCGCTGACGGCGGCGTCCAGCTCGCGGAAGGCGCCGAGTACTCCGCGCATCAGTCGTGCTCTCCCGGCGTCTCGGGCTCGAAATCGAAATGCTCGCCAGAAGGAGTCATTCCGTGCGGGTGCTGAGTCCTCAACCTCGGCTTAACGATCTCCTTCACTTCAGCAATTGCGATTATCGGAAGCTGCTTGATGAAGAGCATGAACCACATCGAGAACCAGCCGAAGCTTCCGGCGAGAATGGCGTAGTCGACCCAGGTTGGGCGATAACTCGTCCATTGCCACGGCTCGAACTCGTGCGAGAGCGAAGGCACCACGATCACGAACCGCTCAAACCACATCCCAATGTTCACCGTGAACGACAGGATGAACAGCCACGCTGGGTTTCGCCTGAGCTTCTGCGAAAAGAGCGTCAGTGGCAGGACCATGTTGCACGTGTACAGAATCGCCGAGGCCCACCACCACTGTCCCCAAATACGGTTGGCGAAGAAGCTTTGCTCGAATTCGTTGCCGCTGAACCAGGCCACGAACCACTCCGTCATGTACGCGCAGCCCACTACGAGCGAAGTGAATAGGCAGAGCTTGGCCGCGGCGTCGAGATGGTTGATCGTGACGTAGTGCTTCAGGCCGAAAAACTTCCTGAGCGGGATGATGATGGTAAACACCATTCCGATGCCGGAAAAGATTGCACCGGCGACGAAGTAAGGCGGGAAAATCGTGGTGTGCCACCCGGGCGTCAGCGCCATCGCAAAGTCGAAGGACACCACTGAGTGAACCGAGAGCACCAGTGGAGTCGAGAACGCGGCGAGGAAGAGATACGCCCTCGCGAAGTGCCTCCACTCCCTGTCCGTATTGCGCCATCCGAGTGAGAGGACGCTGAAGATCTGCTTTCTGATCGGGCTGATGTTCTCGCGGTCGCGGAGAACCGCGATGTCGGGGATCAAGCCGATGTAGAGGAAAGTGCTGGAGATCGTGAGGTAGGTGAGAATCGCGAACACGTCCCACACCAAAGGGCTCTTGAACTGGGGCCAGATGTAGCGCCAGTTCGGGTAAGGGATCAGCCAGAAGAACTTCCAGGGGCGACCCAGGTGCAGAACCGGGAACAATCCGGCCGTCATGACGGCGAACACGGTCATCGCTTCCGCGCAGCGGTAAATCGTCGTGCGGAATCCCGCGCGGAACAGATACAAGATCGCCGAGATCAGCGTTCCGGCGTGGCCGATGCCGACCCAAAAGACGAAGGAGATGATGTACACGCCCCACATCACCGGTGGGTTGTACCCAGCCACGCCGAGTCCGCTGTAGATCTGGTACATCCATGCCGCGATGCCGACGAACAAGAAGAACACCGCGACGCCGAGGCCAATGAACCACGCGACCGTCGGGTGCAGAGTTCCGACGATCTCACGATCTACCTGCTCGTAATCCCTTACCGCCGGGAGCTGAATGTCCGCCGTGGCGATGTTCGGACGTCGCGGCTGGTCGCGCGCTGGCAGGGGCTGACTGAGCGTCGCCATCGTCAGGCCGTCACTGCGGTCGCAGGCGTGGGATGATTCACTTTCTTCAGGTAGACGACGGCGGTGAAGGTGTTGAGCTCCTCGAACACGTGGTAAGCTCTCGCGTCTTTCGCCAGCTGCGTCACGGTCCAGTTCTCATCGGCTGCGTCACCGAAGACAATCGCGCGCGAAGGACACGACGCAGCGCACGCCGTCGTGAACTCATCCGGCTTGAGCACGCGTTTCTCGGCGGTCGCGCGATTCTCGGCTTCACGAATTCGCTGCACGCAGAAACTGCATTTTTCCATCACACCCTTGCCGCGTACCGTTACGTCGGGGTTGAGCTGCCAGTTCAGCGG
>DHJO01000192.1:31628-35421 GCA_002404375.1 Gemmatimonadales bacterium UBA4718 | reverse complement strand
TGACACATCATCGGCACGAAGCGCGTGTCGAAGTCGGCGCCTCCGTCTTCTCCTCCCTCGTAGTATCGCTCGATGCGGATCCACGCCATCTCGCGGCTGCGGAGTAAGTTCGCGCCAAATCCTGTCCTGTCGGGCAGGACTTTTCCTGTCTGCCAGTCCGCGCCCACCGTCGGAATGTTGTTCTCGGCGTAGCACGCACTCACGCACGCGGCGCATCCAGTGCAACGCGCGAGATCGACGGTCATGGCCCAACGGCGCTTGGCCATGCCGCTCCAATGATTTGGATCGTACATGCCCTTGTCCTTCGACTTTGGATCGCCCTGCTCGCCCTGAGCATCGTTCGCGACCGGAGACCGAAGACCTGGAAGGAATTGGTGCGGGGCGTCGCCGGGCATTTCCTCCTCCGGACGCTCCCCCGCCGCTGCTTCTGATCCGCCTTGTTGCGGTAACTCGGCTACGTGCGACGCTCCCGGATCACTGCTGGGCCGTCCTGCCCTGAGATCGGCGATTGCAATTGCCTGTCCGATTCCGCGTCCGTGCTGCCGCGCTGACCCTTCGGTGGTAACTATCTGCGCGTAACCGCCCGCCTTGGAGACACTTGCCTTGGTCGAGACGAACGCGACGCCACCAGCTCGATCTTCGGCGACCGGAAGGATCTCCAGCGGATTGAATCCCGCCTTGGCGTACCTGCCGGCATGAGTGTGACCTCTTCCTGTGGCAATCGCGACGGTGTCTCGCTGTGTGCCCTGATAGCGCAGCACCGGAAGCGTCAGGCTTCCCGCCGACGTTTGCACCGTTACAAGATCACCGTTCGCCAACCCCATTTTCTCGGCGGTGACAGGGTTCATCTCGGCGACCGTCTGCCAGCAGATCTTCGTGACGGGGTCGGGAATCTCCTGTAGCCACGGCTTGTTCGCGCCCCGCCCGTCACCGAGGAAGGGGTGTGAATAAACGACGAGGTACATGTTGCCGCTCGACTGCTCGATCGGCGTCGCGGCACGAAGAGGCGGAACGGGGCGCGCGGTCGTCGGCTCGCCCAGCGAGCCGGAGGCGATCCCGCGCGGAAGCGCAGCGGCGAGTCCGGCGGCTGCTCCCGGGAAGCGGCTGATCAACCAGCTGCGATAATCCGCCATTGGATAGCGCGCAGCACTCCCTGGGTCCTTCTTCGCCGCCGCGATCAGCACATCGGATGTCGCGCGCGTGTCGAACACGGGATCCATCGTCGGCTGCTGAAGCGAGATGGTTCCGCGAATCGGCTCTGCGTCTCCCCACTGCTCGAGCGAGTGGTGATCGGGAAGTACGAGGTCCGCCACCTCGGATGTTTCGTCCGGATAACTCGAGAAGCTGATCTTGAACGGCACCTTCGCCATCGCGGCTGCAAATCCTGCCGACTTCGGAAGTGTGAACGCCGGGTTGGCCCCACGCACCATGAGCAGCGAGACGCCGCCGGAGTTCATGCGCTCCGCGAGAGCACGCAGCTCCGCCGGCGCAGCCATTCGATCGAAGCCGAGGTAGCCTTCATTCGGCTTGATGGTGACGCCGACATTTCCCTGCGACTGATTGAGGGCGTTCGTGGCGAGAGCTACTTCCATTCCGTCAGCGCCACCGCCGCCGGCGAGAACCATGCTCGGCTTGGTCGCCGCAAATTCGCGGGCGAAGCCATCCAGTACAGTTGCAGCGACACCCGTCGCTTGAGATGCCTGCTGGGGAGTCAGCTGGCCACCGAGCATGCGCACGATCGACATCTCGCTTCCCGGCCGGCAGTCGATCCACTGATCAGCGTTGAGGCCCGTCAGCGACCGACGCGGACCTACATAAATAAGCCTCGGGGCTCTTTCGTGATCCGCGCGCGCATCGGCGAAATCGAGCTGCTGCGGCACCATCGCGCCCCAGCTGTCGAGGAAGTCCGCTCCGATCGAAACGACCAGTCGAGCAGCGCGGAAATCGAAGCGGGGCCACGCGACGCCGTAACTCTGGCGGTTCGCGGCAATCGCGGCATGATCCGCGTCTGCATCGTAGCTCAGATGGGCGGGCATTCCGAAGCCGGCGAGCCACGCATCGAGGAAGCCGGGGAAACTTCCCGACTCGTGTTGATTGATGAATACCGCGCTCGCGGCGCCCCGGCTGCGTGTCTCCCCCAGTTTCTGCGCGAAGACTTGGAGCGCCTCATCCCAGGTCACGCTCTGGAGCTGTCCGTTGCGCCGAACCATTGGCCCGCGATAGCGATCGGGATTGTAGAGACCTTGCAGCGCGGCCTGTCCGCGCGCGCACAGTGCGCCGCGATTTACAGGATGGTCCGGGTTGCCCTCGAGCTTGATCGTTCGCCCGTCACGAGTCTCGGCGAGGAGGCCGCATGCGACAGAGCACTCGCGACAGGTCGTCGCGTAATAGGTGGATACGCCGGGCACGGTCTGATCCGGCGAAACGAGATACGGAATGAGCCTCTCGACTTTCTCGGAGGCGCATCCCAGCATCGTGGTTGCGGCTGTGCCGACGCCGAGCACCTTGAGAAACTCACGGCGCTTCACGCCATTCGGTGCCGCGGGGGAAGCCTCTTGCTCGTTGCTCATTCTATTAGTAGTGACACGAGCTGCAATCGTATCTCGCGCGGAAGGGCGGATTCGACTGTCCGATGTGACAGTTGATGCACCAGCCCATGTTGAGCGACGACGCCTGATAAACCTGTTTCATGGTCTGGATCTGGCCGTGACACGTCTGACACGTCACGCCAGCGTTCACGTGCCGCATGTGCGGAAAGTGCACGTACTCCGGAAGCTTGTGGATGCGAACCCACGGAACCGGCTGCTTTTTGTTCCAGTATGAGGTGAGCTTTTGAATTTCCGGTTTTCCCGTTGCGACAACGGTGTGGCAACCCATGCATGTGCCAACCGCGGGGAGACCCGGGTCGAACGACTTGTTCGCGGAGAAATGGCAGTAGAGGCAGTTCATCTTCAAAGTGTCCACGTGGATCGTGTGGCGGAACGCGACCGGCTGCACCGGACTGTTCCCTTCCTCTGAAGAAGCACCGCTATATGCAGAGAGCATGGTGGCCAGCGCCGCGATACATACGAACCCCGGCACTGCAAACCATCTGCTTTGCAAGTTCATCCGCGATTATTCGTGTAAAGGCGAGTTAATCAATCGGCTTCGTGAAGAATTTCACAAGCCGATCAACAGGCGGAAAAATGTCCGGACACGTATAGCGGCGCAAGGTGCGATGTCACTGCTGCAAACCTCCGGCCTTTCCCTTAGTGATGCGGTCGATTGTTCGAATCACCTCTATGAAAATCGCGCGCAGCAGGGCCAGCTCACGCGAGTCGGGCGCGGCTCGGTAAAAAAGGGTGCGCACACTCCGCATGATGTGCTCGTGGAATCGCGTCTTGAAAAACTCGACGGCGTAAAGCGCGCGCTCCGCGTCGTCGAACAGCTGCTCGTACTCTTTCGCCGTCGCGGGCGGCGCATCCTTGCGGGGCGGGGCAAGCGTGCGGGTTGCGTCGGCCGCGGAGAGATGCAGTTCATAGAGCGCGATCAAAACCGCTTGCGCGAGATTGAGCGAAGCATGGTCCGTGGTCGGAATCGTGACTACGATGTGCGCTCGATCGAGTATCTCGTTCGGCAAACCCTTGTCTTCCCTTCCGAACAGGAGGGCGACGGGGCCCTCGCGCGCGTAGTCGAGCAGCTCGACGCCGGCGGCCCTCGGCGTCGTCACGTCGCGTTTCGCCGCTCTCCTTCTCGCGGTGAATCCTGCCACGCGGACGCAGCCGTCGAGAGCCTCTTCGATCGAGTCGCAATT
>DHJO01000192.1:27710-31587 GCA_002404375.1 Gemmatimonadales bacterium UBA4718 | reverse complement strand
CGTATCGTCGCCGCGATGTTGACGGGGTCCTGCGGCTCATAGAGTACCACGCGCACTGCCGACAAGACCGAGTGGGGGAGTGATACGGCCGCGCCCGGGGCGCGCTTAGCCGTGCGCGTCACGTGGGCTGACGTAAAATGCTGCCCTCTTCTTTTGTGTCAGCATGAAAGAAGAGGGCAGCGTTGTGCCGAGGCAACTCAGTCGCCGCGGCGGATGAGCCTGTACTAAACGACAGGCCGGCCGGTGATGAGGCGATAGACCACCACGATTACCGCGATCACCAGCAGAATGTGGATCAGCCCGCCACCCACATGCACGACAAAGAACCCGAGCACCCACAGGCAGAAGAGAATTACCGCAATCGTCCAAAGCATGATGGCATCCTCGCAAGAAGTGAGGTACGCCGGGCAAGATGGCAACGAGCATGCCTGAGCTTCTAAAGTGGCCCCGGTTCGAACAGCTCGTTTTGCGGAGTAGCATCATATCGGACGCGTCCGGCGTCGATTCGGCCAAACGAAGTAAGACGATGCGGCTCCGTGCCGGCATCGAGTATGTGCAGCACTGAACAATCGGCGGCCACCGCCGCGTCCGCAATCAGAAACCGGTGACAGCGCCAAGGAACCGCTTCGGCGCACATGATCACCGTGGGCTCGAGCTTCGCGAATGTCAGAAGATCTTCGAGCGCCTCCTTGAACTCCCGCGTCTCCATGTAGTCGGCGTAGGCTCGGAAACTCGCGTTCCGCCATTGAGTGTTGTGCGAATCGCGCCGGCCCCGCCGCCGGCCGCCGAGCGATGGCATGTGAGTGTACCTCAGGCCGGCATCGATCAGTGTTCTCTCGAATGTCGGTTGCGAGAAGTGCGGGTATCGCGCCGAAGTGGGAAAGGCGCGAACATCGATCAGATGTGTCGCGCCTTCTCTTGCAAGCAGTCCGAGAAACTGTTCAAGCGATCGGGTCGAATGGCCGATCGTGAAAAGCCTAGCGGGGTCCACGCTCCACGAAGCTGCCTCCCTCTACCCTTGGACTTCCAGAGGGAGGAGTAAGTCCTGTCGATCCGGTCTGATGCAGCGCCTGACGGCCGAGAAGAATTCTGGTCGCTCGCACGTCGTGTCCCATGTCGATGAGAAGCAGCGCGAGGTCTCCGCTACCCCAGAGCAGACCGGCCAGCACGACCAGACGGCTCATCTCGCCGAGCAGAGTCGGGATCGACGTAGTGCCCTGTGTGACGAGGCCGGTGATGATCTCCGAGACAAGCAGGAGCAGCAGGATGATCGCCATCAGCTTGAACAGCTTCGACAGATAACCCAGGCCCACATACGGCTCGAGATCCGCCAATCTCACCGGCATCGCGGGATCGCGCTTCGGGTTCGAGGGTGCGTGCCGGAGGTCCTCGGCGGGGGTCGTGGGACTGCCGGTGCTTGTCGTGTCCATTAGCTATCTCCTGTTCCGATCCAGCGAGCGGGGTAGCCTCGCGTGTCTATATGGGTGAACGGCCCGTGCGCTGACGTGCCAGAATATATCCCACACCCTCCTATCAGCGAAGGGTGTGCCCGCTCGACGCGGTTGACGGCGTCCTGAATCACCTTGGCATCTGCAATATTCACGCGCCCGTCGTGATTCAGGTCGTCCATCTGTCCGTTGCCGTCATTATCGATGAAGATGTCGTTGGCGTCGCCATACATATGGCGGCTAAGCGCGGCCCGACCTCTCGGGTCGCCTCCCCCAGCATTGTACTGTGGGGTCCGAAAGCCGCTCAGGACACGAATGCCGGCGGGATTAATCCCGTGCTCCTTGAGATCCTGGAGCACGAGCTCGTCCTTGTCGACCAGCTTCATGTCGACGACGATGTACTTGGGCCACACGTTCTGTTGATCGTGGGGCAGGAAGTCCTTGAGCTTGAAGTGCTCGGAGAGCTGGGTGTTCTGGTTCTGGGGTGTGACTTCGATGAATCCACCCGGCGGATCGTAGGTCACTCCCGGTCTCCCCTTCCGCGCCGCGGGCCAGTTACCGATGTAATACAGGCCGAGCCTGCCGCCTCTTTTCTCGGCAGCGGGGCGAAGCGTGATCACGCTGAAATCGGCGAGAGGCTTGATAGCGTTCCCGATCCGGAGCGCCAGACTCCAGATACCCGGCCGCTGCGGTGCAACGAACTTCGAAGTAGACTCCGCCGCCGACCCTGAAGAAAACGTTGCCACCGCTCCCGGGGGCAGCGTGTCGGCCAGCAATTGATCGATCGGCGTGCCCGGTTGCTGTATCCGAACTCTAAGCTTGCCGCTTTCTCCTCGAGCCGGTGGGGCCAGCACAGCCAGCGCTGCGTCGGTGAGGTAGGCGACCGAGTGGGCGGACCCGTCGGTCAACGCGGTTGTGATGTTCGCGGTGGCAGGCGTTACAGCGGCGGAGTCGCCGGAGGCGCGCGCGCGAGCAATCGACCATGACCAACCCATCGCGAAGAGCACGAGTAGAACAACCGAAAACACATTGAAGAGCCGCTCAGCTCTACCGGGCGAGTGTCGGAATCCCCGGAGACGTTTTTCGGGGAACGCCAACAGCCAGTCTCCCGGAGTTGCTTTGCGCGGTGAGGGAGTTGAACTTGCACGTCTCTCTTCCATTCTACCTCTCGAAAGCGGCTTGATGCAGGCAATCACCGACTTATTTCATCGATTCTCGAATCTTCCCGATCTCGTACAGTGGGCCGGCCTTTTTGGCCTGTCGATAATAGTGTTTTCGGAAACCGGGCTCCTCATAGGGGTTTTTCTACCCGGGGACTCTCTGCTTGTTACCGCCGGACTGCTCGCCGCGCACGGATACCTAAATGTATACCAGCTTGCTCCGGTCCTCACGCTCGCAGCAATCTTGGGCAACTCCCTCGGCTATTCCATCGGACGCGCCACCGGTCCCAGGATCTTCAACCGCGAAAACAGCCTCTTCTTCAACAAGAAGCATGCTATCCGCGCCCACGAATTCGAGGAAAGATACGGGCGCGCGACAATCGTGATCGCGCAGTTCATCCCGATTATCCGGACGTTTTCGCCGGTAATCGCCGGCGTGGGCGGCATGAAATTCCGCGAATTCATCACGTTCAATGTGTTGGGCGCGATCGTTTGGGTGTGGAGTATGCTGGGAATTGGCTATTTCCTCGGGAATTATATTCCCGGAATCGACCGGCATATCGAAATCGTCGTCGTGATCGTGGTGTTCATTTCCTTGCTCCCCGGTCTCATCGGTGGTCTCAACGCGCGGCGAAAAACAACACGTTTGACCATTCAGGAGAAAGACAATGGCGTTCACACTTCCACCACTTCCTTACGATTTCGCGGCGTTGGAGCCACACATCGACGCGAGGACGATGGAGATACATCACGGGAAGCATCATCAGACGTACGTCAACAATCTGAACGCGGCCATCGAGAAGGCCCCTGAGCTCGCCAAGAAATCACTGGATGACCTGCTTCGAAATGTCAGCACTCTTCCCGAAGCGGTCCGCGCCCCGATCCGCAATAACGGCGGCGGGCATTGGAACCACTCGATGTTCTGGCAGATCATGGCGGCTAAAGCCGGTGGAGAGCCGGGAGGCAAACTCGGTCAGGCGATAAAGAGCACGTTCGGCGACTTCGCCAAATTCCGCGAACAGTTCAGCGCGGCCGGAGTGGGACGGTTCGGCTCGGGATGGGCGTGGCTGATCAACACTGGGGGCAAGCTCTCGATCACGAGCACTCCGAACCAGGACAATCCGCTGATGGACGGACAGAAGGCGATCATGGGTCTCGACGTGTGGGAGCACGCCTACTACCTCAAATACCAGAACCGGCGGCCGGACTACATCCAGGCGTGGTGGAACGTTATTAACTGGAAGGAAGTGGAGAAGAGGTTCGCCCAGA
>DHJO01000192.1:27305-27612 GCA_002404375.1 Gemmatimonadales bacterium UBA4718 | reverse complement strand
TTGCAGTTGCAGTTCGCAGTCGCCTACCTCGCCGCTTCCCCTTCGAGGTACGTATACCCTTCGAGCCCCGCGACATAGTCCGCGATGAAGGTGTTGGCATCCTGCCTCGCCAACGACGTCGCNNGTGGAGAAGAGGTTCGCCCAGACCTGACAACTTGCATTTCGCTTGGTCGAGATTAAACAACAAGTGAACGGGTGCGAGTTGTCAGTAGCGCAGTTAGTGGTTGCGAGTTCACTACGTCGGGACGTTATTGGCGCCGATCAGGGTACAGGCAAAGGCCTGTTCCCTAATCCGTTGAGTGACGTC
>DHJO01000192.1:14625-26992 GCA_002404375.1 Gemmatimonadales bacterium UBA4718 | reverse complement strand
GCGTTGGTGTCACCGAACAGGTTGTGGAGGTCGCCGAGTATCTCCTGATACGCGCCGGTGAGAAAGATGCCGATGATGTAGGGGTCGCCGTCGTTGAACGGGTGCAGCTCGAGGCTCGGCCTCGGGGTGCGATCGCCGATGAACTTCTCGATCTTGCCGTCGGAATCGCACGTGACATCCTGGATCGTACCGCGGCGCGTCGGCTCGTCGTTCAACCGATGGATGGGCATGATCGGGAATATCTGATCGATCGCCCAGCTGTCCGGCAGCGACTGGAACAGCGAGAAGTTGCAGAAGTATCTGTCGACCATCGTCGCTTCGAGATCATCGATGATATCCGAGTACTCGTCGCGGTCGCGTTGCGCGATCTTCGCGACCACCGCGATCGTGGACAGGTATATCTGCTCGGCGATCGCGCGATCCCGGAGCGTGAGCACGCCGCTGTTGAAGAACTCCTGCGCTCGCTCCTTGTCGAACGTCGCGTCGTGATAAACCTCACGTACACGCTTTCTCGATACACGCTGCTTGGAGAGCGACGCATAGTCGGCGGCCATCTCATGGAGAAGCGTTGGGTGTTCGTCGGTGAGCTCCGGGACCGCGTTGTCCGCCTGGGACTCGACATCGATGACGCTCAGGAGCAGGAGAGCGTGGTGGGCGGTCAGCGCCCGGCCCGATTCGCTGATGATGTGCGGCATCGGTAGCTCGTGCTGCCGGCACGCCTCGGCGATCGTGTAGATCACGTCGTCGGCGTATTCCTGAAGCGAGTAGTTGACACTCGCCTGCGATGTCGAGTTGCTGCCGTCATAGTCCACGCCAAGGCCGCCGCCGACATCGACGTGGGTAATGTCGACACCGAGTCCCCTCAGCTCCGCGTAGTACCGCGACACCTCCTGCAGCCCGGCCTTGATATAGCGAATGTCCGTGATCTGGGACCCGAGGTGAAAGTGAATCAGCTTGAGGATGTCGAGCCGGCCTTCCTTCTTCAGCCTGTCGACGAGCCTCACCAGTTGCGCCGTGCTGAGGCCGAACTTCGACTTCTCGCCACCACTCTTTGCCCAGCGTCCGGAGCCTTCGGAGTAGAGCTTGATGCGCACCCCGGCAGTCGGCGTGACGCCGAGCTCGTCGGCGACCTGGAGCAGGACGTCCACCTCGCTCAACTGCTCGAGCACAATGAAGACCTGATGCCCGAGCTTCTGACCCATCAAGGCGAGGCGCATGAACTCCTCGTCCTTGTAGCCGTTGCACACGATCATGTGATCAGTGTGCTCGGCGAGTCCGAGTACGGCCTGAAGCTCCGGCTTGCTCCCGCACTCCAGGCCGACGCCAGCGACTTTTCCAAACTCGACTATCTCTTCGACCACGTGGCGCTGCTGATTCACCTTGATCGGGTAAACCGTCGTGTATCCGCCCTCATAGGCAAATTCAGCGCGGGCACGCGAGAATTTCTCGTTCAGCGATTCGATTCTCGATCGCAGGATATCCGAGAAACGCAACAGCAGCGGCAGGCCAACGCCCTGCTCCTCCAGATCGTTCGCTAGCTCGAATAGATCGAGCTCGCGATCGGTTTTTTCCCTGTCGGGCCGCACTACCACATGGCCGGCCTCGTTAATGTCGAAGAAGCCGATGCCCCAGCCTTCGATGTTGTAGAGGGCGCGGGCAGACTCGATCGTCCACGGCTCGGACGGAGGCGCCGGGACGGGAGCGTGGGCGTTCTTTGTCGCTGGCGGAATTCGCGTGCCGGTCATCTCACCATTTTAGGGCATAACGCGCTCGAGTGGTACCGCCTAATGCTCACGGATAAATCGTCTCGATCTTCCAGCCGGCTCCGACGCGCGTATACAGGTGTCTCTCGTGGAGGCGATTGGGCTTCCCTTTCCAGAATTCGATTCGCTCTGGAGAGACACGAAACCCGGACCAGTATTTCGGACGCGGGACGTCTTTGCCGGCGAATTCGATCTCGTATTTCTTGACGCGCTCGTCGAGGGCCGTCGGGGTTTCCAGAGGCTCGCTCTGCCGCGACGCCCACGCACCGATCTGGCTGAGACGGTGCCGGGTGGCGAAGTAGGCGTCCGCCTCCTTTTCCGCGACCTTTGTCACTGTGCCTTCGATCCGCACCTGAACGTCGATGGTGGGCCAGTAGAAGCAGAGCGCCGCCTTCGGGTTGGAGAGCAGGTCTCGACCTTTTCTGCCCGCGTAGTTGGTGTAGAAGACGAAGCCACGATCGTCGAATGCCTTGAGCAGCACGATCCTCACGGACGGCTCGCCGCCCTCGTCGACCGTACCGAGCGCCATCGCGCTTGGGTCCGGCAGAATCGAGCGATCGATCTTTTCTGCGAACGCGTAAACGCTGCGGAATCGCTCTATGGGATCCGGTGGGATCAACTAATACCTCGCCATCGTCGGATCGACCTCATCGATCCAGCGAAGAATTCCGCCGGCGAGGTTTCGCACATCGGCCACGCCTGCATCGGCGAGCTGCTGCGCCGCTCGCATGCTGCGCGCGCCCATCTTGCAATAGAGAATCGTCTCCCGTCGCTTGTCGAGCCGCGGAATCTCCTCGGCAATGGTCGCCAGAGGGACGAGTCGTGCCCCCGGGATGTGCCCGATCTCCCATTCGTACGGCTCACGGACATCGATTATCTCGAGCTCCTCCCCATTTTTCAATCGACTCGCGAGCTGGGATGGCTGGATCTCCTGAATCACGTTCACCGCGTGCGCGCCGGGGCCGCTGCAGAACTCGTCATAGTCGATGAGCTCTGTGATCTCGTGCGTTCCGCAGGCAGGACAGTTCGGATCTCTCTGAATTGTCAGGGTGCGGAACGACATCTTCATCACGTCGATGGTGAGCAGCTTGCCCACGAGAGTGTCACCGAGGCCGAGAAGCATCTTGATCGCCTCCGTCGCCTGAATCGTCCCGACGAGGCCCGGCACAACGCCAAGCACGCCACCCTCGGCGCAGCTCGGCACGAGATCCGGGGGCGGCGGGTCGCGAAAGAGACAGCGGTAGCACGGGCCGTTTGCAGCACCGAACACCGACGCCTGGCCCTCGAAGCGGTACACGCTTCCGTACACGTTCGGAATTCCCAGCAACACTGAAGTGTCGTTGACGAGGTATCGCGTCGCAAAGTTGTCGGTGCCATCGACGATCAGATCGTACCCGCGGGCGATCTCCAGCGCGTTTTGCGAGGTCAGCCTCGTTCGATAAGGCTCGATGCGCACGTTCGGGTTTATGTCGAGCAGCCGGTCGCGCGCCGAATCGATCTTCGAGCTGCCGACGCCGGCGGATCCGTGCAGTATTTGCCGCTGGAGGTTGGAAAGATCTACGGTATCAAAATCGACGAGTCCGAGGGTGCCGACTCCGGCCGCGGCCAGGTAGAGCGCGACGGGCGACCCGAGCCCGCCGGCCCCGATGAGCAGCACGCGTGAACGTTTGAGCGCCCGCTGCCCCTCTTCTCCCACCTGAGGAAGGAGAATGTGGCGGCTATAGCGAACCAGCTCCTCTCTCGTGAGCTCGGTGGCGCGCGCGGCTTGGGTGTCTGCGTCCATGGTATATTGCGCTCTGATTCAGTTGCCTCGACTACAGGACGCTAACCATTGTCCGCCCTTCCAGCAACGCTTCCGACGCCTTCACTTCGCAATGTTATTCAAGCGCTTCTACGACGATAATCTCGCGCAGGCAAGCTACCTGATCGCGTGTGAGCGCACGCGCGAAGCTGTCGTCGTCGACCCCAATCTCGACATCGCCCAATACGTTCGCGCCGCCGGTGCGGAGCGCGTCCGAATCACCAACGTAACCGAGACGCACATCCACGCGGATTTCGTGTCGGGTGCGCACGCGCTTGCCGCGACTACCGGTGCGAGGCTGCATCTATCCGTCGAGGGAGCGAAGGATTGGGGATACACGCCTGATGCCCTCGAGAACGCAGAACCGCTGCGAAACGGATCGGACATTTCGTTCGGCAAGGTTCGGATGCGGGCCGCGCACACTCCCGGCCACACCCCGGAGCATTTGACTTTTTTTGTTTCCGATCTCGAGCGCGGTTCCGACCCCGTCGGCGCGCTGACCGGAGATTTCGTTTTTGTAGGCGACGTTGGTCGGCCCGATCTGCTGGAGCGCGCGGCCGGCGCCCACGGGAGTATGGAACGCTCGGCCGCCGAGTTGCATCGCTCCATAGGGGAATTCAAAGGGCAGCCGGATCACTTGCAGATCTGGCCGGGACATGGGGCAGGCTCGGCTTGTGGCAGATCATTGGGATCGATGCCCCAATCCACTCTCGGCTACGAGAGGCTGTTCAATTGGGCATTTGCCGAGATGAGCGAAGCGGAGTTCGTCCGCCGGGTGCTGGAAGACCAGCCCGTCCCGCCACGCTATTTCGCCTCGATGAAGAGAATCAACCGCGGCGCGCAGCCAACGTCCGCACCTCAGATAATCCCGCGCGAGCTCGGATCCGAGGAACTCGACTCCGCCCTGAGAAGCAGGGCAATTGTCGTCGACACCCGGCCCGCGGAAAAATTCGCGGCGGGTCACATACCGGGAACGCTCAACATCCCCCGCAATAAATCGTTTCTGAATTGGTGCGGGGCGCTCGTTCCCGAGAGCAGCGATCTCTACCTTATCACGGACGCGGAAAGCGACGAGGCCGTGAAGCTTCTGTTCTCCGACCTGGCCAAGATCGGACTCAGCCCCAATCGCGGATATTTCGGCCATCAGGTTCTTACTGACTGGGCATCGACGCGCGGAAAGCTGGAAGAGGTGCGTCAGCTCGACCCGGCCCGGCTCAGGAGCGCCGCGGGCGATAAGAATGTCCAGGTAGTCGACGTTCGCGGACCCGACGAATGGCGCCGCGGCCACATTCCGGGAGCGATCCATATTCCGCTCGCCGCGCTGCCCGACAGGATTGCAGAGTTGAACGCCGCCGCTCCGATCGTGCTGCATTGCAAGGGAGGTAGCCGATCGGCGATTGCGAGCAGCTTTCTCCAGGCGCGCGGGATCACCAACGTGTCGAACCTGGCCGGCGGTTATGAAAGCTGGGTGAAGAGCGGTTTCGAGGTCGAGTGAGCCACCCGGGTTTCGTCCCGGCCCAACTCGGGCGCCGACGCCGAGCACAGGAGCCGGCCAACTGGAGCGAGCGTTTGGCGGCGCTGCGGTACGTGCCGGCCCTCTTCCGCCTCATCTGGCGCACTCACCGCGGTTACGCGACTGCGATGCTCGTGTTACGGGTCGTCCGTTCGCTGGTTCCCGTAGCCACGTTCTGGGTTGGAAAGCTGATAATCGACTCGGTAATAGCGGCAAGAGGCGGGAGCGGAAGCCTGACGCATGTATGGCCCTACATCGCGCTCGAGCTCGGCCTCGTGCTAACGGGCGAGATTCTCGCCCGCGCGTCCTCGCTCATCGAGAGCCTCCTCGGCGACCTGTTTTCCAACGCGATGAGCGTGAGGCTGATGGAGCACGCAGCCAAGCTCGATCTCGCGCAGTTCGAGGATCCCGAGTTCTACGATCATCTGGAGCGCGCGCGACGACAGACCGTTGGGCGAATCGCTCTCCTGTCGCTCCTGCTATCAATGTCCCAGGACGCGCTCACGCTACTGACGCTCGCCGGAGCGCTGATCGCATACAGCCCCTGGCTCTTGCTGCTTCTCGCGATCGCCGTTATACCGAGCTTCCTGGGAGAGACCCACTTCGCATCGCTCGGCTACTCGCTCCTTTTTCGCTGGACGCCGGAGAGGAGGCAGCTCGACTATCTCCGCTACGTAGGCGCGAGCGACAAGACGGCGAAGGAGGTCCAGATGTTCGGACTGGCGCCGTGGATAACCGAGCGATACGCCACGCTGTCGCAGAGATTCTACGAGGAGAATCGGGATCTCTCGATACGCCGCGGCGTGGTGAGCGCGTTGCTCTCGATTCTGGGCACCATCGGCTACTACTCCGCCTACGTCATAATCCTGCTTCACGCGGTGCACGGCGAGATCACCATCGGCATGCTGACGTTCCTCGCCGCGTCGTTCGCTCGCGGCCGCGATGTCATTCAGAGCATTCTTCTGTCAGCGAGCAACGTCTACGAACAGGCTCTTTATCTGCGCGACCTGTTTGTCTTTCTGGATATGCGCCCGACAATCGAGTCGCCGCCAAATGCGCGTCGCGTGCCGAAGAAAATCGAGTCAGGCTTCGTTTTCGCGAACGTCGGCTTTCGCTATCCGGGCAGCGAACGGTGGGCAGTGCGAAACGTCGACATGGTGCTCGAGCCAGGGGAGCGAGTGGCCCTCGTTGGTGAGAACGGAGCGGGAAAGACGACGATAACGAAGCTGATGGCGCGGCTCTACGATCCGACCGAAGGCAGTATCACGCTCGACGGCATCGATCTGAAGGAATACGAGCTGGCGAGTCTCCGTCACGCGATCGGGGTCATCTTCCAGGATTTCGTGCGCTACGACATGCGCTTTGACGAGAACATCGGCGTCGGCGAGATCGAATCCGTGCGCGCCGATCTCGACAAGAGCAACGGAACACCGTCGGCAATCAGCACCGCCGCCGAGAATTCTCTTGCAGCTTCGCTGCTTCCGAGGTTCACCAAGGGATATCAGCAGATGCTTGGCAGACGTTTCGACGACGGCGTCGATCTCTCGGGCGGCGAATGGCAGAAGATCGCGCTGGCGCGCGCGTATATACGCGACGCGCAGGTCCTCATTCTCGACGAGCCGACCGCGGCGCTCGACGCACGAGCCGAGTATGAGGTGTTTCTGCGCTTCTCGGAGCTGGTAGCGGGGCGGATGGCGGTCCTGATCTCACACCGCTTCTCCACGGTGCGCATGGCCGACCGGATCATCGTCCTTCGGCACGGCAAGGTCGAGGAACAGGGGTCGCACGAAGAGCTCCTCGCGAAGCACGGGCTGTACGAGGAGCTCTTTACAATGCAGGCGCAAGGCTATCGGTGATCTGTCACTGAGAACTGCAACTGAACGGGTGCGAGACGTGAGTAGCACAGCGTGGAGGTGTGAGTTCACGACGTCGGGACGCCACTGATGGCGTGAGGGCACAGGCAGTTTGATTGTGCCCCGATCCGGGCCAGTAACGTCCCGACGTAGTGAACTGGCACCTCGCCGCTTTGCTACTGGCCACTCGCACCCGTTCCGTTGTTTTTCTCTCCGCCCTTACGGGCTCAGATATTTCTTGAACCAGCCAAGAGCCTCGGACCACCACAGTCTCTGATTCTGCGGTTTCCCGATCCAGTGACCTTCGTCCGGAAAGTCGATCAACCTGCTCGGCACTCCTTGCCTCTGCAGTGCGGTAAATAGTGAAAGACCTTCGGTATAAGGCACCCGATAGTCCAGCTCCCCGACGACCACGAGATGCGGAGTGTGGAAGTTTCCCGCAAAAAGGTGCGGTGACCAGCGGCGGTACGTCGCCTCCATCGCGTTCTTGTCCCAGTAGGGACCGCCGAACTCCCAGTCGCTGAACCAGATCTCCTCGGTGGCACCGTACATATTCTCGAGATTGTACACGCCGGCGTGGGTGAATAGCGCCTTGAACCGGTTCGAGTGGCCGGCGATCCAGTTGGTCATGTATCCGCCGTAGGATCCGCCTGCTGCACCCATCCGTGTAGAATCGAGCCAGCTGTTGCGCGCCAGAGCGGCGTCGAGACCATTCATCAGATCCGTGTAGACTTTTCCGCCCCAGTCCTTCGAGATCTGATCCGTGAATTTCTGTCCGTACCCGAATGACCCGCGCGGGTTGATCTCCACGATTCCGAAGCCGGGCGAAGCGAAGAGCTCGGAATTCCAGCGGCCGTGCCACTCGTCCAGCCATTCCCCCTGAGGCCCACCGTGAATGAGGAACAGAACGGGGAACTTCTTTCCGGGCTGGTACTGCGGCGGTTTGAGAAGTAGCCCCTGCACGCTATCACCATCGGCGCCCTTGAACCAGAAATCCTCGGCAGGATAGAGCTTGAGCTGCGCGATGAGAGCGTCGTTCTCGTGAGTAAGGCGACGTATATCGGTCAACCCGCGAGTACCGAGCGTGCCGACGTAGACTTCAGCGGGGCGCTCGGTCGCGTTCTGGACCCACGCGATCGTGTTGCCGTTCGCAGCGATCGACGGCGAGGTGTTGTTGCCACCATTTGTGAGCAGCTGCGGTGTCGCGCTCCATCCGGACGCAGTCCGCGAGATCCGATAGAACTTGTTCCGGCTCGCATCGACGGTACTGAGATAAATCGCGTCCCCGCCCGGCGAGAAAGTGTAGCTGTCGGCGTTTCTGTCCCAGTTGGGAAGAAGCTCGCTCGCCGTGCGAGACGCGCGATCGTACGCCATCAGCCTTACGCGATCGGACTCGAAACCCGGCCGAGCCTGCGAGCCATAGAGGATCGTACGTCCGTCCGGCGAATACACCGGATTCTGATCCGCGCCCCGGTTGGCGGCCGTGATGACGGTTGCCGCGCCGCCTGTCACTGGAACGACATACACGTTCAGATCGGTCGACCAGGCATCCTCCCGGCCTTGATCCTTAGCTGTGTAGGCGAGCTCCTTTCCGTCAGGCGAGAAGCTGTACGCCTCGCTTCCGGCGAACGGCCCGGGCGGCACGTCGTACTTCACTCGGGCGGTCACGTCGAGCAGGCCGGTCCCATCCGGAGCTACGACGAAGAGATGCGACCGGGTCTCCGGCGTCCACTCGGTCCAGTGGCGGTAGAGAAGATTGTCCGCTATATGGGCTTTTACCTTTCCAGTATCTGCAGCTTTTGCCCGGTCGATGTTGCACGCGTCGCCGTCACAATCAGGATAGACGCCTGACACGAAGGCGATCCGATCACCGGTCGGAGACCAGACCGGTCCGCTTGCTCCCGCGTTGACGTTGGATATCTGCCGGGTGTTGGCGCCATTGGCGTCGGCAATCCAGAGCTGTCCGCCGGATATGTAGGCTATCCGTTTCCCGTCGGGGGACCAGCGGGCCTCGCTTGCGTTGGTGGTCGCGTTCGGAAACTGACCGGCTCGCAAACCGGAGTTGGCTCCAATGGGAGCAAGTACGGTCACAGTGGTGCGCTTGTTCGCATTGACGTCCGTCGTCCGCAGCGAATACAACACCGACGCCCCGTTCGGAGAGACTTGAGGATCTCCCACATTCTTCACGGCGGCGAAATCCTCGAAGGTCATCGGGCGCTGGACGCGTCCCTGAGCCGGGAGGCTGACGGCAATCAATCCGGCCGCCGCAAACAGTAGGCGGGTTCTCATTCGCGCTCGCTTGTAAAGGTTTCTTGTTTCGGCTGCTCGACCGCCGCTAAGTCGATTTCGCGCGGCGCTATTGCGGGATCGGTATGTCTTTCCACAGCGCCTGATCAAAAGTTCCGGCGGGGAACTCCTCATTGATCCGCACGTTAGCGTACTGCTCGCGCAACACCGGCCGGCCGTTGCGGATCACCAGAAACTCGGTTGGAACCTGATAGCCCTGGATGTCCTTGTAGCCACCGACCTGTATGTCACTGATCACCGGACGGTCGCCGCTCTTGCCACGCTGGATGAAGCGGAGAAGAAGCAGTTTGTCGGCGTCGATCCACATCTGGTTGGACGTCGAGTCGCCGGCTTTCGCTCCGATAACGTAGACCGGCCGGCCTTGCCACTCATCGGTGCGCACCACGCCGAGGTCGACGCTCAGCGAGTCGAGTCCACGCATTATCGTCGGGAGGGGAGCGGCGTAGACGTCCGCTGTGAGGAGCAGAATCGGATTCACTGAAGGCCGGAAATCCACGCGAATGCCGTTGTCGAATGAAGCGACCTTGTCATCAACCTGCACCAGGCCGCTTCGCTGCGACGCGGGAAGAAATGCGATGCGCAGCTTACCGGGAACCTCGATGTGTTCGTACCACTGCCAGTGCTGCTCCTGTCCCGTGCTGGTGTATGCGGTGTTGTTCTGCAGAAAGCTCATGGTCTTTAGAAACTTTCCCGCGTACAGATCGTGCATCGCCTTCACAACGCCGCTTCCGCTCGCGAGCCGCAAGGCGGAACTCTTGGGAGCTTGTGTTGCGGGCGCTACGGTTCCCGCCGGTACTACCGGCGCGCTCTGGAAATACGAGCAGCCTGTCACACCGAGAGCGGCGAAGAGTATTCGTGTGCGCATCATCTGTTCTTATTCCCCGAGGTCCGTACGATACAGAAGTCCGTTGAAGAGCAGCTTGAACGTACCATGTGGCTGTGAGCGGAAATAGGGATCGGGCCCGTACAACACCAGCATTCCCTTCCCCACTCGCGCCTGAAGAACCTCTGTTACCCCACTCAGATATTTTTGACCCCAAGCCCAGCCGCTCCGCAGCGGCGCCGGGTCGTCTATCCAGGCAATTCTTCTGACGCCACGGGATTCAGCGCCGGGAAGCAGTGTGAACGCCGGGGCGTTGTCGAAATAGAAGTCAGTCGCGGGGCGCAGTCCCTGCGCAAGGGCGGCCGTAGTGTCGACCCGGACGCGAAGGATCGAGCCAGGAACGTAAAAGCGGCTGCGTGGCAACGGCCGTCCAGAACTGTCGGTGAGCGCGTTCATGATCGGGAGTCCGAGCTGAAAGGCGAGATCCGTCGCCGACCCGATCGCGAGCACTGTTCCTCCCGCATTCAGGAACTCGAGAACCTGGGGGACCGTCCTCGTGGCGGTCATGCTGCCGACACGGTCCCGATACTCGGCTGGAACCTCGCTCGGATTGACTCGGGGAGCGCCTCGCGCGCCCGGACGGAAGAAGTTCGCCCCATCAGGAAAAATCAGCACGTCGAATCGTGAGATGAGATTCCCAGCATCGAGCGCCGGCGGGTAGATCACCTGGTACGGAAACTCGAACTGCTCGAGGATGAAGCGTGCCCACCCAGAGGTGATCGCTCCCCCGTATTGATCCCAAAGCCCGATGCGCGCCGGCTGCAGTCTCTTCAATGACTCGCGCGGGATGGCGGCCGCCACCGGGTCGAACACGATTCCCTTCTCCTGTGCGATCTGGGACAGGAGCGCGGTGGTCGTCGGCTTCGCCGCGACATAGAAAGTGCCGTCGTCGTACCTCCTCCCGTTGATCTCGACCGGAGTATTGAAAGCGTAGACTTCCTCGCCGCGGGCCAGAAGCCGGTTTACCGCGGCGAAGGCGTCGTTCACGGAATGGCTGAAAGCATAGCCGGCGGCCCCGCGAGCTATTCGAGACGCTGGAGGCTTGGCGAAGCCGACCACCGGTGCAAATGGGCCGCTGAACGAATCCAGCGCGCGATCGAATTGCACGCCCATCTGATACGCGAGCGTCCACCCGGCGTTGTCGTACGGAGGTGTGGGCGGACCACCAGGATAGGGAATGTCATTGGGATGGTCCTGCGGCTCGAACATGTCGAGTATGTGCGGGCGGAACGCCTGCGCAGTCTGCACAACGAACGAATTCGCCGGATAGCTCTTTCCGGCCACTGCGAATGGCGCGGTAGCGCGCTGCACCATGATTCCGTTCTTGATCAGGGCGTTGACGAACTTTGTCGCGGTCAGGAAATCCGGCTGATCAGACGGAATGATGTAGCCTCGCGGGTCACGATCGGCCGGATTCCTCATGATGGCCGCGTATTTCGCCAGCTCTTCCGGACTCGAGGTCAACGCGCGGCCACCCGCAGCGGCGTCACCGGCAAGGGGTTGGGTCCGGGTGCTGTCTGCCGGAAGCGCGGCCTGCAACGCAGCCACCCGCTTGGGCGTGACCGTCCACGTGTCGGTGCTGCCGCGCTGGATCGAGTTCCGACCCATTTGATAAATGTTGTACAGCAGTGTCTCGCGGTACCGTGACGCGACATCGAGCACGGCGCGGTTCGCGGTCAGCTCGTAGGCGATCGATTGAGCGAAGTTCCATTTCTGAGGCTGAATCGGCATTGGGAGGTCGCCCTTCGGCAGCAGCTTCTCCGGCACCAGCGGTATCTGTATCGGCGTTGGGTTGCCGATCGCCTCCGTCAGGAGGCCGATCATGTTGTGGAAGTACACTGTCGTCCTCAACCCGCCGTTCCACCAGGTCGAGTAGCCGGACCCGCTACGCATTGTCGCGCCCGCCTTTCCCTCCGCCACGAATCTCGAATGCATCGCGGCCCCAACTAGATCGAGCTCCATCGGCACGAGCGGATCGAAGTTGTAATTGAACGGGTCTCTGAACGGCGGCGCAAAGATAACCGTGCCGATCGGTCCCGTCTGGTGGTGGTTGTACATGATTTGCGGGTACCAGGCGCGGAAGAGAATGCTGTCCATCGCCTGCGTTTCCGGCTGCGATGCCATGTACGCATCGCGATTGTTGTCGTGGCCGGCGTACTTGTGGTAGAGTCGCGGCAGTCTCGATGTGGTCCGCTTCAGAGTGTCGGCTTCACGCATGTACCAGTCGGAGACGAGATCCTGTCCATC
>DHJO01000192.1:12678-14492 GCA_002404375.1 Gemmatimonadales bacterium UBA4718 | reverse complement strand
ACCGTCTGGATAAGCTGCTGCGCGCCGAGCACCTCAGTAGCGTGCAAACCGCCGTCGATCCAGACGACCGCCTTCCCTTCGATGGCCAACGCGCGCGCCTGTTGGTCGGTCAGATTCTCGGCCAGCGCCAAGCGGCGGGAGATCTCCTGGTACCGGGGCAGCTTCTTCTGATTCTCCGGGGACGTGATGATCGCCATCCACATCGGCCGTCCTTCGGCTGTTGTGCCGATGCGGACCATCTTCATACGGTCGGATTCGCGATCGAGCTTGCGCCAGTAGTCAATCATCTGGCTGTAGTTGGCGAGAAAGTAGTCGTCCCCGATGTTGTGCCCGAACATCGCGCGCGGCGGCGTTATTTTGCTCTGCGCCGGCAGTACCGTTGGAGCAACGAGCAGGGAGCACAGGAAGATCAGTCTTCGCATTGAATCCCAGGTGGGAAATGGCCGCAGCCGTCAGCGCTCCGAGAGACCGGATCGCGCCGAAATTTAATGATCAGACGTTTGGGCTGCTGCGCCCCCGAGAGTCCGCCGCGATTACCACACCGGTCAGGACGATGGCGCCACCGACGAGCGTAGCAATCGTTGGAATCTGTCGAATCGCGGGTATGAACGCGCCGAGCAGCGTAGCGCCGACGGGCTCGCCTAGCACGGTCAGGTTGACCACGTAGGCGGGCAGAAACTTGAGGGCCCAGTTCATTCCAGTGTGTCCGATCAGCATCGGACCGATTGCGAGCGCCGCAAAGATCGCGATCTCTCGCGGTGGCTGGGGCGCCAGCGCAATTCCCCGCGCGACAGCAATCACGCTGAGAGTAGCAAAAGCTGCAAAGTAGACGATCGTGACGTACGCCCAGATTCCGAGGGAGCCGCGGAGTCGGCGGCCGATCGTGTAGTAAATCGCCGCGGTCACTGCCGCGGAAATAGCCAGCAGATTTCCAAGGAGCGGTCGATTTCCGCCAAGCCCCACGTCCGCCCGAAGGTCCGGAGCCGCGATGACCAGGGCGCCGGCGATGGCGACGGCAATGCCGAGCACCTGACGTCTGGACGGCACCTCCCGCAGCGCGACTGCCGAAATCGCCGCAACCACCGCGGGTTGAAGGCTGACGAGCGTGACCGAGGCGGCAATCGTTGTGAGGTGAATGGAGGCGTTCCAGGCCCAGAAGTGGAGCGCGAGTGCTATCCCTCCGGCGACCGCGAGCGCGACCTCACGCCGGGTGATCCTCTTCCAATCGCGCCATTCGCGCGTTGCGACGAGAAACCCGACCACGATGACCAGTGAGAAACCGAGTCGCCAGACGGCGATTACGACCGGATCCGCGCTCGAGAGGCGAACGAGCGGTCCGGCGATCGAGATCCCGAGGAGAGAGAGTGCGAGTACGGTGTAGGGGTTCTTCGGCATACAAAAAAAAAGCCGGTGCGTTTAAGCACCGGCTCTTTTTCCAGACAACCTTACTCGGTCTTTTGCGTTTTTACCAGGCGCATCTCCGCGGCAGCGCGGCCCGCGTGCCTGAGAACCTTGTCGTCGTACGTGTGGCAGTTAGGCGTGTTGCGGCCTCTCACGCAGCCGTTGTAGCGAAGCAGCGCGACGCGCGTGTTGGGCGAACCGTCAATGGCCGCCTTGAGAATCTGCACACCGTGACAGATGTTGCTCTCGACGTCGAACAGGTCCTTCGAACCGCAGCCCCACTTGCCGCTGTGAAGCGGCATTACCTGCATCAGGCCGCGCGCACCCACGGAGCTACGGGCGCGAGGATCGAGCGTAGCATCTTCCGTAAGAAGGACGCCGACGAGAAGCGCCGGGTCGATCTTCTCCCTCTG
>DHJO01000192.1:10904-12517 GCA_002404375.1 Gemmatimonadales bacterium UBA4718 | reverse complement strand
GGCAACCTGAGGAGCTTGCCCGGGTTCGCGTACAGCGGATGCTGCTGCGATATCGTCCACACGGCACCGCTGACGAGCAGCGCACCCAGGGCAATTCCATGGGCAGCTGCGCGCATCGCCGTCTTCATTGGAGAAGACAGCTTCGACGGTGGTGCATGTAACGGCTTGAGTGACTTCTTCACAGGTTCTCCTGGAATTAGTACAGCCCGAACGCGCCTAAATGAGTGGGACGAGAACCCTTCCCTTCTCATCGCGGTACGACCGGCCCAACCGATCCGCAAAACCGTGCAATACTTCCATATCCCGCTCACGTACGCGGTATTGCGCTGCTGTCGTCGGAAGCCTGTATGTAGCGATGCTGTCCGTCGCCGGCAGTTTCTTCACCTGCATTCTTCCCTTCACCAGCTCCGCGCCTCTGGGCTTGGCGAAGTCCCACATTCTTCGACCGATCTGCGAGTTCGTCAGCGGACAATCCGGATAACGCGCGCGGATATACCGTATGAAGTACTCGTTATCGATCAATCTTTCCTGCCCAACAACCGGCGCGTCGTCCAGGTTGATCGCTGGCCTCTGCCCCGGTGGCGTATGCCAGCGCTTCAGATCCTCAGCCTCCAGAGAGACCAGGATTTTGGCACCAAGCACCGCCGCTATCTGTCGCAAAAGATCGAGCGAGACGTTGTAGTCCTCGTCATGCTCGATATTGCGTATGGTTGACGCCGACACTGGTCTAGACAGACGTGCCGCAACGTCTTCACGACGGAGACCTCTGAGCTTTCTGATTCGCTCGAGTTCCCGTCCAATCCATTCTGCCATTTCGAATCTATTGTGGTAGTGCCACTGCTGAGATACGTATAACGGTACCTCTATTGACGCATTCCGTCAAGAAAAAGTTTTGAACCCGGAGTAAGTGCCGGGAGGTCAGAATATCATCTATGTGATTGATGAGACACAAGTGCTTATTCTGCATGCACTTGCCTGGCGGTGGGCTAATTTCGTCTGATGGTCAGATGTTTATGTCCGACCCGCGCGAGCCTACTGAGACGAGGAAAAACCGAGCATCTGACTCGCTGCCTGCTCCGCGAATTTCAGCACCTTACCCGAATAGGTGTGGCAATTGGGAGTATTCGTGCCGCGGACGCACCCGTTGTATCGCTGCAACGCCGACGAGACGCTCGGGGATCGCTTGATCAGATCCGCCAGAATGCTCACTCCGTGACAGATGTTGGAGTCGATGGCGAACAGGTCGGTGGACGTGCAGCCCGCCCACTTGCCCGCGTGAAACGGCATCACCTGCATCAAGCCACGCGCGCCGACGAAGCTCTTTGCATTGGGATCGAGCTTCGCATCCTCCGTAAGCACCACCCCTACAAGGAGGGCCGGGTCGATGTTCTTCTTCCCTCCTTGAACCACTATGGCCGACGCTATTCGGCGAGCCAGAACGGTATCATTCGTGTACTTCCGCAGTGAGAACGCCACCTTCTGGATTTCCACCAGAGCTGCGGCATCAGTCGGTGGGGCGTACGGCTCCGTCCCCGGAGCCGCCGCAGTTACCAGTGCTGGCGGCAGGTGCAACAGCTCGCCAGGCTTAACAAACTGAGGGTGCTGCTGCCGCA
>DHJO01000192.1:4866-10806 GCA_002404375.1 Gemmatimonadales bacterium UBA4718 | reverse complement strand
CCAACGCGGTGCCGATGGCCTGATAGGCCTCCGCACCGCTACGTTCGTAAAGGGATCTCCGGACTCTGACTGGCGCTCATCGTGCTCGAGGTCGGCCATGCCGCTTTCGGTTGCACCTCACATGCCACACCCGGTATGGAGATTGCCCTCCCGTCGGTGCCCGCCTCCCACTACACTGATCCACAATGAAAGAGTCTGAGGGACTTTACCGCACGTTCCGCTTTCTGAAAAAGGCGCTCCTCGGCCTTGCAGTAGTTCTAGTTGGATTGGTTCTGTTCGGGTATTTCTTCTTCATGCGACACGTCGACGCTCCGAAAGCATGGACCGCGGCGGACAGAGAGCTTCAGGGCGGCATGCTACACTATGGAGAGAAGGTTGAGCGCAAAGCCAAAGTGTTCATGCGCCGACCGACCGACTATTATCGCGGGGCGAATGGAGTGCTCTACGCAACGAACGACCGGTTGATCTTCATCGGCGTTGCACCGGGTGACAAATTCGAGAACGCCGACGCGCCGGCGACGATCCTTTCCCAGGAATTCCCCAACGACACGCTGCTCACTATGAAGGGCGGCAGACTGTATTTCCTGACCGCGCATGGCGTGACGGTGACGCACCCCGGCGCTCCGTCGGGCAAGTTTGCGGCGTTGGGCAGTCAGGCGGCGGCTCTCGACTCGCTGGTCGACTACGTCAACACCAGGCACGAGGCCCAGCGCACCGCCGCCGCAAAGGAACGCCGCCTGCGACAGGCGGTGGCCGCTTTGATCAACGAGCCTCTCTACTATACGGTGAAGCGCGGCGATGCCCTCTTCAGCATTGCGAGGAAGTTCGAGGCTACACCCGCGCAGATCCAGCAGTGGAATAAGCTCGAGGGAGATCGGGTAAAGATCGGCCAACACCTGGTGGTCAAACCGGGAAAGAAGTAGCTACTTTACCGAGGAGGAGATTACGATGGACGATCTCAAGCAGACCCTGGACAAGCTGCGCGAAGAGCTGACGAACGCCGGGAAGCGGCTCGCCGATCTCGCCGAAAAGGGAAAGACGGAGTTACCGGCCGCCGCGAAGCGAATCGACGAGGAATACCGGCGGTTGCAGAAGCTTCTCGACGACGCCGTAGACAAGTTGCGTCACAAGTAAGACCTCTCCCAGGCGGCCGCTCTCAGACCAGGTGCGGTCGCGCCTCGTGCCCGGCTCTATACGCCGACAGGATCTGTATGTCTCCCACTGTAGGCGGGGCGACGGAATAAACGATCCCCAATCTCCAGCTCTCGTGAGCGAGGTGATATCGCCGATAAATGATGTACGGCGCCTCCTGGATGGACCGCCGGGCAGCGTCGTCCTCGATGTCCGAGAGCGCTCTGTCGGGGAGACAGATTTCCGGAGGTGGTTCGTCCCCGAACTCCAGCCGCATGACTTCGGCGCGGGACGTGATGAGCCAACATTCCATGGGCGGCTTTCGGATCTTTGAGACGGGGAAAAGCGAAACGCAAATCTGCGCCGCTCGAGGTCTTCAGTCCAGTACGATCAGTGCCTTTCGATCAAGGGCAGACGATGGTCCAGGTCGTCGGGTCGGATACTCCGATGGTGCACGTCTTCGGGGTCTTGGCGTGGACGGCGATCGCTCGCCAGCTGGGCGGGGGTCCCGGGTCGTCGGTCGCAGTGACGGTGACGTCCGGTGTCGGCTTGAACCCATGGGCGATCCCGTCTCCCGAGAAATAAGTCCCCCGTTATCGGTCGCGTAGAACTGCTCGTACAAGGCAAAGTTTCTCAGATCCGCTTTCATGCTCGCTATGTACGCTGCTTCCTTAACACCGACGAATTTGGCGATCGCAATCGCGGCGATGATCCCGATCACCACTATTACCACTATCAGCTCGACTAGAGTGAAGCCTTTTCGGGCTAGCCGCATGCTGTAGGGGAATAGATTGGGTTATACGCTCCCAGAGAATGTCTTGGCTTATTGCCGGTCCCACAAGCCTTAGGTGTTACTTGCTCGCCCCTGCGGGAGCCTTGGGCCTGAACAAAACCAGGTACTGTCCGTATCCCTCGGCCTCGAGACGCGAGACCGGAATGAAGCGCATCGCCGCCGAGTTCATGCAATACCTGAGACCGGTAGGTCGCGGACCGTCGTCAAAGACGTGGCCAAGATGCGAGTCGGCAGCAGCTGAGCGAACCTCAGTGCGGCTGAAGCCCAGGAGACGATCCGTCTTTGTCTTGATGTTCGCCGGATCGAGCGGTCGGGTAAAGCTTGGCCATCCCGTGCCTGAATCGTATTTGTCCAGCGAGCTGAAGAGAGGCTCGCCGGAGACGACGTCGACGTAGATCCCCGCTTCGTGGTTGTCCCAATAGTCGTTGTGGAAAGGAGACTCGGTATTTGCCCGCTGCGTGACCGAGTACTGAATCGGCGTAAGCTTCTTCCTGAGCTCGACGTCCGACGGCTTGACGAAAACACGTCGCGGCGTTGCAGCGGGAATCGCCGTCGGTCGCCTGTCCTGCGCCGAGGCGGCGGTCGAAACGACGCAGAGGAGCGACAGAACCGAGGCTGACGAAACGAGCAACTGGGTCGCGTGACGGCGCGCGCCTCTTCGATAGTAGTATGGCATAATCTCTCCTCGTGGGATCGGCGTTGCTGACCATCAATGATACGCCGATCCGAGCGTAACGGTCCATGCCCATGTGGACAGCTACTTTCTCGCGGCGAGATGGAGCTCGATCCACGCGGCGAAGGCCTCGATGAATTTTTTCAGGAACTCGCGGGTGGATTCGCTGGTGACGTCTCCGCTCGCGTCGAAAAGTTTGTCCGCTCCGCCGATGTACGCTTCGGGCTGCTGCATTGCGGGGATGTTGAGGAACACGAGCATTTGCCGCAGATGGTGATTCGCGCCGAACCCGCCGATCGCCCCAGGAGATACGCTCACGACAGCTCCCGGCTTTCCGTTCCACGCGCTCTTGCCGTGAGGCCGCGATGCGACGTCGATCGCATTCTTGAGCACGCCGGGAACCGACCGGTTGTATTCCGGCGTAGCAAATAGCACTGCGTCGACCGCGGTTACCTTCTGCCTGAAGGCCACCCAATCTGCAGGCGGAGTGTTTTCCAGATCTGGGTCATAGGATGACAGCTGTCCAATCTCGATGATCTCGAGCTTTAGCGAAGCCGGTGCGAGCTTCGCGATTGCGTTCGCGATCTTGCGCGTGAAGGATTCCTTGCGGAGACTGCCGACGATGACGCCGACGTTGCGTATGGTTGATGGAGGCATGGATGCGTTTGGTAGATCGAGCTCGTTCAAGACGGACGAGCGGAGTGGGAGCACCAATCGAGCCGTCTTGTGTAAAAGGAAACGGGCCGGCTCGCAGATGCGAGCCGGCCCGTTTGTGTGCTTGATGCTTCCTGTCAGAGTCGATAGGAGCCCCGAGGAATTCTCTCTCCCTCAGCGCCGCGCGTTCGGATCGTTCATTCCGGTCTGGTTTTCCGTCCCAGATGCCGCGCGCGAATTCAGGTTCATCCGATCGTCAGAGGTCGTGCCGGTTGCCACGGTGCGAGTCCCCGGGACGGTGGTGCTGGAGGACGCGTAAGTCTCACGGACAACGGTGCGATCCCGTCCGCGAAACAGCGCGAAGAGCACGAGAAGTACAAGCACAGCCACCGCGAGCATGCCCAGTATTCCACCCGGGAAAGTTCGGGTCGTAGTGGTCGTCGTCGTCACCGCGTCAGTTGCGGCGGTACCGGTGACCGTGCCGGTCGTCGTTGTTCCGGCGTCAGGCGTCGCCGGCGTAGAAGCTGAGCCGGTCGAGGTGCCAGGTTGCGCTCCGAGCGTTGTGGTGCCGGCGTTGGTTCCCGTCGCCGGCGTGGCGGTGCCCGTTGTCGCGTTTTGGTTTTGACCGTAGCTCGCGGCGGCGAAGAGGCACAATGTCGCCCCCGCCAACCCGGCCATCAGTCTAAAGCGTACGTTGCGCATGATTACCTCGAAGTGGAGGATTCGTTAAACAACTGGTGTCTTAAAAGCAGGTCTCACGCCAGAGGAAGGAATCGACGGAGAATGCAAGAGCTGTCCAGCTGAGCAGTAGGTTGCGGGACGGTCACGCCGCCGTATCGACGATCGCCCCATCGAGCACCGCGCGCACTTTCCGCGCGAGCTGGTCGGGGGTGAATGGCTTCTGGAGAAACGCAGTCTCGCCGTGAAGCACGCCACGCCGAAGGACATCGTCGTCCGTGTAGCCCGACATCAGCAGCGATCCCATCCCGGGGCGAGACTCGAGAAGCTTCTCGACCAGCTCCCGCCCGTTCATGCCGGGCATCACGACATCCGTAATCACCGCATCCAAAAGCGTTGCCGGATCGGAGGCGATGACGAGCGCCTGGACACCGCTGTCGGCCACGTACACCTGGTAGCCACGGCTCTTGAGAACCCGCGCGACCAGCGCCCGCAGGTTGGAGTCGTCTTCCACAAGCAAGATCGACTCGGAACCTCGCGTCAGCTCCTTTGAAGGGACGTCCTGCGGGCGCTCCTCGGTGCTCAACGTGAAGCGAGGAAAGTAGATCTTGAAGGTGGTGCCCCGATCGACCTCCGAGTAGACGTAGATCTCTCCACCCGATTGCTTCACGATTCCATAGACCGTCGCCAGGCCCAGTCCTGTGCCGCGACCCTGCTCCTTCGTGGTGAAAAAGGGATCGAAGATACGCTGCTGAATCGCGCGAGTCATTCCGCATCCGCTGTCACTGACCGCGAGCATGACGTACTCTCCATCGGGCGGATTCAAAGTGCCCGCAGCGGATTCAGCAGATAGCTCGGAGTTCGAGGTGCTAATGCTAAGCCGGCCACCTCCGGGCATGGCATCGCGCGCGTTCACGACGAGGTTCATCAGCACCTGTTCGAGCTGTCCAGGGTCCGCGTTGATTGCCTCAACTCCAGGATCGAGAGTTATCTCGAGCTCGACGTCTTCTCCAATGAGCCGGTGAAGCATCTTCTCGAGGCCGCCGATGACGTCGTTGATGTCCATCACTCGTGGCTGCATCACCTGCTGCCGGCTGAACGCGAGCAGCTGTCGGGTGAGACCAGCAGCACGATCGGCAGCGGCGGCTATCTCCTGCACATCCTCCCGGTCCTCACCCGGACCGAGGCGTTCGACGAGCATTGCGCCGTAGCTCATGATCACCGTGAGGAGGTTGTTGAAGTCGTGGGCGACGCCGCCGGCGAGCTGTCCGACTGCTTCCATTTTGGACGTCTGACCAATCTGCGCCTCGAGCGATCGCCTTTCAGTGGTATCGATGAACGCCACCACTGCGGCAACGATCCTCCCTTCGTCAAGAATGGGCGCCCCTTTCACGATGAGCGAAATCACCTGGTCGCCGTGATGAATCTCCATATCATCCACGGTTGCGGCTTCACCGTTTAGTGCTCTTACCAGTGGCATTCGCGCAGCCGGATACAGCTGGTCCGTTCCGGCAAGGTACGTTTGGTAGACTGCCGCAAGCTCACCGACGGCGACCGTGGAAACGACCCCCTTTCCGAGGATCTTCTGCGCACCGGCATTGGCAAACACGATTTGCCCCACTTCATCGGACACGAAAATGCCGAGCGGGACAGTTTCGAGGATCTGGATGAGACGACGTTCGCTTGCCTGCAGCGCGCGCTCACCCAGTCTCACCGCTTCCTCCGCTTTCTTTTGCTCGGTGAGATCACGAATGAAAGCGCTGAAAGTCCAGTGCTCCCCAACTTTCGCCGGCGAGATCGCCAGCTCCACCGGGAACTCGTGGCCATCGCGATGGATGGCAGAGATCTCGATGCGCTTGTTCAGAACTGGGCCTTCGCCCGTGATGAGGAATTTCTTGAGTCCCATCTCGTGACGGTCGCGATACCGGTGAGGAATAATAGTAGCGGACATTTGCTGCCCGAGCGCCTCCGCGCGGGACCAGCCGAACATCTTTTCAGCCTGCGCGTTCCA
>DHJO01000192.1:1179-4724 GCA_002404375.1 Gemmatimonadales bacterium UBA4718 | reverse complement strand
CGGATCGCTGCTTCGTTCACCGCGAGAAAGAACCGTGTCGAGTCGTCATAGACCCACATCGGATTCGGATTGTGATCGAATAGCAAACGGTACTGCTGCTCGCTCTTCGCGAGCTGGCTCGCCTGCTCACCGAGGCGTCTCGTGAATGCGGCCCGAGCCTGCATGTTCCGGTCGACGACCGCCCCGACGAGGGCGATGCCGATTATCAGGACGGCGAAAGCGACTACAGCTTCTCCGAATTGTCCGCTCGCAAGTATGTAGTCTCCAGAGCTGGCGAAGGCGCCCCTGAGAGAAAACCGCGCCGCGGCCATCCCGGTGTAATGCATTCCCGAGATGGCAAAGCCCATTACTACTGCGCTCAATATTTTTAGGAGTGTGCCCCTGCGGGTGTCGTCTGATCGGAATTTGAAAGCAAGCCAGAGCGCAGCCAGCGACGCAAGCATCGCGATCAGCACCGACGCCGCCACCATCGAAGCGCTGTAACTGCGGCTGGCTTCGACACGCATCGAGGCCATGCCGATATAGTGCATGCCCGCGATTCCTCCCCCCATGGTTATTCCCCCCGATACGAGCGTCGCCATGGGTCTGCCGATGACCATCAATGCGACGAGCGAGGCCGCAATCGCGACGACCATCGATAGCAACATCAGGGGAACGTCGTATCCGATCGGGACGGGAAGATGGAAGGCGAGCATGCCGACGAAGTGCATGCTCCAGATGCCCAGGCCCATCACTGTTGCGGCGCCGGCGAGCCAACCAAGCCGGGTCGTGCCGGATTCGGAACGCACGCGGCCCGCGAGGTCGAGCGCGGCGAACGACGCCAGCATCGCCACCACGACGGAGAGAACGACGAGGAACGTGTTGTAGCTAGGTATCAATGTTGTTGGGAAGCGCCTCCGAGGTAACGCGAGAGGAAGTCGCGGAGGAGGCGAAGACCCGGGGGGATACTATGTCATTGACGCGCGTATCAATCGCACGAAACGTGCAACCCTCGCCTCAGTCAAAATCAGTTGTGCGCGGTGCGTAGCTACGCCCTGTGACGACTACAATAACTCGGCACATGCAGGGTAAATACCTATCCGTGAAAGTACGGCGCCACTCTGCGGGGGTGGCGAGTGCGCGGGCGCTGACGCCGATGGAGGGGTAAGTCCGCGGGATTTTCCGTGTCCGGCGTGAACAGTCGCGAGCGCCTGATCGACGGACTATCTTTGCTCATCCTTCAGCATCTGACTCTTCCAAGATCGTCGCGAGATCAGCGGCGGCCGCCCCTCTCGCCCCGTTGACAAGGCGCGCATGACCAAGACGGCGTGGCGAGCCTGGGCTGTCTTCCTC
The DNA here is from genome assembly GCA_002404375.1 of Gemmatimonadales bacterium UBA4718. Taxonomy (GTDB): domain Bacteria; phylum Gemmatimonadota; class Gemmatimonadetes; order Gemmatimonadales; family Gemmatimonadaceae; genus UBA4720. The sequence goes on along the minus strand of DHJO01000192.1, from coordinate 3,392 downwards.
GGCGCCGGGTTGACTGCGGCAGCCACCGCTTGTCGACCAGAGCGGGCGTCAGTCGAGGACCTCTACACCACTCGCGTGCTCGGAACCAGCTATCTCCAGCGAAACCAATTGCCGGAGGCCGAAGCCGAGTTCAAGAAGCTCACCAAGCTCGCGCCCGACGATCCTCTCGGCTACGCCAGCCTTGGACTCACCTACCTGCAAGCAGGCAGATTCGCCGAGGCAGAAAAGCAGCTACTACGGGCGCGAGAGTTGGACCCCGCGAGTACCGAAGTGGGTCTCGCGCTGGCGAGGCTCTACTCGCTGACGGGACGTCCTTCAGACGCACGCGCGACGCTCGAGCGGCTCCGCCGCGACACCACTGGCAATGCCCACGTGCTGTTCGCGCTCGCTGAGCTCGATGCTCGGCAGACCGATACCGCCGCCGCCCGCAGGTACGAAGACCGGCTGAGGGATGTGCTCGCAGTCGCGCCAGCGAATCTCGCCGTGCGATTGAAGCTCGTCGAAGTCTTCGCGCGGCGCGGCGAAGCGGACAGCGCGGTTCAGCAGCTCGAGGAAGTGCGGCGCATACCTCCCGCGCCCCCGAAGGAAGCGAGAACGTATCTCGACAGCTCGATTCAGCTCCTACGCGCGGGAAAGGAGGAGCAGGCGCGCACGGCGCTTGACCGCTTCGTCCGCCTAATGGAGGTCACGGCGCCGTATCAGGCATCGCTTGACGATGTGAAATGGACTGAAGGTCCGATCGCCGGGCGTCCTGTCCTTACGTTTGCGCCGAAGAACTTCATCTCGCTCCGCGCACTGCGAGAGCGAGCGCAGGTCGACCTGGCAAAATTCACCGATGTGACGAATGACGCGGGTCTCGCAAGCACGGAGACGCGCACCGGTGCTGTCCCCTCCCCAGACCAGCAGCACACAGCGACCGCGCTTGCCGCAGGTGATGTCGACGGCGACGGGACCGACGACGTATTCGTCTCGACGTGGTCGCCTACACTGGGGAGATCCGTCGCACATCTATATCGCGTTCAAGGCGGATTTTTTCGAGACGTCACGGAGCGCTCGGGCATTTCGCTTCCGCAGGGTGCCGCATACGCCACGTTCGCGGACTTCGACAACGATGGGTGGCTGGACCTTTTCGTCATCGGTGGTGAGGGACGCGGTTACCTGTTCCGCAATCGCGGCGACGGGACCTTTGTGGACGTGACGGCGAAAGCGAGAGTCGCAGATGTCAAAGGCGCGCGCAAAGCGCTCTTCGTCGATCTCGATCACGATGGCGACCTGGACCTCCTCCTCGTCGGCAGCGGTCAGCGCACGGTGTACCGCAACAATCTCGACGGGACCTTCACCGAGGCGACAGCGACCTTTGGTCTCGCCGGCAGCGGCGACGCGCGCGACGCCGTCTTCGGCGACTTCGACGGCGACGGACGCATCGACCTCTTCATCACGAACGAGCACGGCAGCGACGCCCTGTTTCACAATGGTGGCGCACAAGGGTTCAGCGACGTAACCGCGAAGAGTGGATTGGCAACCAGCGGCGGTTCAGGGGCCGCTGCGGTAGGGGATTATAACAACGACGGATTTCTCGATCTCTTCGTCGCGAGCGCGAACGGCAGTGCACCGGTGCTCTGGCTCAATAAAGGGAACGGCACGTTCACTCGCGACACCCGCTCGGATGCCGAGCTGCAAAAGCTCCGCTCTACGGCGGGGCTGGCCGCGACGTTCGTGGATTACAACAATGACGGTTGGCTCGACCTCGTGGTGGGTGGTGCCTCGGTCGGGAAGTCCGACGGCGCGGCGAAGCTGTTTCTCTTTCGGAACGACGGAACCGGCAGGTTTCTCGACCGATCTAAGGTGATTCCGGATCCTGTGCGGCCCGCTGGGGCGTCCGCGATTGCGGTCTCGGACATCGATGAAGATGGCGACGAAGATCTCTTGCTGATCGACGCCGCCGGCGCACCGCGGCTGCTGCGGAATGATTTTGGGAACACCAACCTCGCAGTGAATGTGGAGCTCAAGGGTCTACGCGACGGAAGCGGCAAGAATAACGCGTTCGGCATCGGTGCCAGGCTGGAGCTACGAGCTGGTGAGATCTACCAGACTCGCGTCGCCACTGGCCGCACAACGCACTTTGGCCTGGGGCCGCATCTAAAGGCCGACGTGCTCCGCGTCGAGTGGCCTAACGGCGTGCCACAGACGGTGTACTTCCCGGGATCGGACCA
>DHJO01000192.1:0-1082 GCA_002404375.1 Gemmatimonadales bacterium UBA4718 | reverse complement strand
TACATCCTCCAGCTCACCGAGGAACTCTGGGAGACCGCGTATGCCGATGAGGTCAAGCTGCTCGCGGTCGACCACCCGGATTCGGTTGACGTGTTCGTTGACGAGCGCTTCGTGCCGCCCGGACCGGTGAGCCTCCGGCTCTTTCAGGTCGCGCGACGCGCCTTACCACTATCCGCAACTGATGAACGGGGCAACGACGTCCTGCCGGCGTTGCGCGAGACCGACGACGTGTACGTCTCGAACCTCACGCCGACGAAGTATCAGGGCATCGTGGAATCGCACGACCTAATCTTGGATCTCGGCGAAGCGGCCGGCAGGCCGCAGAGCTTCCTCTTCCTGCGCGGGTGGATCTATCCCACCGACGCCAGCATCAACGTCGCGCTCGGGCAGCAGTCCACAATCAAGGTATCGTCGCCCTCGCTCGAGGTGCGCGACGAGCGCGGCCGCTGGCGCACTGCGATTCCGAACATCGGCTTTCCCTCCGGCAAGAACAAAACGATCGTGGTGGGTCTGGATGGGGAGTTTCCGACCAAGGATCATCACGTGCGCATTCGCACGAACATGCAGATCTACTGGGACCAGGCGTTCGTGTCTCGCGATCTGGCAAACACTCCGACGAAGATCACGACACTCGCGCCGGTATGGGCCGATCTTCATTCCCGCGGCTTCTCTCGGATGTATCGGAAAGGTGGTCGCTACGGACCGTACTGGTTCGCCTACGACGAGGTAGCGAAGGAGTCACCCTGGCGGCCAATCGACGGCACCTTCACACGCTTCGGCGATGTATTGCCGCTACTCCGGAATGCAGACGACATGTACGTGATCATGGGCGCGGGGGACGAGGCGACCATTCAGTTCGACGCGAGCTCCGCGAAGTCGCTGCCGCCGGGGTGGAAGCGAGACTTCCTTCTCTACACCGACGGGTGGATCAAGGACTCCGATCTGAACACGGCGTTCGGCACGACCGTCGGGCCTCTCCCATTTCACCGCCTCCGCTCGTACCCGTACGGACCGGGCGAGGCGTACCCGAGTGACTCGCAGCACCAGCGCTACCTCCGGGAGTTCAACACGCGAGTCGTGAA
>DHJO01000147.1:13751-20661 GCA_002404375.1 Gemmatimonadales bacterium UBA4718 | reverse complement strand
GATGGCACTGCCAAGCCGGTTCGTTGGCGGATTCGCCCGCCATCGTTTGTGAATCTCGCTGCGATCCCGAAGATGGTAGAAGGACATCTCCTGTCAGACGTGATTGCCATTAACGCCAGCATCGACATCGTCATGGGAGAGATCGATCGTTGACACCTGATCTCGTCGGCGGACTGGAGTCACCCGATTACGCGTCACACGATCGCGCCGCGCACGAGCCCTATGCGCCGGTCTTCGTCGGGGATGTGAAGCGCGAGCTCGACGAGCTGCTCACTCGCTATCCGACCAGGATGGCGGTACTTCTTCCCGCCCTCTGGATTGTGCAGCGCGAGCGTGGCTGGGTGAGCGAAGAGGGAATGGTGGAGGTGGCCGATCTTCTCGAGCTCACACCCGCCTACGTGAAGGGCGTCGTGACATTTTACACCATGTACCACCAGCACCCGGTCGGAAAATATTTCATTCAGGTGTGCACGACGTCGCCGTGTGGAATCTGCGGCGCGGAAGACGTGGTGAAGGCGTTTCTCCGTCATACGAACGCCGGGGAGCTGGGGCTCACTTCGCCCGACGGCCGTTTCACCGTCATCGAGGTCGAGTGCCTCGGCGCCTGTGGATTTGCCACTCCGGTGATGGTGAATGAGGAGTTCATCGAATCGGTAACGCCGGAGAAGGTTCCGGACCTACTCGCACGACTGGCTTAAATGGGCTATCCGAACCAGCCGCATCAGAGAGAAACCCCGGTACTGTCTCGCTACTTCGGCGACACCGAAGCACGGTCGCTGGCCGGATGGAAAAAGCGCGGAGGTTACAAGGCGCTCGACAAGGCGCTCGGTATGGCGCCTGCCGACATAGTGAATGTCGTGAAGGAGTCCGGCTTGCGGGGCCGCGGCGGCGCAGGATTCCCCACCGGGATGAAGTGGTCCTTCATGAAGCCCGGCGATGGAAAGCCACACTACCTCTGTTGCAACGCGGACGAATCGGAGCCTGGCACCTTCAAGGACCGTGAGCTCATGCGGTGGACGCCGCACGCGCTCGTCGAAGGGTGCGCGATCGGCGCTTACGCAATCGGCGCGGAGACCGCATATGTCTACATCCGGGGCGAGTTCACCGAGCCGCTGTACTGGATGGAGCAGGCGGTAAAGGAAGCGTACGGGGCCGGCATACTCGGCAAGAACGCGATGGGAACCGGCAAACGGATCGACGTTCACGTGCATAAAGGCGCCGGCGCGTACATTTGCGGCGAAGAGACCGCGCTCATGGAGTCGCTCGAAGGCCGTCGCGGAAATCCGCGGATAAAGCCTCCGTTCCCGGCAGTGTCCGGGGTGTTCGGCATGCCCACCACCATCAATAACGTCGAGACACTGATCGCGGCCGCGCCAATTCTCATGAATGGCGCGGACTGGTACAAGAAGATGTCGCTGTCGAATCCGAAGAGCACTGGAACAAAACTCTTCTCGGTGTGCGGAAACGTGCAGCGCCCGGGGACCTATGAGGTAGTGATGGGATTTCCCTTCAAGGAGTTTCTGTACGACCTATGCGGCGGTCCTCCGCACGGAAGAAAGTTCAAGGCTGTGATCCCCGGCGGAGCATCGGTTCCCATTCAGACAGTCGAAGAGGCCGAAGCCACCTTGATGGACTACGAAGGGTTCGTAGCGCAGGGCTCCATGCTTGGATCGGGCGGAGTGATCGTAATCGACGACGGACAATCGATGGTGTCGGTGATCGCTCGAATCGCCCGCTTCTTTGCCCACGAGAGCTGCGCGCAATGCACACAGTGTCGCGAAGGCACGGCATGGACGACCAAGATCATGGAGCGCATTCGCGACGGTCAGGGAACGATCGAGGATCTCGACACCCTGTTGGACATTGCCGAGCAGATGACTGGGAAGACGATCTGCGTGCTCAGCGACTCGTGCGCGGTTCCCGTTGTCTCCGGAATCAAGAAATTCCGTGGTGAATTCGAGGCTCTGATCCAGGGCAGGCGCTTCCACCCCGTGATCGCGGCGGTCGCCTGATGGCGGATACCAAGATGGTCAGTCTCACGATCGAGGGACGAACGGTCAGCGTACCCGATGGAACCACGATTCTCGAGGCTGCCAAGACAGCGGGAATCCTTATTCCGCACTACTGCTATCATCCCGGGCTTCCGGTCGCCGGTGTATGCCGCATGTGCCTCGTTGAAGTCGAGAAGGCGCCAAAGCTCGCACCGTCGTGCGCGACGACCGTCGCGGAAGGGCAGGTGGTCCACGTCCATTCGGATAAATCGCTCGACGCGCGCAAGGGCGTGCTCGAGATGCTGCTCATCAACCATCCGCTGGATTGTCCAATCTGCGATCAGTCCGGCGAGTGCGAGCTACAGGACTACACGTACCAGGAAGGCCGAGAGGATTCGCGCTATCGCGAGCCAAAGCGCTTCAATCCGGCTGAGGATTTTGGCGGTGACGTTATCTACGTCCCGAATCGCTGCATTCTGTGCACGCGTTGTGTGCGTTTCATGGACGATGTCGCGCACGATCCCGTGCTCAATGTCAGTGAGCGCGGCGACCGCGCCCTCATTGGAAAGTTCGAAGGAAAGGATCTCACGCATCCATGGGCGTCCAATGTCGTCGACCTGTGCCCGGTCGGTGCGCTGTTGTCGAAGGATTTTCTCAACAAGGCGCGCGCGTGGGAGCTGGATCGCACCGCATCGATCTGCCCGAATTGCACCCAGGGCTGCAACGTGACCATGGAGACCCGCGAGAACCAGCTCGTGCGCATGCGCCCGCGTCCGAACGAGCACGTGAATGCGTTCTTCATGTGCGATTGGGGTCGGCTCAACTACCGCTGGATGAATGAGAAGAATCGAGTGGAACAACCTATGGTCGGTCGTGCGAGGGCCCTCGCACCTACGAGCTGGGAGATCGCCATCACCGCCGCCGCACGCGCGCTGAACGGAAAGAAGGTCTTCGTCGCTGCGTCACCGATGTTGTCCAACGAGGCGCTGTTTCTTCTGACCCAGATCATGCAGGGCGGCGTCGGCGCGTTTCGCGTCACTGAAGGGGAGGAAGCTCCGCTGGCCGGCGTTAAGGATCTCGCACTCCGACGCGAACGGGCGGCCAACGTATACGGCGCGCAGGCGCTCGGCTTCAACAAGACGACGGACCTCCTTGCGGGACTCAAGCAGGGGGACGTGCTGGTGGTGGCCGGTGAGGATCTCGCCGGCATCGAGGCCGCGGCGATTGCGCGCGCGAGTGAAGTCATCGTGATCAGCTCGATTCTTCCCGAAGTCGCGAGCAACGCATCCGTGGTGCTGCCGATCGCCAATTTCTCTGAAGAAGAAGGGACTGTCACGAACCTTCGTGGACGAGTGCAGCGGTTCACTCAGGCGCGCCAGGCTCCGGGGGATACGCGACCGAGCTGGCTGGTGCTCGGCGACTTGCTCGGCGCAATGGGGAAGCAAAGCAACTTCTTCCTTCCGTCCGAAGTCTTCGCCAGCCTCGCTGCATCGAACAAAACCTTCGCGGGGCTCAGCTACGACTCTATCGGTTTCAAGGGATTGCCGCTGGCGAACGCTCCGTCGACCGGACCCAACGCTCCAATAGCGGTGGGCGCGGCGTGAGCACGCTTCGCTTTTTCCCCGCGCTGCTGCAAGCCGCCGATCCCAACCTGCCGCCTGTTAGCGGGATGGTGTTCTTCATCGCCACGATTCTGAAGATTCTGATCATCTTCACGATCTACATGATCGGCATCGCGATGCTGACGCTCGCTGAGCGAAAGATCTCGGCCTGGATTCAGGATCGCCACGGTCCTAACCGAGTTGGAAAGGGCTGGCTTCAGCCTGCAGCAGACGGGCTCAAGAATTTCATGAAGGAAGAGACGATGCCGGAGGGCGTGAACAAGCCGCTCTTCGTCCTCGCGCCGCTTCTTTCGTTCATCCCTGCGCTCACCGCGTGGTGTGTCATTCCGTTCGGAGCTCCGCTGCCGACGCGCTGGGGCCGGATCGACATGGTCGTCGCAGACCTGCCGGTCGGTTTCCTATTCATCCTGGCGCTCACGTCGCTCGGCGTGTACGGCATCGTCCTCGCCGGCTGGTCGTCGAACAACAAGTACGCGCTGCTCGGCGGTCTGCGCTCGAGCGCCCAGATGATCTCCTACGAGATCTCGATGGGCATGTCCACAATCCCTGTTCTCCTTCTGGCCGGTAATGTCAGTCTCAACACCATCATCAACCAGCAAGCGTGGGGTGGATGGAATGTGGTGAACCTGACGGTCGCATTTTTCATATTCATGGTGTCCGCCTTCGCCGAAACGAACCGGCTTCCATTCGACCTGCCCGAGGCGGAATCGGAGCTGATCGCGGGATATCACACCGAATACAGCGCGATGAAGTTCTCGCTCTTCTTCATCGCCGAGTACGGCGGCATGGTCACGGCAAGCGCTTTAATGGCGACGCTGTTCTTCGGCGGCTGGGATGTTCCGTTCACTGCGCGCGACAACATCGGGCCTTATAGCGGCTGGCTCACGCTCCTCTCTATTGGGATCATGCTGGCGAAGATGTTGTTCTTCATCTTCCTCTTCATGTGGATCCGCTGGACCTTGCCGCGCTTCCGATACGATCAGTTGATGTCGCTCGGATGGAAGTTCATGCTGCCGCTGTCGCTCGTTTACATAGTACTCATAGCCGCAGTAATGCTTGGCCTCTCGGCGGCGGGAATAGAGCCAGGGCTCATGTATGCGGCGATCCTCGGCTCCATGAACCTCGGGCTCGTCATCGTATTGTTCGCGATCCTCGATCGCGGCCGAATCATCAGCCCGGCGTACGGGCGGATGCATCCAAGAGAGATCGAGCGGATGCGGCAGCTGGATCGCCGACGCTCGATGACGGCAACACGCGCCGGCGAGGCAGGCAGATAATGGCAATCAAGGTGAAGGTCGTGGAGCGGCCAATCGGCGACGTGAGCTACATCCGGGCGACCCTCAAAGGAATGGCGCTCACGATGAAGCATCTCTTCGACGTTACTAACAGAGCCACAATACAGTATCCCGAGGAGAAGTCTCCGATCTCTCCGCGCTGGCGTGGCACGCACCGCATGCTGACGACCGAGACCGGAAAAGCGAAATGCGTGGCCTGTGGACTTTGTCCGACGGTCTGTCCGGCGAACTGCATTAAGCTCGTGCCCGGTGAGGACGAGGAAGGCAACCGTTATCCGCTCGTCTTCGAGATCGACGAGTTTCGCTGCATCTTTTGCGGCTACTGTCAGGAAGTTTGCCCGGAAGAGGCGATCCACGTCGGACGCCATTACGAGAATTCCGAGTATAGCAGGGAAGGTTTTGTCTACGACCTGCAGCGCCTGATGGATCAGTCGCACCCGGTTTGCGAGATGTGGGATCCCGAAGACCCGAAGGGCGAATGACGGAGCCGCACTACTCGCTCTTCTACGTCTTTCATTTTTATCTTTTCGGTGTGATCGCGCTCGCCTCGGCCCTCGCCTTCGTCACCCGAACGAGTCCGGTTCCCGCCGCGCTCTGGCTCGTCAACACNNCAGCTCCAGAAGCTGAATGCGGTTGGAACTATCGCCGAGCCGCTGTTCAGGGATTACCTGCTCGCATTCGAGCTCACGAGCGTGCTGCTGCTGGTGGCGATCGCCGGCGCGGTCGTGCTGGCCCGGGGGAGGGCAGCCGGTGCTCGCTGAATCACTCGCGCTCACCGCGGCGCTCTTCATCATTGGAGTGATGGGCGTTCTCATTCACCGGAACGCGATCATCATCTTCATGTGCGTCGAGCTCATGCTGACTGCCGTCAACTTGACCTTCGTGGCGTTCTCACGTTTCTACGGAGCTGCAGGCCAGGTATTCGTGGTGTTCGTCATGACGGTCTCGGCCGCTGAAGCAGCGGTTGGACTGGCGATCATCATCTCGATCTTCCGCCATCGACAAACGGTAAATCTCAAGGACATCAACCTTCTCAGAGGCTAATGCTGCTACAGTCGATTGCAGATTCAGCCTCCCGGACACACCCGCTGTCGGGAACCGTGGCCGAGTGGGTGTGGCTGCTGCCGGTTCTGCCGCTCGCTGGTTTCGTGATCAACGGACTCCTTTCGCTCAGCAGAGCGCGCCTGGGGCCGGATGATCCAAATACGCCCGACCATCATCCACATTCCGCACGGGCTGCCGAAACTTCGGCCATCTCACACGCCGAGCAGGCTGACGCTGTTGGCGACGACCATCACGCGGTCAAGCGCCACCGATGGGCGGGAATTACGAGCATTGTAGGTCCCGGCGTGTTGATCGTGTCGTTCCTGCTCGCTCTCGGAATTTGGCGGGCGATGGTCGGCGTCCATATGGAGGCTCCATTCATCCAGCGCTATTTCAGCTGGATGCCGGTGGGTGATCTGCAGATCGACGCGGCCATCCAGCTCGATCAACTCTCCATGGTGATGATACTCGTCGTCACCGGGGTCGGAGCGCTGATTCACATCTTCAGTGTCGGATACATGCAGGACGACCCGGGGTACCCGCGTTACTTCGCGTACCTCAACCTGTTCGTGTTCTTCATGCTTGTGCTCGTGCTTGGCGCGAACTACCCCGTGCTGTTCGTGGGTTGGGAGGGAGTGGGCCTTTGCTCCTATCTGCTGATCGGGTTCTGGTTCAACGACAAGGTGAACGCGGACGCCGGTAAGAAGGCATTTATCGTCAACCGCATTGGAGATTTTGGCTTTCTGGTCGCGATGTTCATGCTGTTCGCGAACATCGGCGTTCTCGACTTCATCGGAGTGAACGCCAAGGCGGTCGAACTGGGCGCGGGCAGCGCGGTTGTCACCGCGATCTGCTTGTTCATGTTTCTCGGTTGCACTGGCAAGAGCGCGCAGATACCGCTTTACATCTGGCTGCCCGACGCTATGGCGGGTCCGACTCCGGTCTCCGCCCTCATCCA
>DHJO01000147.1:13353-13604 GCA_002404375.1 Gemmatimonadales bacterium UBA4718 | reverse complement strand
GTGGTCGGTGCGGTAACGGCGATCTTTGCGGCCACAATCGGTCTCAAGCAGTGGGATATCAAGAAGGTGCTGGCGTATTCGACCATCTCGCAGCTCGGTTACATGTTCGTCGGCGTCGGTGTCGGAGCTTACGTGTCCGGGATGTTTCACCTCGTCACTCACGCTTTCTTCAAGGCGCTCCTGTTCCTGGGCTCGGGCTCGGTCATTCATGCGATGCACCACGCTTATCACACTACCCATAGTCAGGAAGA
>DHJO01000147.1:1743-13251 GCA_002404375.1 Gemmatimonadales bacterium UBA4718 | reverse complement strand
GCGCAGGACATGCGCAACATGGGCGGCCTCAAGCGATATTTGCCGGTCACGTGTGTTCTGATGTGGATCGCTACGCTCGCCATTTCGGGCGTGCCGCCACTTTCCGGCTTCTTCTCCAAGGATGAGATCCTTGGAGCTGTATTCGCGCGCGCTCACGGGTCGACGCTCGCCTCGGCAAGCTGGCTTGGAATTCCGGGGAGCACGCTTCTTTACTCGATCTACGCGATAGGGCTCATCACGGCTTTGATGACGGCCATCTACATGACGCGAATGATGGTTTACACCTTCCATGGCCCGACCCGAACGGGTGCGGAAGAAGAGCGCCACCTGCATGAAGCGCCATGGGTGATGACTGGTCCGCTAGTCGTTCTCGGGATTCTGACTGTCGTTGGCGGATGGCTGAATCTGCCTGAAGTGATCACGAACATTGTCCCCATCGGCCGCGCGGGCATTCTTGATCATTGGCTCGAGCCCGTGGTCGGAGCTGCAACCGCACGCGTGAGCGCGGGAGCCTCCCGAGTGCCGGCAACCACTGAAGAAATGCTCATGGGAATCGCGGTCGTGATCGCCGTGGCTGGAATCGTATACGCGATCGCGCGGCTCAAGCCGGCGCAACTCGTACCGAAGCGTGACTCGGTTCCAGAAGAGGGCTTCGAAGGAGTTGTCGCCAACAAGTACTACGTCGACGAGGGGCTGGACAGAGCGATCGTCACGCCCACTTATGCGATCTCGAAGAATTTTCTCTGGCGCGTGGTCGACAACGGATTGATCGATGGCTTGCTCGTCAACGGTAGCGCGACCGTTGCGCGTGGCTTTGGCTGGATGGGATCACGACTGCAGACGGGCAACGTCGGCATCTACGCGTGGGTTCTGGTTGTGGGAGTGGTGGCACTCCTTGGCGCATTCTCCCTGCGGTGACCTGACGAATGGCGAGCTTTCTCGAATCGATCAGCTACAACAGCTGGGTTCTTCCCGCGCTGCTCCTCATTCCGCTCATCGGCGCTGTGGCGCTGCTGGTGCTCCCGGCGCGCGACCAGGAAGCAGGTGGCGGCGTCGAGAATCCCCCTGCGCGGCAGATCGCGTTCTGGTTTTTCGTGCTGGAGTTCGTGGTCTCGCTTGGACTCTGGTGGTCGTACAACCCCGGCGACAGCGGATGGCAGGCTTCTATCGACAAGGCGTGGATTCCGACCTGGGGCGTCCGATTCACCCTCGGAATCGACGGCATCGCGTTGATGATGGTGCTGCTCACGACCTTCATCATGCCGCTGGCGGTCCTCGGCAGCTGGACCAGCATCCGCACCAAGGTGCGCAGCTACTATGCGCTCCTTCTCATTCTCACGACGGGAATGATCGGCGTGTTCCTCGCGCGCGATCTGTTCCTGTTCTACGTGATGTGGGAAGTCATGCTCGTCCCGATGTATTTCATCATCGGCATCTGGGGCGGAGAGCGTCGGATCTACGCCAGTCTCAAGTTCTTCGTATACACCATGCTGCCATCGCTTTTGATGCTCGTCGCGATCATCTACCTGGGGATTCACGTAGGGACGGCGTCGGGAACACCCGATTTCAGCTACGACCATGTGTTGGCGGTGTCCAACATCCCGCAGCGAGCGGCCCTCTGGCTCTTCGCCGCGTTCTTTCTCGCGTTCGCGGTCAAGGTGCCGATGTTTCCGTTCCACACCTGGCTCCCCGACGCGCATGTCGAAGCGCCGACTGCCGGCTCGGTAATTCTTGCCGGTATCATGCTGAAGATGGGCACGTTCGGATTTCTTCGCTTCGCCCTCCCGCTCTTTCCCGGAGCGGCGATGAACCCAAGGATACGACTGATCATCCTGGTGCTCGCGGTGATCGGGATCATCTACGGCGCGCTCGTGGCCATGGTCCAGCCGGACTTCAAGAAGCTGGTGGCGTACTCCTCCGTCAGCCATCTCGGCTTCGTCATGCTGGGGATCTTTGCTCTTACGTTGCAAAGCGTGCAAGGCGCGCTGTTGATCATGATCAACCACGGCATCTCGACGGGAGCGCTGTTCCTTCTCGTTGGCATGATCTACGAGCGGAGACATACGCGCGCGATCGACGCTTACGGCGGTATTGCGCGAGTGGTGCCGCTCTTTGCCGCCATCCTGACGTTCGTCTCATTGAGCAGCATTGGGCTTCCCGGCACGAACGGGTTCGTCGGGGAGTTCCTCGTGCTCATCGGATCGTTCAAGACTTACCCCATTCTCGCCGTCATCTCGGCGACCGGAGTGATATTCGCTGCCGCGTATCTATTGTGGGCGCTTCAACGAATACTCTTCAATCCCTTGGACAAGCCTGAGAACGAGCATATACCTGACTTGAACAAACGCGAGCTTGCCCTTCTCGTTCCTCTCGTGACAGTGATCATTTGGCTCGGCGTCTATCCGGCTCCGGTCCTTCGCCGAACGGAAGCTTCCTCACGGTTGCTCATCAATCGCGTCGAAGGTCGTTCGGATCTGCCTCCATTGATCCGCGAGTCTTTGCGCCGATGAGCTTCGACCTGAGCCTGCCCGCGCAGCTCGCCGGAGCCCTGGGCCCGGATCTGTTTCTGATGGGCGGGGCCATGCTGCTCCTGCTTTGGGCAGGCTGGCGTCCCGAAAGCGACGAGCATCAGGTGAGCGTAGGAATCCTAGGCATGGCGCTCTGCATCTTCACAATGGTGCTGGTCGGCTATTATGCGCGCGAGGGTTACACGGCGACCGTCGGTCCAATCGCGGTGGACAATTTCCGCTGGGCTGCCGACGAGATCTTCCTCATCGCGACGGTCGGCACGATCGCGATGTCTCTGGACTACAATCGCCGCGAAGGGATCATGCCGGGCGAGTCGCACGTGCTTCTTCTGCTCGCGACGTCCGGAATGATGATTCTCGCCGCGGCGCGCGATCTCATCATCGTATTCCTCGGCATCGAGCTCATGTCGATCGCGGTCTACGTTCTGGTGGGAATGAATCGACGCAGAGAGCGCTCAGCCGAGGGGGCGATCAAATACTTCCTGCTCGGCGCCTTTTCCACGGCGTTTCTTTTGTACGGAATCGCTCTCGTCTATGGCGCAACGGGAGAGACCAACTTCGCCCGGATCGCGGCGAACATCGGCAAGTTCCAGCTCGAGCACAACGCGTTGCTGCTGGTTGGTGTGGCTCTCCTCCTTGTCGGCTTCGGGTTCAAGGTCGCTGCCGCGCCTTTCCATATGTGGGCACCCGACGTGTACGAGGGAGCGCCGACGCCGATCACCGCTTACATGGCGGCAGCGGTCAAGGCCGCGGCTTTCGCGGCCTTCTTCAGGCTGTGGCTCGAGGCGTTCCCGTCGCTTCTCGTGACATGGCATCAATCTGTTTGGTGGCTGGCCGCGCTAACTATGATCGTCGGCAACGTGGTTGCCCTCGCGCAAAGAAACATCAAGCGGATTCTAGCCTACTCCAGCATTGCGCACGCCGGCTACATCCTCGTCGCATTGGTAGTGGGAACAAAGCTCGGCAGCTCCGCATTCATGTTCTATCTCTTCGCTTATACCATGGCGACGCTCGGAGCGTTCGCGGTGATCGTCGCTCTGGGCGCGCGTGGTGAGGACCGTATGAGTGTCGAGGAGTATGCCGGCCTCTGGAGCGTGCGTCCCGGTCTGGCCGGTGCCATGGCCGTGTTCATGCTCGCGCTCCTTGGCTTTCCGATTTTCGGTGGAATTGGATTCTTCGCCAAATGGTACGTTCTCCAGGCGGCCCTCCAGGCCCCGTTTCCTCAGACGAGATTGGCGGTCCTGCTGGTGCTCACCAGCCTCGTGAGTGCCGGCTACTACCTGTACGTCGTGATGGTGATGTTCATGAAGCCAAGGGACAGCGCTGCTTCATTGCCGGAACGGACTGGCGGTTGGACCCGCGCGGTAGTGTGGGGCTCGGCTGCCGTGATTCTCATTTTTGGGCTGTTCCCAGATGCGATCGTGTCGTTCACGCGGCGCAGCGTGCCAACGCTCACGACTGACGTCCCTGCGAGAGAAGCGCCAACTGCCTTGCAGCGAACCACGAACGCGGCAAAGAACGAGGTAGTGGCGTTGCGCCCGGATCCGTTGCCGAACGGACGCTAGATCCAATGGAGCTCTCGCGCACGATTTTTCGTGAGTACGACATCAGGGGAGTCGCCGGAAAGGATCTTACCGCAGAAGTAGCCACAGCAGTCGCCGGCGCTTTCGCCGCATTCCTCGCGGAGAAAGGAGTTGAAGGAACGCTGGCGGTCGGGCGCGACAACCGGCCCTCGGGTGAAAAACTCCACCCGGCTCTCGTTGCCGGTCTCCTGGCCAGCGGCGTTGACGTCGTCGATATCGGAATTGTACCAACACCTGTCGCGTACTGGTCGCAGCACAATCTCGACGTCGTTGGCGGAATCCAGATCACGGGCTCCCACAATCCGCCTGAGTACAACGGTTTCAAGCTTGGCTTGGGCACCACGTCGATTTTTGGCGCCGATATTCAGCACCTGTACGACCTCGCCGTCGCGGGGAAATTTCCAAAGGGAAAGGGCACCCTCCGGCAAGAGCCGGTGATCGACCCTTACATCGATGATATCACGGGGCGCATCGGCAAGCTTTCGCGCGATCTCAAGGTCGTTCTTGATTGCGGCAACGGAGCGGGGGCGCTGGTGGCTCCGAAGCTTTTCCCGAAGCTTGGCATCAAGCCATGCTGCCTGTTTTGCACGAGCGATGGAACCTTCCCGAATCATCACCCGGACCCCACCATTGCCAAGAACCTCGAAGCTCTGATCGCCGCGGTGAAAAAGGATCGGGCCGACGTTGGAATTGCGTTTGACGGCGATGCAGACCGAATCGGAGTCATCAACGATCAGGGCGAAATCATCTGGGGAGATATTCTCCTCGTCATCTACGCACGCGACGCTCTCGCCCGAACGGGCAAGGGACAATCGATCGTGTTCGATGTGAAGGCTTCGCAGGCGCTGCCTGAAGCGGTGGAAAAAGCGGGGGGAATTCCAGTCATGTGGAAGACCGGTCACTCGCTGATCGAGGAGAAGATGCACGAGACCCACGCTCCGGTTGGCGGGGAGGTGTCCGGGCACATGTTCTTTTCGGAGGGCTACTACGGATTCGACGACGCTCTCTACGGAGCGGCCAGACTTCTCCGCATCGTGGCAGACTCGGGAAAAAGCGTTCGCGAGCTTCTGGCGGATGTGCCGCGATTCGTATCCACGCCCGAAATACGAGTCGATTGTCCCGACGACAAGAAATTCGGAATTGTCGATGCAGCCAGGCAGTACTTCGGTGCCAGGTATAAGGTCATCACCGTCGACGGAGTTCGCGTGCTGTTTGGCGATGGATGGGGACTGATCCGCGCTTCCAACACCGGGCCGCTGCTGGTCATGCGCTTCGAAGCGCGTACACAGGAACAGCTCGACAAAATTCAGTCGGAGATGCAGGGCTGGCTCCGCGCGAAGGGCGTTCAGGTTTGATGTGATGCCCCGCCGGCGCCTCCTCCTTGGGGTCGTCATCGCGGCTGTACTACTCGTTAGCGGTCGGACGCTCTCCGCGCTGTTCGCTGATCACAGCTGGTACGGCGCGATGGGAGCAACGCCGCTCTGGAGCGAGCGCGCAGGCGACATGCTGCTCGTTTACGGTATTGGCTGGGTTGTCGCTGTCCTCCTCGCATTCGTAAATCTCTCGGCTTTGAGCCGAAGCATCGGCTCGCTCACCCTCCCGCGGCGCCTCGCCAATGTCGAGTTCGGTGAAGCAGTCCCGCGAAAGTATCTCGATCGCTTCGCGCTGGTGTTGTCTGTGGCGATCGCGGCGGCCCTCACTCCGGCCCTTCCGAACTGGACGTTGCTCGCCCTCGCGCGTCTCAACGTGACGTTCCGCGAGGCCGATCCATACTTCCAGCACGATCTCGGGTTCTACACCACGTGGCTCCCATTCGAGAAGGCTCTCTACTCGTGGGCCACACTGCTCGTCGTGTCGGTGTCGATGCTGGTTGTGATTCTCTATTCGCTCACGCCCGGACTTCGTTGGGAGAAGGCGGGTCTCCGAATGAGCGCCCACGTCCGCCGGCATCTGACTGTTCTGGCCGCGGTCCTGCTCCTGATCACAATGTGGAGCTATCGACTCGAATCGTATGATCTGCTGATTCGGGGGAGCGGGGAAGAGCGAGTCTTCTCGTACGTCGATCATCAGTGGCTTCTTCCCGGCCTGCTGCTGCTGTCGATCGCGACTGCCGCGGCTGCCATCACGGTCCTGTTGAGCGGATGGATGGGGCAGCTGCGTACGAGCTTCGTAGCCGTGACGGTGATCGTAGTCCTCTCTGTCACGGTTCAGGAGATAGTGCCGCTCGTCGTGCAGCGTGTCACGTCTAAGACGGTCCAGTTGGCACGGGAGCGTTCGTACGAAGCAACACGAGCCGATTACACTCGCCGCGCGTTCACGCTGAGCTCTTCCTCCTCCACAGCCCTCCGCGAATCCGCGGTGTCAGCCGCGCTCGACAGCGTCACCACCACGGCGGCGGGACAACAGTTCCTACGCCAGGACTCCCTCGTCTATCCTGGTGCGCGCGGGCTTGTAGTAGTATCGGACCCGCAGCTGGATGTAGCCGGCCCGCCCATAGGCGACGGTCTAGCCAGGCTTGCATACGCCTGGGCGTACCAGTCGTTCGACCTCCTTTCAGATTCGATTCCTCGTCGCGCGCGACTGATCACCGTGCGCGATGTGCGGAACATGGTCAGGGAGCTGGCGCCCATCTTCGTGCAGGGCAGCATGGTAGGGCCGAGGTTTCACGCCGACACACTTTACTGGAAACTAGAGCTCTATTCGGCGTCGTCCAATTATCCACTCAGCCAGCATTTTGTGCTCGCCGGGGAAGAGCGCAGCTACTTCCGGCACGCGGCTACCGCTCTCGTCAACGCGCGCACTGGTCGAGTGATGATCGCGGCCGAAGCGGCTCCGGATCCAATTTCACAAGCATGGACGACTGCGTTTCCCAACTCAGCCGATTATCGTGCGCCTGGAATTGCGCGCGAGCTCACGACCGTTCCGTGGCAGCCGGTCTCCGCTGAGTCGGGTTTGACGATCGACTCGACATTCCGAGCCGCCGTCACGCGCTTATACAATCGGATGCGGGCGGCGCTCGCCGCGGCGGACCTCAAGGCATTTGGAATTGCGTACGACTCTCTGGGAGCACTCATCGCACCGCACAAATGACCGACAAGCCCCGCACCGCGGTGATCGCAGTCGGCGGCAACGCTCTTTCTCCGCCTGCAGAACGTTCGACAATTGCCGACCAATTCCGCCACACCCGGGCGAGCCTCGGACCAATTGTCGATTTCGCGCTCGATGGATGGCGCATCGTGGTCGTCCACGGCAACGGCCCTCAGGTGGGGGACGAGCTGGTCCGCAACGAGAAAGCGAGGAGCGAGGTTGCTCCGCTTCCACTCGGTGTGCTCGTCGCCGGAACAGCCGGCTGGATTGGATACATGCTGCAGCAGTCTCTGGAGAATGCGCTGCGAAAGGCGGGGAGCAGCCGCGACGTCGTCACGGTTCTCACCCAGGTCGAAGTGGCGTCAGATGATCCGGCGCTCAAGGATCCCAAGAAGTTCATCGGTCATGGACTCTCGGTCGGTCGTGCGCGCGAGTTGCGCGCGGAGGGACATCCGGTAAAGAAGGATGGGAAAGGTCGGTTCAGGCGCGTGGTCGGAAGTCCGATGCCGCTGGCGATTCATGAGTTGTCCACGATCCGGAGTCTCGTCGACCGTGACACCTTGGTCATCGCGTGCGGCGGTGGCGGCATTCCCGTTTATCGCGACCCCGTCCTCGGCCTCGAGGGCGTCGATGCTGTCGTCGACAAGGACCTCGCTGCCGCGGTTCTTGCGAGAGAGCTCGGCGCCGAGCTGTTCATGATTCTCACGGATGTGGACGCCGTTTATGCTGGTTGGGGCACGGATCAGCAGCGTGTAATCAGCTCGATGAGCGTAAGCGAGGCGGATCGGCTTGCACGTGAAGGCGCATTCGGCGAAGGAAGCATGGCACCCAAGGTTGCAGCGGCTGCCGACTACGTGCGTCGAACTAATGGCCGTGCCATTATTACGGAGTTGAGCAAGGGCAGGGCAGCGGTGCAGGGCGTTGGTGGTACTGAAATCATCCCGTAGATCACACATCGTTAACAAGACGCGTGTCCCCACGCGTCCGGAGCTAGAGTGAACATCCACGAGTACCAGGCAAAAGAAATCTTTCGGAAGTACGGCATACCAATCCCTCCCGGAGAGGTGGCCACCACGCCGGAGGAAGCGGAAGCGATCGCGCGGAAGTTCGGCACAACGGTCGTCATCAAAGCGCAGGTTCACGCCGGCGGGCGCGGAAAAGCCGGCGGAGTGAAACTGGCCAAAACGCCGGAGGATGCAAAAAGCATCGCGGGGCAGATCCTCAGGCTGACGATCAAGGGTCTTCCGGTAAAGAAAGTCCTTGTCACGCCCGCGGCCGACATCGCGAGCGAAGCCTACGTCGGCATCATCGTCGATCGCGCCTCGAAGCGCCCGGTCTTCATGGCGAGCCCCGCGGGTGGAATTGACATCGAGGAAGTCGCCGCCAAGACGCCTGACAAGATCCTTCGCCGTCCCGTGGATCCGCGTTACGGACTCCAGCTATACGAAGCGATGCAGCTCGCATTTTTCCTCTATTCGGACATGAAGCAGGTCCGCGCGGCTGCGAAAATCCTCCAGCAGCTCTACAAGGCATTCTTCGAAAACGGCGGATCTCTGGCGGAGATCAACCCTCTGGTGACCACGCCCACTGGTGATGTCATGGCGCTGGACGCGAAGATGGTGATCGACGACAACGAGCTGGATCGCCGGCCCGACATCGCCGCTCTGCGCGACGAGTCGGCGGAGGATCCGAGCGAGGTCGAGGCACGCAAGGCGAATCTGACCTTCATCAAGCTCGACGGAAATGTCGGCTGCGTGGTCAATGGAGCCGGCCTCGCCATGGCCACCATGGACCTGGTGAAATACTACGGCGGCGAGCCCGCGAACTTTCTCGACATCGGCGGCTCTTCGAATCCGGAGAAGGTCGTCGCCGCGCTCAGGATCATCACCAGCGATCCGAATGTGAAGGCGATTCTGTTCAACATCTTCGGCGGCATCACTCGCACCGACGATGTCGCGAACGGAATCGTGACTGCGATCAAACAAAACCCGCTCAAGGTTCCCCTCGTGATACGGCTCACCGGCACCAACGAAGAAATCGCCGTCAAGATCCTGAAGGAGAACGGGCTGTCGGCGATGACTGACATGGATGAAGCCGTGAAGAAAGCGGTTGCTCTCGCGACGGGGAAAGCGGCGTGAGCATTTTCATCGACAAGAGCACGCGTCTCATCGTCCAGGGAATCACGGGGCGGGATGGGTCGTTTCATACTAAGCAGATGATCGAGTACGGCACCCAGGTCGTCGGCGGCGTTACGCCGGGCAAGGGCGGGCAGAAATTCGAGGACAAGGTTCCAATATTCAATACTGTTGCCGAAGCTGTCAGGGCGACTCAAGCAAACGCGACGGTGATCTACGTTCCGCCGATGTTCGCCGCTGATGCCATGATGGAGGCAGCGGACGCGGGCGTACGCTTCGTTGTTTGCATCACCGAGGGAGTACCCGTCCTCGACATGACGCGGGTCAACCCATTCGTGACGGAGAAAGGAGCGAGATTACTAGGCCCGAATTGTCCTGGTCTCATCTCCCCCGGACAATCCAAGGTCGGGATCATTCCCGGCCGCATCTGCACTCCCGGCCCCGTGGGTCTCGTTAGCCGCTCTGGAACCCTCACGTACGAGGTCGTCTATCAGATGACTCGCGCGAAGATCGGTCAGACGACGTGCGTGGGGATCGGAGGCGATCCGATCAACGGCACCAACTTCATCGACTGCCTCGACGCCTTCGAGAAGGATCCCAACACCGAAGCCGTAGTGATGATTGGCGAGATAGGCGGCACCGACGAGCAGGAAGCCGCTCGTTTCGTTCGCGAGAAGATGAAAAAACCAGTGGTCGGGTTCATCGCCGGCCAGACGGCACCGCCCGGCAGACGAATGGGGCACGCGGGCGCGATCATCTCTGGCTCCGCGGGAACGGCAGCTGAGAAAATGCAGGCATTCGAGGAAAACGGCGTTGGCGTCGCCAAGCGGCCCATCGACGTAGTCGATTTACTCAAACGCGCTATGCGCTAGGATCGAACGATAAATGGCAGGCAACAGAACACTCACCATCATCAAGCCCGACGCTTTCAACTCCGGGAAAAGCGGTCAGATCATTGCTCTTCTCGAGAAAGCTGGATTCAAGATCATCGCATCGCGCGTCATGCGACTGACAGAAGCTCAGGCCGCCGCCTTTTACGCGGTTCACAAGGAGCGTCCTTTTTTCGCTCCGCTCACGCGTTTCATGACGTCCGGCAAGTGCATGCCGATGGTCCTCGAGCGCGCCGATGCCGTCGCTACACTCAGAAAAGTCATCGGTGCGACGGACCCGGCCGAAGCGGATTCGGGCACAGTCCGGAAGCTGTACGCCGAGTCGAAGGAGAGAAACGCAATTCACGCCTCCGACTCGGATGAAAATGCCCAGCGAGAAGCGACCTTCTTTTTTCCAGAGGCCGATCTGGTCTGACCGCTGGAATCGAGGGTATAAATCCGCTAGTTTAAAGGGCTTATGTTGTCTTTCGACCTGCGTTCGCTGGAAACCAAAGCCGTCCATGTGGATGGCTCGATTAGCCCCGACGATCCAATCTGGGAAGAAGCTGATCCCCGCCCGCTCGAGCCCATCCGGGTTATCGGGCGTCTGTCGTCGGCCGGTGAAGGGAGATTCTACTTCAGCGGTCGAATCCAGGGTGGAGTCACGCTTCCTTGCCGTCTTTGTCTGGAAGAGGTCCACGTAGACGTGGACGAAGAGGTACACTTCCTTCTCGCGGAGACGGGTGCTGAAGAGGCGGACGATCCTGACGTGTATCTGTACGACCCGAACGCACGGAATCTGGATCTCCGTCCTTCGGTGAGAGAAACCTGGCTACTTACGGCTCCGGCATACGTTCAGTGCAGCGAAGACTGCAAGGGACTGTGCGCCACTTGCGGTACGAACCTCAACGAAACTACGTGCAACTGCACGCCGACCACGGCTGACTCGCGCTGGAACGCTTTGCTCAAGCATCAGGGCGACGCACACTAGCTCGTCAACAACCTTAAGGAATAGAACCAATGGCTGTCCCGAAGCGACGCACCTCCAAGAGAAAGAAGCGCGCCCGCAATACCCACAAGATCGCGCCTGCCATCGTCATTCAGAAATGTCCCCGCTGCCAGGCCATGAGGCGTCCTCATCATGTCTGTGCGGAGTGCGGATACTACGATGGCGAACAGCGAGTAGAACCGAAGGAAGCCTAGTTTGGCGCGAATTGCGTTGGACGCTATGGGGGGAGACTTTGCACCCAAAGCGCCAATCGCCGGGGCTTTACTCGCCTTGCAGGAGCTCGACGAACCCCACGTG
>DHJO01000147.1:0-1641 GCA_002404375.1 Gemmatimonadales bacterium UBA4718 | reverse complement strand
CTCCGGAAAAAACCGCACAGCTCGATGGTGGTCGGGATCAGGATGCAAGTCGAGGGAACTTCTGACGCCTTCGTCTCAGCGGGAAACACCGGGGCGCAGATGGCGACGTCGGCGATGCTTCTCAAGCTGCAGCCCGGTCTCACCAGGCCGGCCATCGCAACGGTCTTTCCAACGGCGCGCAATCCCGTCATTGTTCTTGATTCGGGAGCGAACGTGGATTGTTCCACCCGCGAGCTCCTTCAGTTCGCGTGGCTTGGCGCAGTTTACGCGCAGTGCATTTTCGGTCGGGCGAATCCCTCCATTGGGCTCTTGTCAATTGGCGAGGAGCCGGAGAAAGGCAACGCTGTGGTCAAGGAGGCGCATGCGCTTTTCCAGAAGGCGGGTTTCAACTTTCACGGCAACCTCGAAGGCCGGGATCTGCCGGCGGGGGCGAGCGATCGCGGCCAGTTCGACGTCGTCATCTGCGACGGATTTGTTGGCAACATCGTGCTCAAGTTTTACGAGGCCGTTGCGCCCATGATCGTGCGTCTTCTCAGCGAGCACCCGGGCATCAACCCCGAACACGTGCGGAGCGCGCTCAAGGGTTTCGATTCCAGCGAATACGGCGGCGCTCCGCTGCTCGGAGTACGAGGCGTCAGCATTATCTGTCACGGGAACTCTTCCCCACGCGCGATCAAGAACGCGATCAAGGTCGCGGTGCTAGCGGTAGAGACGGGCATGAATGACCAGATAGGCGATCGCCTCGAGGCCGCGGCACCGGCGATCAACGCCGCCGAGAAGATGGCATGAAGCGACCAGTCGCTTCGATCGCCGGCACCGGACGCGGGCTTCCAGCGCACGTGATGACCAATCACGATTTCGCTGCCATCGGCATCGAGACGTCGCACGAGTGGATCATGGAGAGAAGCGGGATCGCCCAGCGCCACATTGCGAAGAACGGCGAGACCACCTGCTCGATGGCTGCGGAGGCGGGGCGCAAGGCCATGGAAGTCGCCGGGGTGCACCCCGGCGAGATCGATGTCATTGTGCTGAGCACGGCCACTCCCGACCGGCTCCTTCCTGCGACAGCAGTCGACATCCAGGCGGAGCTCGGAGCCACGCGAGCAGCTGCCTTCGACATCGGCGCAGCGTGCGCGGGTTGGCTATACGCGATGACCACCGCTGAAGGACTCATAATGTCGGGCACCGCCGAGACTGCGCTAGTCATCGGCTCGGAGAAGATGAGCGCGATCGTGGATTGGAAGGACCGGTCCACCTGCGTGCTTTTTGGCGACGGTGCCGGGGCTGCGGTCCTCAAGCGTAGCAAGCATGGGAAAGGAATTCTCTCCGCTTACATGCGCAGTGATGGGAAGCTCGCTGATCTTCTGTACCGTCCCGACGGCGGTGCCACTACGCCCATGTCCGCCGAAGTTCTGGAGAAGCGCTCCCACCTGGTGAGAATGGCGGGTCGCGAGGTCTTCAAGCATGCTGTGCGATCGATGGCGGATGCTGCCGACCGCGCGCTCGACGGCGCCCGGCTGACGGGCTCGGACATCGACCTCCTCATTCCCCATCAGGCGAATGTCCGGATCATCGAAGCGACCACAAGGCATTCCGGCATCCCGATGGAGAAGGTCTACGTGAACGTGGACCGGTATGGGA
>DHJO01000043.1:22237-22850 GCA_002404375.1 Gemmatimonadales bacterium UBA4718 | reverse complement strand
CTCGAGCTCGCGATGGGCGAAGCCCGTGATCTCAGCCACGGATATGTAGGCACAGAGCACCTGTTGCTCGGCCTCCTCCGTGAAGAGAAGGGTATCGCCGCGCAGGTTCTGACCGATGCTGGCGTGAATCTCGACGCGGCAAAGGCGGAAACGCTCAGACTTCTGGGCACCGAGATGCCACAGGGCGGTACGCCCGCCGCGGCACAGGGAACGCCTGGCACGACGCAAACCCAGACTGGCAAGGGCGAGAAAAAGTCCAAGACGCCCGCGCTGGATCATTTCTGCAGAGATCTTACGCAGCTCGCCGCCGACAACCAGCTCGATCCAACGATCGGGCGGGCCAAGGAGATCGAGCGCGTGATGGAGATCCTGACGCGCCGCAAGAAAAACAACCCGGTTCTTATCGGTGAGCCTGGCGTGGGCAAGACAGCGATCGTCGAAGGCCTCGCTCAGCTCATCGCGAACGGTGAATGCCCGGATTCTCTGCGCGAGAATCGCGTGCTGTCGCTCGACATGGCAGCCGTCATCGCGGGCACCAAATATCGCGGTCAGTTCGAGGAGCGCCTGAAGGCGGTCATGAACGAGATCGCCCAGAACAAGAACATCATCCTGT
>DHJO01000043.1:21455-22194 GCA_002404375.1 Gemmatimonadales bacterium UBA4718 | reverse complement strand
ACGAGCTGCACACGCTCGTGGGAGCGGGCGCAGCCGAAGGCGCGATCGACGCGAGCAACATGCTCAAGCCAGCACTAGCCCGTGGCGAGCTGCAATGCGTTGGTGCGTCCACGCTCAACGAGTACCGTAAGTACATCGAAAAGGATGGAGCACTCGAGCGTCGCTTCCAGACCGTCATCGTCGAGCCGCCTTCGGTAGAAGAGACTGTCGAGATCCTCAAGGGGCTCCGCAAGAAATACGAGGAGCACCACAAGGTGACGATCCCCGATGCGACGCTCGAGTCCGCGGCGAAGCTATCGGAGCGCTACATCACCGACAGATTCCTTCCCGACAAGGCGATCGATGTGATTGATGAGGCGGGCGCGCGCGCGCGTCTGGCCACTCAATCGCCTCCGCCCGCCGTCGCCGAGCTCAAGGGTCAGCTCGATGCCGTGAACGTGGACAAAGAGTCCGCTGTCCGCGACCAGAACTTCGAGCGCGCGGCATCGCTGCGCGATCGTGAGCGCGAGCTGCAGGGCGAGATCCGCCGCAAGCAGGAAGAGTGGGAGAAGCATCGCCAGTCGCACCGTCCCGTGCTCGGTGAGGACGAAGTGTCCTTTATCGTGAGCCGGTGGACCGGCATACCGGTGATGCGCCTCCAGGAAGCGGAGACCGCGAGACTGCTGCGCATGGAGGAGGAGCTCCACGTATCGGTGGTAGCTCAGGAAGAGGCGATCAAGGCTCTGGCGCGCTCGATTCG
>DHJO01000043.1:0-21360 GCA_002404375.1 Gemmatimonadales bacterium UBA4718 | reverse complement strand
GAAGTTCCTGTTCGCCGATCCGGCGGCTCTGATTCGCGTCGACATGAGCGAGTACATGGAGAAGTTCTCGGTCTCGCGCCTGATCGGCGCGCCTCCAGGCTACGTTGGCTACGAGGACTCGGGCACGCTCACCAAAGCGGTGCGCCGCAAGCCTTACAGCGTGGTGCTCCTGGACGAGATCGAGAAGGCGCACCCGGATGTGTTCAACATCCTGCTGCAGGTCCTGGACGAAGGGCACCTTACGGATAACTATGGCCGCGTTATCGACTTCAAGAACACTGTGGTCATCATGACGTCGAACATCGGCGCGCGCGACATCACCAAGGGTCGCGGGCTCGGGTTCCATGCACCGGACCAGAAGTCGAGCTTCGAGCGGATGGCGGAGAAGGTGAAGGAAGAGATGCAGCACGTCTTCAACCCCGAGTTCCTGAACCGGCTCGACGATGTGATCGTCTTCCACCCGCTCTCGCAGGAGAACATCGCCGAGATCGTCGGGATCCTTCTGAAGGACGTGCAGAAGCGGTTGGGCGACGAGGAGCTGACCCTCAAGCTGACCGATGCCGCATCGGCGCTGCTGGTGAAGCACGGATACGACGAGAAGTTCGGCGCGCGCCCGCTGAAGCGCGCGATCCAGAAGTTCATCGAGGATCCGCTGTCTGAGAAGATCCTCCTCGCCGAATTCTCAAAGGGCGACGAGATCGAAGTCGATCTCGCGCCGGACGGAGAGAAGCTTGACTTCCGCGTTCTCAGCGGTACGCCGAAGGCGTAGAACAAGAGCTTCCGCAGGACACGGGGCCGGAGGAGAGAAGCAACTCTCTTTCGGCCCCGTTGTCTAATGAGGATACTCGCCTCCCAGCGGGACCTCTCGAAAACCCAATAGTGTATATTTGTGTGATGCGAAAATTTGCTTCATATGCGCTGGCGCTCGTCGCAGCGAGCGCGGCTCCTTTGTTCGCCCAGGAGACCGCGCCCGGAGCCTGCTCGACGCCTGAATCCATAGTCGTGACCGGAAATTCGCGGGTGGACACCGCTGCGATTCGCTCCACTGCCGCCCTGTCTGCCGGCTCACAGCTCAACGTCCACGACATTCAGACCGCCATCAAAGCGCTGTATGCCACCGGCCAATTCGACGATGTCCAAATCCAGTGTCGCGTCGCTCCAACGACCAACAAGGCCACTCTCGTAATCCAGGTTCGCGAGCGTCCGGTCCTTACCAGCTACAGGGTGATCGGCGCGGACAGAGTGTCTCCGAAGGATGTCAAGGAAAAACTCGCGTTTCCCACGGGAGGCCCGGTCGACCCCGGGAAGATTGCCAAGGCTATCGCGAGCACTGACTCTCTGTACGAGAGCAACGGCTACTACCTCGCGCGCATCAAGCCGGAGTCGACGATTGTGAACGGCAAGCTTTCGATCGATTTCCACATTGAGGAGGGACGCCGTCTCGCCATCTCGGGCATCCGGATCAATGGAAGCAGGAACATCTCGGACGCTGACATCGTCGCGTCCATGGAGACCAAGCCGGAGGGATTTCTCTGGACCCGCAACGGCGAATTCGATGACGCCACGTATGCGAGCGACCTCAGTGAGCACATCCCGCAGCTGTACGCGAGTCGCGGCTTCATCGATTTCAGGATCCTGAAGGACACCCTGATTGTCGACCGCGCTAACGGAAAAGGCTTGATCGACATCACCGTGAGCGAAGGTCCGCGCTACACCGTCGGCAACTTCGAAGTGCTGGGCAACCGCCGCTTCTCCTCTGAGCAGATCGACGCGTTCTATCCGTTCGGAAAGAACCAGCAGGCAACGATCAGCCAGCGTACGGTGGGAGCGTTGCGCCGCAGCTACGTCAATCCGCCCAACACCTTCGATGCCGCGAAATGGGAAGACGCGCAGCAGAAGCTCTCCGAAGCCTACAACGACGAAGGGTACATCTACGCTCAGGTTCGACCCGTGATGGAGCGGGTGCCGAGCACCGATTCAGTGCGAAAGGTGAATCTTCGCTGGGAGATCGACGAGCGGTCACCGGCCATCGTCAACCGCATCGAGATCGTCGGCAACGACTACACACACGAGTCCTGCATTCGCGAGCAGATCGTGCTGGCCCCCGGCCAGGTCTTCAACCGCAACTACTTGATCCGCAGCTACCAGAACATCGGCAATCTCAACTTCTTCGACACGCCGATGCCCGCGCCGGATACGAAGCCAAGTGGTGATCAGGGCGATGTCGACATCGTGTTCACGGTGAAAGAGAAGCGGACGGGAAACGTGAATTTCGGCGCTTCGATGGGCCAGGGCACGGGTCTCGGCGGATTCATCGGCCTCGACCAGCCGAATCTCCTGGGGCGCTGCAAGAGGGCACAGGTGCAGTGGCAGTTCGGCCGTTACATCAACGATTTCAACGCGACGTACAGCGATCCGAACATTCGCCAATCACGCATCTCCGGAAGCCTCACTGCCTACAACAGCCGCTCGCGCTTCCAGATTGCCGAGTTGGGAGGGGCGACCCGCATCGGTGGCCAGATTCAGCTCGGCTTCCCAGTGCCGAGCTCGCTTTACACGCGGCTGTTCGTCTCTTACGGAGCCGAGAAGGTGAAGTACGAGAACACGGGACTTCTCGGAACAGTAGCCAATGCGTGCAAGAGCTGTTTCCGCTCGACGCTCGGCTTCACGGCAACGCACGACACGCGCACGGGTCTGCCGTTCCCGGCCGATGGTGGCCTTCAGTCGTTCAACGCGCAGTTCAACGGTGGACCGCTCGGCGGGACCGCGGCGTTTCAACGCTACACGACGGAGCTGCGTTCCTACGCGCCGATCGGCCACATTGGCGGCAGCCTTCTGGGTGGGGAGCCGATGATGTTCATAGTCGGCTTGTCGGCCAAGGCGGGCGCAGTATTCGGCGACACAGGACCTTTCTTCTATTCGCAGGCGTTCACGCTTGGCGGAACCCAGTACGGTGAGCAGCTTCGCGGGTACGACGAATTCTCCATCACGCCGAACGGGTTTGACCCCAACGCGAACCAGAATCAGGCAAGCCGCTCCTCGTTCGGAAACGCGTACTTCACGGGCACCGGAGAGATCGGACTCAGGGTAAACCAGTCTCTTTACGTGAACACTTTCTTCGAAGGCGGCAATGTCTGGAATACGCCCCGCGAGTTCGACCCGACGCGTCTGTTCAGAAGCGCTGGCTTCGGCGTCAGCACTTTGAGTCCGCTCGGACCTTTGGGAGTGGACATTGGGTATGGTTTCGACAAAGTTGACACTGCGGGGCGGCCGGCACCTGGCTGGAAGCTCCACTTCAAACTCGGACAATTCTTTTAACACTGGAGTCATAATGCGAGTGCTTTTTCGTGCGAGTGTGTTCGCACTGGCCACGTCGCTGATCGTCACTGGAAGCGCGGTCGCGCAGGCTGCGCAGACAGCTGCCGCACAGGTGCCGGTCAAGATTGGCTATATCAATTCCGCCCTTCTTCTTCAGCAGGCCCCTGGCCGAGCGGAAGCGGAAGCGCAGTTCGACAGGGAGGTTGGTGCTTACCGCCAGCAGCTTTCCCGGATGAACGATTCACTCACCGCGCTCATGGCCGCGTTCGACCGTGATGCCGCCAAGCTCGATACCACCGCGCGCGCCGAGCGAGGAAAGGCGATTCGCGATCGCGAGGCCCAATACCAGGACCGCGCCCGCGGTCTGGACTCGACCATGCAGGCGAGACAGGCGCAGCTCGTCAAGCCGATAATGGAGCGGGTTCAGGGCGTCATCGAAGCCATCCGCTCCGAGGATGGATACTCGATGATCCTCGATGTCGGCGCGCAAGCCAGCGTCGTCGTGGCTGCGGACAAGAGACTCGACCTCACCGATCGTGTCCTCGCGCGGCTCAAATCGCAGGGTCCCCCGTCCGCACCTCCGGCCAGCGGAACCGTTCCACAGCCTGCGGGAGTGACTCGGCCGAAGAAGTGAGCCGAGCGACCGATTCCGGAAATTCAATCAGCGGTGATGGTGCTAGCACCATCACCGCTGCGGCTATTGCGGCACTCGTCTCGGGCGAGCTGATCGGCGACGGAGCGGTCTCCGTAAGCGGTGTCGCTCCGCTTGACCGCGCCGAAGCCAGTCATCTAAGTATTCTGTCGAGCGCGAAGTACGCGCCGATGCTCGCGAGCAGCAACGCGGGGATTGTCCTGGTCGATCCCGAGTTTCGCGATATTCCAGGCGGACGGGCCGCGAAGATCATCGTGAAGCAGCCCCTGGAAAAGCTGCTTTCGCTATTGCCGAGACTGTACCCGGAAACACTGTCCTCGCCGGGGGTCGCGGCAACTGCGCGCATTGGAAAGGGCGCCACGCTGGGAGAGCGCGTCTCAATTGGCGAGTACGTCGTCATCGGCGCGGGATCCAGGATCGGTACCGATGTCCTAATCGGCGCGCACTGCGTCGTCGGAGAGAAGGCGACGGTTGGTGACGGGACGCGACTCTGGTCGGGGACGACGATCTACCCGGGCGCCAGCCTCGGTAATCGTGTCGTGATTCACTCCGGAGCGCGCATCGGATGCGACGGGTTCGGCTACGTTTTCCACGACGGTGCGCACAACAAGATCCCGCATGTAGGTCGGTGCATCATCGGCGATGACGTCGAGATAGGCGCCAATACGACGATCGACCGTGGCAGTATCGATGACACAGTAATCGGTAGCGGCACCAAGATCGACAATCTCGTACACATCGCCCACAACGTGAGGATCGGCGAGAAATGCCTGGTGATGGCGCAGGTTGGCATCGCCGGCTCCGTGACGATTGGCGATGGTGTCATCCTCGCCGGGCAGGCCGGCATCAGCGGGCATCTCAGCATCGGCGCAGGTGCGCGGCTCGCAGCGCAGGCGGGCGTGTTTGGCGACATCCCAGCCGGCGAGACGTGGTCCGGCTATCCAGCACGGCCTCATCGCGACTCTCTTCGCGCCTCGGCTGCGGTGTTTAAATTGGCGGGAATGATCCGCCGGCTGGAGAAGCTTCTGGAAGACTCGGAAACCAAGTGAGCCGGAAGACGCTCGCACGCCCCGCGGTGCTAGAGGGGATCGGATTGCACCTCGGCGTGGCGTGCAAAATTACATTTCAGCCCGCGCCCTCGAGGCAGGGGATTGTTTTTCGTCGCACGGATTGCGCCGGCTTGCCCCGCATTCGGGCGCACGTGAGCGAAGTGAGCGCGAGCGAGCGGCGTACTCAGCTGGGCAGGGGTGAATACGCCGTGCACACCGTGGAGCACGTTCTTGCCGCAGTGACGGGGATGGGTATCGACGATGTGACGATCGACATGAATGCCCCGGAGCCGCCGATTCTCGATGGAAGCGCGGCGCCGTTCGTGGAGGCGCTCTCCGAAGCGGGGCTGGTGGACCTGGCTGGCGATCCGGATTTCCTTGATCTCACCGAGCCCGTAAGGATCATCGATGGTGCGTCAGTCTACGAGGCGTACCCTGCCGCGGAGCTGGAGCTGGATGTAACCATCGACTTTCCGCATCCGCTGATAGGTAAGCAGTCGCGCCGGTTTGTGGTCACGCGGGAATCATTCGCTACGGAGCTGTCGAGAGCGAGGACGTTTGGGTTCATTCATGAAGTGGACTCGTTGAGAGGCAAGGGCCTCATAAAAGGCGCCTCGCTTCATAATGCGGTTGTGCTCAACGACAGCGATATTCTGAGTGGCGATCTCCGCTGGGACGACGAGTTCGTGCGTCACAAGGCGCTGGACTGTGTTGGCGATCTGGCGCTAGCGGGGGCGCGAGTGCGAGCACGGATCGTAGCGGTCAAGCCGAGCCATCGCGGAACGGTGACATTGGTGCGAGAGCTGGTCAAAGCTGCAAGAAAGGAGAAGGCGATGTATACGATTGAAGACATCATGAAGGTTCTGCCGCACCGCTACCCGTTCCTGCTGGTGGACCGGATTCTCGAGATCGAGGAAAAGAAGCGGATAGTGGGGCTCAAGAACGTCACCATAAATGAGCCATTTTTTCAGGGGCATTTTCCCGGGCATCCGATAATGCCCGGAGTCCTCATCATCGAAGCGATGGCGCAGGTCGGGGGGATGCTTCTGATGGGCTCTGTCGAGGACCCGGAAAGCAAGGTCGTCTACTTTATGTCGCTCGACAACGTGAAGTTCCGCCGGCCTGTGAAGCCTGGAGACCAGATCCGATTCGAGCTGGAGATCACGCAGCTCCGCGGGACCGTCTGCAAGATGCGCGGAGTGGGGAAGGTAGAAGGCGAGGTCGTCGCCGAGGCTGACATGGCTGCGATGGTACGCGACCGATGACTGCGAAGCGGATTCACCCGACCGCGATCATTTCACCGGACGCGGAGATCGGATCGAACGTCGAAATCGGTGCGTTCGCGATCGTGGGAGAGGGATGCTCGATTGACGACGATTGCGTCATCTCTCCGCGCGCTACGCTCGAGCGGAACGTTGCTCTCGGCCCGCGCTGCCGAGTTGGCATCGGAAGCGTTCTCGGTGGTCCGCCGCAGGACCTCAAGTTTGCTGGCGAGGAGACGACGGTTGTGATTGGAGAGGGGACCGTGATCCGCGAGTACGCTACGATCAACCGTGGCACTGCCCATTCATTCACCACGAATGTCGGCCGGAACTGCCTGTTGATGTCGTACGTGCACATTGCCCACGACTGCCAGATCGGAAACAACGTGATCCTCTCCAACGTCGTACAGCTGGCCGGGCACGTGACGATAGAGGACAAGGCGATCATCTCCGGACTCAGCGCGGTACATCAGTTCGCCCGAATCGGGCGCCAGAGCTTCATCGGCGGCTGTTCAAGGGTCTCCAAGGACATTCCGCCATTCCTCAAGGCGGTGGGCAATCCGGTCAAGCTCTATGGCTTGAACACCATCGGGCTCCAGCGCGGCGGCATGGACGAGGCAACAATACGCGAGCTCAAGCGTGCTTATCGGCTGTTATTCCGCTCCGACCTCAACGTAACCCAGGCAATCGAGCAGGCGCAGACGGAGCTCGAGCAGCTGCCGGAAGTGAAGGAGCTGTTACGGTTCGTCGAGGCGAGCGAGCGCGGAGTTGTGATTTGAGAAAAACCCCACGCGTTGGCGTCGTCGGCGCGGGCAGCCTCGGGTTTCACCACATAAGAATTTTGCGCGAACTTTCGGGCGCCGAGCTGAGCGGATTCGTCGAGACGCGGCAGGAGCGTGCGCGCGAGGTGGGGGCCGAGCTCGGCGTCAAGGCGCACCCGTCGCTCGATAGCCTGCTCGACGCGTCCGATGCGGTAGTAGTCGTCGTGCCGACGTCCGCCCATTTC
Organism: Gemmatimonadales bacterium UBA4718; assembly: GCA_002404375.1. Classification (GTDB taxonomy): domain Bacteria; phylum Gemmatimonadota; class Gemmatimonadetes; order Gemmatimonadales; family Gemmatimonadaceae; genus UBA4720. Next base: position 14,073 of record DHJO01000043.1, on the reverse strand, counting down.
GCCGTCGCCAGCGCCGCGATCGAGCGCGGCAAGCACGTCTTCATCGAGAAACCGATCACGACCACACTCGAGGAAGCCGACGTGCTGCTGGATCTCGCGCGAAAGAAAGGCGTCATCGTCCAGATCGGCCACATCGAGCGCTTCAATCAGGCTGTGCGCGCCGCGCTGCCGCACGTGAACAAGCCACGATTCATCGACAGCGAGCGTTTGGCGCCGTTCAGCCCGAGGGGGTCGGACGTGGCAGTGGTGCTGGATCTCATGATTCACGACATCGACCTGCTGCTGACGCTGGTCGGAACGGACGCGAAGGAAATCTCCGCGGTCGGCGTTCCGGTTCTGACGCCGATGCTCGACATCGCCAACGCGCGGGTCACGTTCACCTCGGGCGCTGTAGCAAACATCACCTCGAGCCGCATCTCACGAGAGAAAAAAAGAAAGATTCGAATCTTCCAGCAGAGCGGATATCTCTCGCTCGACCTCGCGTCGGGCAGCGGCGAATTCTTCCGGCTGCGGTCAGACATCGATCCACTCTCGGCTCGTTCCGCCCCAGCCGACATCACGGATTTCGTGGATCGCATCAAGCTCGAGGCGCCCGCTGGCGAGCCATTGAAGCTCGAGCTGGAAAGCTTTGTGGCCGCTCTCAACGGCGAGGGGCCGGTTGTGGTTACCGGAGAGGAGGGGAGACTGGCGCTGGGTGTGGCGCTCCGTATCGTGAAGGAGATCGAGCTGACTCTCCCTTCACTGGTCGGGCGCGCGCACCATCATGCGTAAGGTTCTGTTCGTAGCCGGCGAGGCGTCTGGCGATCTCCACGCCGCCGGCGTCGCTGCAGCGCTCCAACGCCTGAGACCGGAGCTCGCTCTCGCCGGCGTGGGCGGCTCGAGGCTGGCGGAGCAGGGCGTCGAGCTGATTCACAGAGATAGTCAGCTCGGAGTGATGGGTTTTCTCGAAATCGTCAAGCACGTCCCGCGTCATTTCGTGCTGCTGCGCCGCCTGCGAATGATGATGAAACGTGGCGACTTCGCGCTGGTCGTCCTCATCGACTACCCCGGCTTCAACATGAAGGTGGCCGCGGCGGCGACCGAGGCGGGTGTGCCCGTACTCTACTACGTCACTCCCCAAGTCTGGGCGTGGGGTGCCGGACGAATTCCAAAGCTGGCGCGCATCGTGTCGAAGGCCGCCGTGATTCTTCCATTCGAAGAGCCACTGCTGCGCGGCTACGGAATCGATGCGACCTTCGTCGGCCATCCAATGCTGGACCGGGCGTTGAACATGCCGACCAAGCTGGAAGCGCGCGAGGCGCTCGCGCTCGCGCAAAACCAGCCGGTGCTGGCGCTATTCCCCGGCAGCCGTCAACAGGAGATTGACCGGCTCATCGACGATTTCGTGGCGACAGCGAAGGAGCTGCAACGCAGAAGACCCGGACTTCAGGTGATCGTGAGCGTCGCGCCGACGGTGGCTCTCGATTCGGCGCGATGCCCTTTCCGACTCGTGCACTCGGCGTCACTCAGCGTTCTGCGCGCCGCGGATGCCGCGCTCTGCAAGAGCGGAACGACGACACTCGAAGCCGCTATTGCTGACTGTCCCCTTGTCGTAGCCTATCGCACCGGGCGAGTGTCCTTTGCGCTTGCCAAGCGCGCGGTGAAGATACCGCATATCGGGTTGGTGAACGTCGTCGCAGGCCGTGAAGTCGCGCGCGAATTCATTCAGGATGAGATCGTTCCTGAAGCGATTGCCCAGGCAATGATAGGGCTGCTCGAACCGGCAAGTCGGCAGCGGCAGGAAGTCCTGGTAGGATTGGCGGAGGTCCGGAGCAAGCTCGGGTCGCCCGGGGCAGCCGATCGAGTGGCGCGAATCGCGAGCGACCTTGTCGGTGCGCGCGGATGACCGGCGAGCGCGCGTTTCTCCCTTGGCGCGAGCGTGCTGCCCTCTTCGTGGGACGGGGGTTCCTCAATGTGCTCGCCAGAACCTGGCGCGTCCGAGTGGTGAACGGAGAGGCTGTGCGAAACCTGCGCGCGAGCGAGCTGCCGTTCATCTTCGCTCTATGGCACGGCCAGCTTTTGCCTCTGCTCTGGCATCACCGGGACGAGGGGGTAATGGTCTTGATCAGCGAGCACCGCGACGGCGAGATGGTGGCGCGCACAGCGGAGTCGCTTGGCTATGGCCTCATTCGCGGATCCACGACCCGTGGTGGCGACAGGGCTTTGATCTCGCTGGTGCGGGAGCTCCAGTCCGGTCGCGAGGTCGCGATCACGCCAGACGGACCCAAGGGACCAGCCGAAAAATTCGCTCCCGGCGCGTTGGTCGCGGCGCAGAGGGCTGGTTCGTTCATACTCCCGGTTGCGGCCTCCGCGAGCAGTTCCTGGCGTCTGAAGAGCTGGGATCAGTTCATGATCCCGAAGCCGTTTGCGCGCGTGACGGTTGCCTATGGAGCGCCGACCAAAGTGCTCGCGACGAATCCGCGCGCGGCCGTCGAGGAAGCTCCGCGGTTTGAGCGTTTGCTGAGTGACGCAGTCGGACTCGCCGATGCCTGATCTCCGGCGAATCGTGGAAACGGTTTGGACCGGCCGAGGAACGCGGGCCAGGGCGTTGCGCGCGCTCCTCTCCCCAATCGAGATGGTCTATCGCGGAGCAATCGCGATGAGGGGATGGATGTACGACTCGGGTTTATTCCCTGCGGAAAACTTTTCCGTCGCGGTGGTGAGCGTTGGAAACCTCTCTGTTGGTGGCACGGGCAAGACTCCCGTTGCCGCGTGGATCGCGCGCGCGTTGACAGAAAGGGGGATCAAGCCAGGAATCGTTCTAAGAGGCTATGGCGGAGACGAAACGCTCGTGCATCAGCGCCTCAACGCACACGTCCCTGTCATTGTGGCGTCGGATCGCCCGCGTGGCATCAGGGAGGCGATCGCGCAAGGAGCAGATGTCGTGATCCTCGACGACGCATTTCAGCATCGCCGGGCCGCTCGAGACGCCGACGTGCTGCTCGTGGATGCAGATTCGTGGTCCGGTTCCACGCGACTTCTCCCAGCCGGCCCGTGGCGCGAGCCGCTCCGCTCCGCGAGACGCGCGAGCCTCGTCATCATCACCCGAAAAACCGCGGACAAGGCGACGGTTGAAGCCGCGCGCCGCGCGGTTGCCGCTGCGGCGCCCCGAGTGCCGATTGCAATGGTGCATCTCACTCCGGGAGATCTACGGAGCACGGCCACCGGTCAAACACTTCCATTGCACGCGCTGCGCGGCGCAGACCTGACCGCGATTGCCGCCATCGCCCGACCCGAATCGTTCTTCAGACAGCTCACGGAACTTGGCGCCGTGGTGCGACCGCACAGCTTCGCCGACCACCACGCATTTACGAGGAGAGAAGCGCGGTATCTCGCTGCTGAGGCGAACAGTTCTGATTTTGTCGTTTGCACTCTCAAAGATGCGGTGAAACTGGAGTCCATGTGGCCTGCCGAAGCGGGGTCATTATGGTATGTTTCACAGCGTTTGAAGATCGAGGACGGGCAGCCTCACATCGACCGGATGCTCGACAATCTCTCGAGCGCTCACTCAAACTGACCCTGCCGTCACTACGTTGAAAATCACAATTCATGGCTACTGACTATCGAATTCCCGCTCACAAGCTAGTTCGACCCGACAAGGATCGCTTTCTCGACGAGGAAAATCCGTTCGAGGCAATGATGTCGCGATTCGACAAGGCCGCGGAGCTTCTCGATCTGGAGCCCGGCCTCTACAAAGTTCTGCGACAGGCGGAGAAGCAGGTAATCGTCTCGATTCCGGTGATGAAGGACAATGGCGAGGTCGAGGTGTACGAGGGTTATCGCGTCCAGTACAACACCTCTCGTGGCCCAGCCAAGGGCGGCATAAGGTTCGACCTCCAGGTAACACTCGAGGAAGTGAAAGCGCTCGCCGCGTGGATGACGTGGAAATGCGCGGTGGTGAACATTCCATTCGGCGGTGCGAAGGGTGGAGTCAGATGCGATCCGCTCGCCATGAGCGCGAGCGAGCTGGAAAAACTCACCCGCCGCTACACCTCTGGAATCATCAACATGCTCGGCCCCGACTCCGACGTGCCGGCGCCGGACGTCAACACCAACGAGCGCGTGATGGCGTGGGTGATGGATACGTATTCGATGCACGTAGGGCACACGGTTACGGCCGTCGTGACCGGCAAGCCGGTGGAGCTTGGCGGATCGCTCGGGAGGCGGGAGGCAACGGGCAGAGGATGCATGATCGTCACCAAGGAAGCCCTGAAGCATCTCGGCATGCCCGTGAAGGGAACCAGCGTCGCGATCCAGGGATTTGGCAACGTCGGCTCAGTCGCGGCGCAGCTGCTTGCCCGCGAAGGCTGCAAGATCGTCGCGATCGGTGATCGCTCCGTGGCGTTGTACAATGCGAACGGCATCGACGTCGACGACGCCATTGCTTACGTGAAGAAGCACCGGTCGCTCGAGGGCTATGACAAAGCTGACGCGATCTCTGGTGCGGAGTTGCTGACGCTCGACGTCGACGTGCTGCTTCCCGCCGCGCTGGAAAACGTGATTACGACCAAGAACGCGGGGGACATCAAGGCGCGCATAATCTGCGAGGGCGCGAACGGGCCCACTACCGCGGCAGCGGACTCCATACTGGATGAGAACGGCATTTTCGTCATCCCCGACATTCTCGCCAACGCCGGTGGCGTGACCGTTTCGTACTTTGAATGGGTGCAGGATCGGGGTGGGTATTTCTGGGCGGAGGATCTCGTCAACGAGCGCCTGGAGACCATCATGAAGCACAGCTTCCAGGATGTGCTCGATCTTTCTCGCCAGCGGCGCGTGAACATGCGCACTGCCTCGTACATGGTGTCGATCAGCAGAGTGGCCAGCGTTCACAGGCTCCGCGGCATCTACGCATAGATGCGACTGGTCGTCGCGGTCGTAGGCAAGACGCGCAATCCAGCGCTCGGCGAGGCGATAAGGGATTACGAGACACGAGCGGCGCGGTACTGGCCGCTCGACGTTCATGAGGTGCGCGAAGAGCGAGCGTCCGGCAATGCCGTCGAGAAGGTCAAGGAGAAGGAAGGTGGACGGCTCTCTGAGCGAATTCCCGAAGGCGCTCAAACCATTGCCTGCGAGCAGGGTGGCCGCACCCTCGACTCAGCTCAGTTCGCGGAATTGTTGAAGCGCGCGCGCGAGGACGATCGCGACCTCGCCTTCCTCATTGGCGGCGCTTTCGGTCTTACATCCGGCGTCTCTTCCCGGGCGGCATTCAAGCTCGCGCTCGCTCCGTGGACGCTGCCGCACGAGATAGCGCGCCTGGTGCTGATCGAGCAGATCTATCGAGCCGGTACCATCGTGCGTGGCGAGCCATATCACAAGTGACTACGACGGGTTCCCGTCAGGGGATGATGCAACGCTCTGGATCGGAGGAGGCGGACTGGTTCGAGGCGTGGTTCGGAGAGGACTATCTCCGGATTTATCAGCACCGCGACGAGACGGAGGCCGAGCACGTCGTCGATCTGATTGCCCGGTTTCTGGAAGGGCGGGACATCCGCTCGGTTCTCGACCTTGGCTGCGGAGCGGGGCGCCACTCGAAAGCGTTGTGCGAGAGGTGGTGGACGGTGGGCCTCGATCTGTCGGCGGCTCTGCTCAAGATTGCGCGTCGCGAGATTCTCGACGCTCCGTACATCAGAGCCGACATGCGCGAGCTGCCTTTTGCGTCGGGGAGCTTCGATCTCGTTGTCAATCTTTTTACGAGCTTCGGCTACTTTGAGGACGATCGGGAGAATGAGCGCGTGCTGGTGTGCGTTTGCGATACACTGCGACCAGGTGGAACTTTGGTCATCGACTTTCTGAATGCATCTCAGGTGCGCAGCGACCTGGTTCCCTATGATGAGCGTGTTGAAAACGGCGTCACCATCGAGCAGACGCGTGCGATCAGTCCCGACGACCGATTCGTCGAGAAAACGATTCGGCTGCGCGAGCGCGGCAAAGAATACATCGAGAGGGTGCGCCTCCTGACTCCCGGGGATCTGGAACGAATGCTGGAGGTGGCGGGATTCGCGATCGCGGCTCGAATGGGTGATTACGCGGGAGGACAGTGGTCCGAGGCCTCGCCTCGCACAATTCTTTTTGCGAGTCGCCGGTGAACGCTCCACGAGTGATCACTGAGCCGCTCTCTGGAAATCCGCTCGCAGTCGCGGCAATGGCTGGTACGGCGCCAGCCGGTTGGTACGAGCCGTTGCCGCGCGACGCAAAATCGTGGCGGGAGCGGCTGCAATCGGTGCGATCTGAATTCGCCGGCGATTGGCTCACGAAACTATCTCCCGCCTTGGCGGCTACGGGAAAAGCGAAGGAGCGGCTGGAGGCAGCTGCGAGCGGGCGAGGAGTGGTGGTGACGACTGGCCAACAGCCCGGGCTCTTCGGCGGACCGGTGTACACGCTCTCGAAGGCGCTGAGCGCTCTTGCTTTCGCAGATTCATTGCAGGAGCTCACAGGCGTGCCGGTCGCGCCAGTGTTTTGGGCGGCCACCGATGACACCGATTTCCGCGAGGCGAGCAGCACGATCGTCTCCGTTCCCGGGGGCGCGCAGCTCCTGCGCTTCGATCATCCCGCGCCTTTGGGCCTTCCGATGGCCGCGATGCCGCTCGGAGACGTGTCTGCGCAGCTCGAAGCCGTCGAACGCTCTGCCGGCTCCGTGATTGACCACACGCCGATCGAGCTGCTGGAGCGTTTCTACACCTCGGGTGCTACAGTTGGTGAAGCGTACGTGTCCTTTCTACGCGAGTTGTTCGCGCCTCTCGGCATCGCGGTAATCGACGCGTCGCATCCCGCGACTCGTGCCGCTGCAAATCCCGTCGTTACCAAGGCTCTCGAGTCCGCGAGCGAAATCGCCGACGCCGTAACCGCACGCAACCACGAGATCGAATCGGCGGGGTTTACACCCCAGGTGCAGGACGTCCCCGGCTTGTCCCTGGTATTCAGCTCTTCATCCGGCAGCCGCAAGCGAATACCTATCAAGGCTGCCGCGAAGCATGCCAGCTCCGATGACCTCGGGCCGAACGTGTTGCTGCGACCGGTGGTCGAGCGCGCGATTCTTCCGACTGCCACCTACATCGGTGGTCCGGCCGAGATCGCGTACTTCGCGCAAATTGGACCGATCGCCGAGGCGGTCGGAGTTCCCCGACCGGCAATACTTCCTCGCTGGTCGTGCATGATAATCGAGCCGCACGTAGAGAACATTCTGGAGAAGCTGTACCTGCTGCCCGAAGACTTTCGCGATCCCCATCAGGTCGAGGCACGGGTTGCGCGCGCGCGACTGCCGAAGGCTGTGATTGCGGAGCTGAATGCGACGCGCGCAGCAGTCAACGAGCGCCTGGATGCGCTGAGTGAAGCCGTCGTTGAAGAGCGCGCACCGGTCAGCGCGGCCGTGACGGAAGGACTGCGGGCGAGTCTGCTGCGACGCCTGGATCGCTTTGAGCGGCGGCTGATCGCCGCCTCGAAACGAGAGCACGCGGATGTCATGCACGAGATCGCCACGGCGCGCGGATCACTCTACCCGCTCGGGAAGCCACAGGAGCGTGGCTTGAACTTCGTCCCGCTTCTCGCGCGATACGGCGCGATCCTCAGGCAGGAAATGCTCGGTGAAGCGCGAGAACACGCGCGACGACTCACCGGCGGGCGACAGGATACTTCGCGCTCTCTGGGAGAACCCGTGTCGGCGCGAGGTCGCCCGTGAGCGACGAAAGCAACGCTGAACCCAAGCATCGCGAGCTTCCTGAGTTTCTATCGCCGGAAGCCGACGAGGTAACGGAGGCAGCGCCGCCCATTGAACGGCGGGCGACGCCGCGGACCACCGGCCGCGCGTTCGACAGATCGAAGGGCGCGGCGTTTCTCGTGGGCACGGGAATATTGTTGAGTCGTCTGGCCGGCCTGATTCGCCAGACGATGATGGCCCGCTATCTGGGTGCGGACCTGGCCGCCGACGCGTTCAACGCCGCCTTTAGAATACCGAACATGCTCCAGAATCTGTTCGGAGAGGGAGTGCTCTCGGCTTCGTTCATCCCGGAATACGCGGGCCTCCTCGGGAAAGGCGACGAGGAAGAGGCAACGAAGCTGGCCGGTGCAGTTGCCGGAATGCTCGCTCTCGCCGCGGCCGTCATCGTTCTTCTTGGAGTTCTCACGGCTCCGTGGCTCGTCGCGATCATCGCAAACGGATTCACCGGTGAAAAGCGCGAGCTGACCGTGCGCTTGACCAGAATCCTCTTTCCGGGCGCCGGACTTCTCGTCTTCTCGGCGTGGTGCCTCGGCATCCTGAACAGCCACCGCCGCTTTTTTATGTCATACACCGCGCCGGTGCTGTGGAATCTGGCGATGGTTGCTACGCTGGTGATTTTCCACAAAGGGCACACGCAGATTCAACTGGCGATCTATCTCGCCTATGGGTCCGTATTAGGGAGCGCGCTGCAGTTTGTGGTGCAGCTCCCCCAGGTGGTGAAATATGCGCGGGGAATCAGACCACACCTGACTACGGCCGGCGCACACGTTCGCAACGTCTTCCGCAATTTCGTCCCGGCTTTCGTAGGGAGAGGCGTTGTGCAGCTCAGTGCGTACGTCGACGCGTGGCTGGCGAGCTACCTGGGCAATGGCGCGGTCTCGTCGTTCACCTACGCGCAAGCCATCTACGTCCTGCCGATAAGTCTTTTTGGAATGGCGATTTCCGCCGCGGAGCTGCCGGCGATGTCGCGAGCCGTGGGCACGACCGCCGAAATCGGCGCCTACTTGCGTGGCCGCCTGAGCGATGGCCTGGATCGTATCGCCTATTTCATCGTTCCGAGCGCCGTGGCATTGCTCGCGTTGGGCGATCTCATCGTCCATCTCTTGTTTCAAGGCGGCAGGTTTCAGCGCGGCGAGACGATCTGGGTCTGGCAAATACTCATTGGGTCGACGGTCGGAATTCTCGCGTCGACGATGGGACGCTTGTATTCCTCAACTTTTTACGCCATGCGCGACACGAAGACGCCGCTCCGCTACGCTGTCGTTCGTGTTGTTCTGACTACGGTGCTCGGCTATCTGTTCGCGCTGGTTCTGCCTGGTTTGCTCGGCCTCGACAGAAAGCTCGGCGCCGCGGGTCTTACTGCCTCGGCGGGATTGGCAGGATGGGTGGAGTTCTACCTGCTGCGGCGCGAGATGGACCGACGGATCGGCCGGACGCGCCTCGTGCCATCGCGCGTTGCGCGGCTGTGGATGGCCGCGGCAGTCGGTGCCGCCATCCCCTGGGCGTACAAGCTCATCACCGACCGCGGAGCACCAATTCTGTCAGCGCACGAGAACGCCGTGCCCTCCAAGCTGATGGCGTTCATCCTGCTCGCGGTCTACGGTTTGACGTACGTCGGCATCACCGCGGCGTTCGGAGTTCCCGAGGCCAGCAACGTCATTGATCGAGGGAGAAGGCTGCTAAGACTTCCGTTCCGCGGGCGATGAACGTGTCTTTTCGCGCGTGGTATAATTACACATGCTCCCCGTTCCTGACGCCGTCGCCGCAAAGCTGCCCCACCTTCCAGAAGGACCCGGTGTCTATCTCTGGAAGGGAAGGGACGGGACTACTCTCTATGTGGGCAAAGCGAAGCGCCTGCGCTCTCGGGTGCGGAGCTACTTCGCCAATGATCAGCTCGAGAGCGTAAAGACCCGGCACCTCGTCGGACTCATTGCCGACCTCGACACCATTGTGGTGCCCAGCGAGGCACACGCGCTCATTCTCGAGGCGAACCTGATCAAGGAGTACCGGCCTCGCTTCAACATCGCCCTGCGCGACGACAAGTCGTACCCGTACATCAAGGTGACGCTGCAGGAGCCGTTTCCTCGAGTCTATGTAACCAGGCGGCTGGAAGACGACGGAGCGAGGTACTTCGGGCCTTACACCGACGTAGGCGCCATGCGTAGAGCCCTCAACGTCGTCAAGAGGATTTTCACGGTGCGGAGCTGCAACTACGACATGCCCGCACAGATGCCGGAGCGGCCGTGCCTCGACTACTACATCAAGCGCTGCAAGGCACCGTGCATTCTGGCACAATCACAGCAGGAATACCGCTCGATGATCGACGAGGTGGTCCTGTTCCTCTCCGGAAGACCGGACGAGGTGGTCCGGCGGGTAAGGGAGCGAATGGATCTCGCCGCGGAGCAGCTGGATTTCGAGCGCGCCGCCGAGCTGCGCGACGTGCTCCACCACCTCGAGCAGATGGAGGAGCCGACCGTCGTTCTCGAGGTGGAGGGCGGCGATCGAGACGTGGTAGGGTATGCGCGTGACGGGGATGATGCGTGCGTGACAGTGCTCAGGATCCGCGGCGGCAAGCTACTCTCCAGGGAGCAGCGCTTTCTCGAGCACGTCGAAGGAGAGGAAGATACCGACGTAATGACAATCTTCCTTGCCGGCAGCTACGTGAGCATGCAGGAAAGAGCGCGTCAACTGCTGCTGCCGTTCGACTTTCCAGATCGGGAGCTCATCGAGCAGGCGCTTCCGGACAGCAAGATCGTCATTCCACAGCGCGGTCCGCGCCGAGACCTGATCGCGCTCGCGGAGCAGAACGCGAGGCATCTGCTCGAGGAGCTGAAGCTTTCGTCCATGGAGGCGGATGAACGCGCGGGCGATCCGGTCTACGAGCTCGGTCGAGAGCTCGGACTTCAGCGCATACCGCGATCGTTGGTTTGCTTCGATATCTCGACGACCCAGGGAACCGATACGGTGGGCTCCTGCGTGTGGTTCGAGAATGCTCGCCCGAAACGTTCGGAATACAGGAAGTTCAAGGTGAAAACTGTCGAGGGCAGCGATGACTTCGCCTCGATGCACGAAGTCGTGCTCCGCTACTTCGAACGGCGCATAAAGGACGAAAAGCCTCTGCCGGACCTGATCGTCATCGACGGCGGCAAAGGTCAGCTCTCAGCCGCCCATGCCGCACTCCAGAGGCTGGGGCTCACTGACAGGCCTGTCATCAGCCTGGCCAAGCGGGAAGAGGAGATCTTCATCTGGGGCCGGGAGGAGCCGCTAAAGCTCTCGCGGCGGTCGCCGGGCCTTCGCCTCCTTCAGCAGGCGCGCGACGAGGCGCACCGGTTCGCGGTCACCTACAACCGAAAGCGCCGATCAATGCGCACCGTGACGTCGGAACTCCTCAAGGTGCCCGGGATCGGCCCAGTAAAGCGCCGCCAGCTGCTAAAGGAATTCGGCAGCGTCCAGGGCGTTCGGGATGCGGGCGAAGAGGCCATCGCCAAGCTCCCCGGCTTCAACCCGGAGCGTGCCCGCAAGCTCCTGGAGTCTTTGGCGGCGACCTCCCCAGTCTAGCGAGTTCGACGGGCCCAGGAGCCTAGGAGAGGGGAGCTAAAGTCCGTTCGTTCCTTGATTTCGGCCTATATAGCTCTAAATTACTTGAGCTATGGTAAAAGTCTCCAGAATCGATCAAAACAGCATCGCTGACGCGCTCGGCATTCAGCCAGGCACCGAGCTGCTGACGGTAAACGGGAGGCCCCTCGCTGACTTCCTCGACTGGGAATTTCTCACGGCTGACGAGGACCTGGCGATCGAAGCACGTCAGCCCGATGGCGAGCAGGTCATCTATGAGCTCGAACGGCTGGACGGCGAGCCGCTGGGCATTTCACTCGAGCCGCCTACAGTGCGCCGCTGTGCGAACCGCTGTGAGTTCTGCTTCATCGAAGGGCTTCCGGCCGGTTTGAGAAAACCGCTCTATATCCGGGACGACGACTACCGGCTGTCCTTCGCGTACGGAAACTTTGCAACACTTTCCAATGTCAAGGAGCGCGACATCGCGCGAATCCTTGAGTACCGGCTGTCGCCGCTGTACGTCTCAGTGCACGCCACGAATCACGAGGCGAGAAAGATCCTGCTCAACAACACCCGGGTGCCGGACATCAAGGCTCAGCTCTCGCGTCTCGCCGAAGGCGGAATACAGTTTCACTGCCAGATGGTCATCGTTCCGGGACTCAACGACGAGGAGATTCTCGAGGAATCGTTGACCGACCTCTGGAACATGCGCGAAGCGGTTTTGTCAGCGGCAGTCGTGCCGGTCGGGCTCACCCAGTTCTCGCATCTTTACTCAGGCAAGAAGATGGATCGCGACACCGCGCGGGCGATTCTCCGTCAGGTCGAGCGCTGGGGCGTGCGCGGGATGAAGGAGCGGGGCGAGACCTGGGTGTTCGGCTCTGACGAGTTGTACATGCTTGCCGAGCGTGAGCTGCCCGGTGCCGAGCATTACGGTGAATTCGCCCAGATCGAGAACGGCGTGGGGTCGGTGACATCGCTGCGCATGAGAGTAGCTGCGGGGCTCGAGCGGTTACCGCGGCGCGACGGTCAACGGATTGGCGTGGTCACAGGGCTCGCCATGGCGCCTCTGATGCAGCCACTGCTGGAGAGCATGCGCGCCGTCAGCGGAGCAGAGTTCGAGCTGATCGTGGCGGAGAACTCGCTGTTCGGTCCGACGATCACGACCGCAGGCTTGCTGGTCGGCAAGGATATTCTCCGCGCGCTCGAGAACCGTCGCGATCTGGACATCGCTCTCATCCCCGCGGAAACGATCAATGAGGACAGTGTTTTCCTCGATGACTACACCCTGGAGAGCGTGAGAGCGTCGCTGCCGATGCCGATCTTTCCCTCGTACGACTTCATCGATATTCTCGAGTCCGAAGAGAGCGGGGTGCCGGCGTGAACCTTCCGGTCATCGCACTCGTCGGACGTCCCAACGTCGGGAAGTCCGCGCTTTTCAACCGCATCGTCGGCGATCACAGCGCGATAGTCAGCGACGAGGCTGGCACGACCCGGGATCGCCATTTCGCGCGCGCCGACTGGAATGGACGTCAGTTCTGGCTGGTCGATACCGGTGGACTGACGGACGACCCGCACATGCCAATGGATGTCGAGATCAAGCGACAGGTGCTGCAGGCGATTGAGGAATCCGATCTCCTCATGCTGGTTGTCGACGCGAAGACCGGTCTGCATCCGAGCGACAGCCGGGTCGTGGATCTGCTGCGAGAAGCTCGCAAACCGTGGGTGCTCGTCGCCAACAAGGTTGACGACCCGAGTACGACCGACTTCTACGAATTCTACGAGCTCGGTGCAGGGGACCCGGTGCCGGTGTCCGCACTCAACGGGAAAAACTCGGGCGACATGCTCGACGTTCTCGTCGAGCGAATTCCGGTCGTCGCTGAAGAAGTGCCAGATGCCCTTCGGGTAGCCGTCGTCGGACGTCCGAATGTCGGAAAGTCGTCGATCATCAATCGTCTTCTCGGCGAAGACCGACTCGTGGTCGCGGACAAGGCCGGAACGACGCGCGATGCGATCGATACGCCGATGAACTTTCACGGTCGCGAGCTGATCTTTGTCGATACCGCGGGTCTCCGGCGTCAGGCGAAAGTCGAGGACGGCATAGAATTCTACTCCGCATTGCGGACGCGTCGCGCAATCGAGCGGTCGGACATCTGCATTCTCGTGCTCGATGCCGCCGAGGGACTGCACAACCAGGATCTCAAGATTGCGTCGCTGGCGTGGGAGAGCGGTCGCGGACTCATAGTCGTCGTCAACAAGTGGGACCTGAAGGAAAAGGAAAACAACACCGCGGCGACCTTCGAGAAAGAGGCAGGGGAGAAAGCTCCGTTTCTCAAGTTCGTCCCGTTCGTTTTCACTTCGGCACTGAGCGGACAGCGAGTGACGAAGATCCTCGAGCTCCTGCTGGAAGTGGATGCGGAGCGCCACAAGCGGATCAGCACGTCGCAGGTCAATACCACGCTGACGGAGATCGTTGGCCGCCGACAGCCCCCGCAGGCCGCCGGCCGGGAGATCAAGTTGAACTATGCGACCCAGGTCGAGACGGCACCGCCGGTTATCGCCGTGTTTGGAAACAATCCCGACCTCGTACAGGAGCACTACGTCCGCTACCTGAACAACAGCTTTCGCGAAGCGTGGGGTTTTCGCGGTAACCCACTTCGCATCATCATGCGCAGAAAATCTGCAAAGTCTGCATAGATGTCGCCGATAGTCGGCGTGCTTCTGTCGTACCTGGCCGGCTCCGTTCCGTCGGCGTACATCGCCGG
>DHJO01000088.1 GCA_002404375.1 Gemmatimonadales bacterium UBA4718 | reverse complement strand
CATGTTCATAAACCCTTTCTCAAAATCCGTGACCGTCCTCGACGGTCGAGTCACCGTTCACGACGAGTCGGCCCTAGCATCTCCAGCAATGGACAAGCTCGTCTACACCGCGGTGTTCGGCGAGCCGGACGAACGGGACGATGCGCGCTGGCTGATCTGGGAGATTGGCCATGCCGTTGGTGTCCAGCCCTGGTCCATTCACGATCTCTATCTCGCCCGCGGTGCTGGGAAGACGGGCGGCTTTACCGTTCCAGCGATGAACATTCGCGGGATGGTGTACGATACCGCGCGCTCTCTGTTCCGCTCCGCGGTCAAGCTGAAGGTCGGCGCCCTAATCGTGGAGATTGCGCGGTCGGAGATCGCGTACACCGATCAGCGCCCGTCGGAATACGTGGCGGTAATGCTCGCCGCGGCCATGCGCGAAGGATTTCGCGGCCCGGTGTTCATCCAGGGCGACCACTTCCAGGTAAACTCCAAGAAGTTTGCCGTAGATCCAGTTACGGAAGTGAATGGTGTGAAACAGCTCGCGCGCGAAGCGATCGCGGCGGGCTTCTACAACATCGACGTCGATACATCGACGCTGGTCGATCTATCCAAGCCGACGCTCAAGGAGCAGCAGCGCACGAACTACGAGCAGGGCGTCGAGCTCGCGCTCACTGTTCGGCAGCTGCAGCCGGAAGGGGTCACCATCTCGATCGGCGGCGAGATCGGCGAAGTCGGAACACAGAATTCGACAGTCGAAGAGCTGCAGACCTACATGGATGGCTTCAACGAGACGCTCAAAAAGAGATCTCCGGGTACGGAAGGCCTCTCCAAGATCAGCGTGCAATCGGGAACCACCCACGGCGGAGTTGTGCTCGCGGATGGCAGCATCGCCGACGTGAAGATCGACTTCGACACTCTGGCGCGGCTGTCGAGAGTCGCCCGCGAGAAATACGGGCTCGCCGGCGCGGTCCAGCACGGCGCGTCGACGCTTCCCGACAGTGCATTCCACAACTTTCCGCGCACCGAGACCGCGGAGATTCATCTCGCCACCAACTTCCAAACGATGTTGTACGACAACATCCACGACGATTTGCGCAACGAGATCTACGAATGGCTAAGGGAAAACGCCAAGGACGAGCGCAAGCCGAGCGATACCGATGAGCAGTTCTTCTACAAGACCCGAAAAAAGGCGCTTGGCCCCTTCAAGCGGCGATTCTGGGATCTGCAGCCGGACGTGAAAGCGAAGCTCGCCAAAGCGTACGACGAGAAATTCAGCTTCCTGTTCACGCAGCTGGCTGTTGTCAACACACGCGACATCGTCGATCGATTCGTGAAGCCGGTCGAGCAGCACAAGCCGCAGCCGCATCCCGATCTCGCTGTAGTCGAGGCGGCGCCCGATGATGCAGACCTGAGTGACTGACGACTCGGCGCGCGCGAAAGCGGACGCCCTCGACATCGTTCGTGAGATAATTCGGCGGGCCGGCCACGAGATTCGCAACGCTCTTAACGGCGTCGCCGTAAACGTCGAAGTGGTGAGGAGCAGGGTGGCCCGCGAAGGAGCCGCCACCGAGGTTGCGTCCTTTGCCCAACGGGCCGGCGCGCAAATCGGGGAGGCCACAGCGCTGACGAATGGGCTGCTTGCGCTGGTCGGATTTGTGCTCGCGGCTGAGGCCGAGGGGACGCTCCACTCGGTACAGGGAGCTAGCGGCGGAAGTCGAATCGAGCTAATGATTTACGGTGATCGGGCCAGCGTGTTTATGTCCGATATCAAACACCTGGCCGACCGCATTGGCGTAGGGGTCGAGCAGGGTGCCACGCGGGTTATATTAACAGTCTCGCCAGAAGGTACAAGCCATTCCAAAGTCTGAAGTGAAGCGCGCAAAAATCCTGATCGCGGACGACGACCGTTCTATAACAGAAGGGTTGAGCGCCATTTTGCGCGACGAAGGCTACGAAGTCGCGGTGGCCATCGACGGCCAGAAGGCTCTCGACCAGCTCGGCGCGGAGAGCTTTGGCGTCATTCTCGCCGATCTGAAAATGCCAAAGGTCGACGGCCTGGCGCTGCTGAAAGAGCTGCAGCTTCGCGCGATTCCCACCGAGTGCATCATCGTCACCGGCCAGGCGACGGTCGACTCGGCCGTGCAGGCGATGCGCGAAGGCGCCTACGATTACGTCGAGAAGCCGCTCACCGCGGACAAGCTGAATCGCCTCAAGGCGCTCATCCCGAAGGCGCTCGAGAAGTTCAACGTGCAGCAGAAGAACCGCGAGCTGTCATCCAAGCTCGAAGGGCTGACGCACTTCGGCGAGCTCACGGGGCAATCCGAAGAGATGCGCTCAGTTTATCAGATCATCGAAGCGGTCGCGCCTTCCACGGCGAGCGTGTTGATCTTTGGTGAATCAGGCACCGGCAAGGAGCTGGTCGCGCGCGCGGTGCACTCCAAGAGCGAGCGGGTGAAGGGGCCTTTCTTCGCTCTCAACTGCGCGGCGCTTCCCAAGGACATCCTCGAGAACGAGCTATTCGGCCACGAAAAGGGCGCGTTCACCGGCTCGGTGAACGAAAAGCCCGGCGCATTCGAGATGGCCGATGGAGGAACCATCTTCCTCGACGAAATCGCGGAGATGCCGCCCGACATTCAGGTCAAGCTTCTACGCGCGATCGAGTCGAGAACGATCAGGCGTCTGGGCGGCAAGAAGGAAATCGAAGTCGACATCAGGATTGTGGCGGCGACGAACCGCGACATCCAGAAAGCTCTCGCGGAAAATGATCTCCGCGAGGATCTCTACTACCGTCTCGCCGTCGTCGAGCTCTTCCTGCCGCCACTTCGCGAGCGGGTTGGCGACATCAAGCTTCTGGCAAACGAATTCCTTTTGCGCTTCGCCGAGCAGAATGGAAAACCGATGGGCGGCTTCGATGACGCGGCGTGGGAATGGATACTCTCCTACAACTGGCCGGGTAACGTTCGCGAGCTGAAGAATGCGGTCGAGCGGGCGGTGATCATGAGCCGCGGCAACAAGATAACGGCGGCGGACATCATGCCGCGTCACTTACGCCGCGGCGTAGATCCAAATGCGTCGATGACAGTTCCGCCTGGCGCCACGCTCGCCGATACCCGGCGGCAACTGGTACTTCGCGCCTTCGCTTCGACCAACGGGGATTACACGCGTACGGCTACGATAGTGGGGATGACGCCCGGCGACGTGCGCTCGGAGATTGCATCGCTGCTGAACGGAAGCGACGGAGCCGGAGGCGGCGCATCGAGCACTGCCAACGGTGCACATAGGCCGGTGAAGGCAGCGGAGTCACCAGTACCGGCGCCGAAATCGGCAAAGCCGGTGTCGAAGGGCCCCAAAGCGAAGAAGCGTTAAGGCGCGATGGTGTCTCAAAATCCGGACATTGAACGCAGAAGACGGGTCAACCGGCGGAGGACTTGAATGGACGAGCAAGACTGGTACGATGACGATCCGTATGTCGAGCGGCCGTACGTCATCGTCGAGCGACGCGAGGCAGGAATCGGTTCGTTCATCATCGGACTCGCCTTGGGCGCCGGCGTAGCGCTGTTGCTCGCCCCGCAGAGCGGCGAGGAGACGCGGCGTGCAGTCGCCCGAAGGGCGCGGCGTGCTCAGGAAGCGGCCCAGGGTTTTGTCGAGGACGTGAGCGGCACCGTCGCCGACAAGTTCAGCCAGGTGCGCGCTTCCGTCGAAGAGCGAATTGACGCGACGTTCGAAGCGGTCGACGCCAAAAAGCGGCAGGTGTCAAACGCGGTGGAGGCCGGACGCGCCGCGGCGCGTCAGACGCGCGGAGAGCTCGAGCACCGCATCGCCGAAAGAAAAGCGGCGTACAAAGACAGCTAGTGCCGGAGCGCGGGCTCCCAGCCCGGCTCGGTTGGCTGCTTCGCGA
>DHJO01000011.1:1842-4134 GCA_002404375.1 Gemmatimonadales bacterium UBA4718 | reverse complement strand
GCCGAGCGGCTGCGGGAGAAGGTGGAGAACCATACATTTTCATATGAGGGCGGCACGCTCCGCAGGACAATAAGCTGCGGTGTGGCAGCCGCGCCCCACCCGAAGGTGAAGGACCAGGAAGGACTGGTGAGAGCGGCGGACGACGCGCTCTATGTGGCGAAGGAGACCGGGCGCAACCGCGTAGTGCGCTTCGACGGCAGTGATTTCAACGCACATGCGCAGAGCAAAGGAAACGACTCCACGGATGGCGACAAGTCGGTCAAAGAAGCAGCGGGGGGAACCACCCCAGGCTCCCCGCCCCGATCAACAGCCTCCGCAGCCTCCGCGGAAAGCCAGCGAGCAACAGCGTAACCGCGCGGCGGAGCTGCGCGTTCGACTGACCCGCGCTTCGCACGAGTACTATGTCCTCGACCGTCCGACCCTCCCGGACGCCGAATACGACACGCTGTTTCGCGAGCTCCAGGAAATCGAAAGGAATTTCCCGGAGTTCCTGACCCCCGACTCACCGACGCTCAGAGTCGGCGCCGAGCCACAGAGCCAGCTCACCAAGCACGAGCACATTCGACCGATGCTTTCACTCGGCAACGCCTTCAATGACGACGAGCTAACCGCGTGGGAAGAGAGGCTGGTCCGCATGGCGGGAGACGACGTCGCCAAGTCTGGATACACCGCCGAGCTGAAGATCGACGGCATCGCGGTGGCGCTGACCTACGAAAATCAGATTTTCGTCATGGGCGCAACGCGCGGAAATGGAATCATCGGTGAGGACGTCACGTTGAATTTGCGCACAGTACGCGATGTCCCGCTCCGTCTGCACGAGAGCGCTCCCCGCGGGCGGATCGAGGTCCGGGGCGAGGTCTATTTCCCGTTCAACCGCTTCGAGGAGATGAACGAGGCGCGCGCGCGCGCGGGCGATCCGGTTTTCGCCAATCCGCGCAACGCCGCTGCGGGAAGTCTGCGTCAGCTCGATCCGGCGATCACCGCCTCCCGCCCCCTGCGATTCTTTGGCTACTCCGTAGCGGCTCCCGACGGAGAGGAGCTTCCCTTCGAGACGCAGACAGAGCTGCTCGATACTCTCGTCAACTGGGGTGTTCCAGTAGCGCCACACCGCAAGCGCGCGAAAACGCTCGCCGAAGTAGAGAAGTGGGCGCACGATCTCGAGCACAAAATAAGGAATGATCTCAACTTCGCGATCGACGGTGGCGTGGTAAAAGTCGATTCGCTCTCCCTTCAGGAGGAGCTGGGCGTCGTCGGCGGGCGCGAGCCGCGGTGGGCAATCGCCCGCAAATTCGCTCCCGACATCGCCGAGACGCGATTGCTGGCGATAGAGGTCAACGTCGGCCGTACAGGGGCGATGAATCCCTTCGCCGTGCTGGAACCGGTGGAAATCGGAGGCGTAATCGTCAAGCTGGCGACGCTGCACAACGAGGATCTCATCATCTCCAAGGATCTCCGTGTCGGCGATTGGGTCCAGGTGAAGCGGGCGGGCGACGTGATCCCACAGATCATCGCTCCGATTCCGGAGAGACGGACCGGTGACGAAAAGCCTTGGCGCATGCCGAAGCGCTGTCCTTCCTGCGGCACTCTGGCCACACGCGAGGAAGACGAAGCGGCGATCTATTGTCCCAACATCGCCTGCCCGGGAAGGCAGCTCGAAGGCCTGGTTCACTTCACGTCGCGCGGCGCGATGGACATTCGCGGCCTCTCGTACGCTAGAATCCAGCAGCTCGTGGGCGAGGGTTTGGTGCGCGATCCGGGTGATGTCTACGCGCTTACTCGCGAAAAACTGCTCGAGCTGGAGGGTTACGCCGACAAAGGCGCGGACGGCTTGATTGCAGCGATCGAAGCGTCGAAAGCCCAGCCGCTTTCACGTCTCCTGCACGCGCTCGGAATCAGGCACGTCGGCTCGATTGCGGCGCAGCTTCTGGCCCAGCACTTCGGAACCCTGGATGCCATCGTCTCCGCCTCGGCGGACGACATACTCAACGTGCGCGGCATCGGCGCCACGATCGCGAACGGTGTCGTGGCTTACTTTTCGGATCCGGCGGGACGCGCTTTGGTGGAGAAGCTGAGATCGCATGGCGTGAATTTCAAGGAGCCGCGCGCCGTTGTTGCGGGCGGTCCATTGAGTGGGCAGACGGCCGTGATCACCGGAACGCTTCCCAGTCTGAGCCGAGCCAAAGCAACAGCGCTCATCGAAGCAGCAGGTGGACGCGTGACCGGATCGGTGTCGAAATCAACCAGTTTTCTCGTCGCCGGCGAGGAAGCGGGAAGCAAGCTCGAGAAGGCAAA
>DHJO01000011.1:463-1727 GCA_002404375.1 Gemmatimonadales bacterium UBA4718 | reverse complement strand
GGCGGTCCTGATGCGCTTCGCGAAGCGGGTTACGCCGGAGCCGCGTCGCTATTCGACGCCTTCGAGAGCTGGCTCGGCGATCGAGGGTCGAGACGCGCGGAAGACCTTTCCATCGACGAGTTCTCGTCCCGCGCCGCCGAGTTCTTCCAGAATGCCGGCTGGGGCAGAGTGTCGTTCCGGTCCCTCCACGACGCGCTCGCGGTGATCGACATCGAGAATTGCTGGGAGGCGCAGCTTCACGGTCAAGGCGAGACCGGCTGTCACCTCACCACCGGCACTCTCGCCGGATTCCTGGGCTGTCTGGCGGATTATCCCGTCGCGGTGATGGAGATCGAGTGCGGCACTAACAGCAACACGCGTTGCCGCTTTCTCGCGGGCAATGGGGACATGCTCGAGCACGCATACGAGCAACTGGCTCGCGGCGAGATGTGGGAGACGATCGGAGCCGGCGAGTTCTAGTCGAGGCTCAAAAAGCCACTCGACCTTGGCATCCAGGTTCAAGGGTTGGACGGATTTGGCGGATTTGACCAATTAGTCGGATCGTTCCCTTAGCGGCTATACAACCTCTCACCGGACCGAGATTTTTTGGGAACAGCCGCTCAGGATGCTTCAGACCGCCTTGCAGAACTTTCCTGCGAAACGAAAAAAAATCACAGCCATCGGGAGCGGAGCCCTTACCGGCATTCGGAGCGATCAGTCCTATCCGTTCAATCCGTCAAATCCGTCTAACCCTTGAACCTTGATGTATGGTCAGGCGGTGATACCGTAACCACCCCTATCCAATCAGTCCTAACGCATCGGCGTAGAGCGGATTCGGGCGCAGTTCTCCGTTCACGAGAACCTCGCGGTCCCATGGCAGGATGATCGTGCTCTCGGTCGCGATCGCGTGAAAGTCCGGCGTGTATTCGCCGGTCTGGAACGCGACGGCAGTTCGGAGCTCTGACGCACCGGCAGCTGAGATGGCGGCGACCGCGAGCCGCATCGTGTCGCCGGAGTCGCAGGTCTCGTCCACGATCAGCACGCGATGGCCACGCACTTCCTTTGGCGCACTTCCGAAAATCTCGGGAGTCTCACGCGTGGTGCTCGATCTGAACTTCCGGCTCACGACCAGCGAGTGAAACTCCCGGCCCAGAATTGCGGCGATTACGGCGCCAGGAATCACGCCGGCTGTCGCGATCCCGATCACGATCTCGGGGTCGTATGCTCTCGCCACCTTCAGGGCGAGTCCGCGAGACAGTTCGCCGAAGAACGGCCATTCTATTTC
>DHJO01000011.1:0-304 GCA_002404375.1 Gemmatimonadales bacterium UBA4718 | reverse complement strand
ACCAAATGTCATTCTGGGACCGTCTCACCGGTGGAAAGCCGAAACCTCCGGCAGACAACCTCGACTATTTGAACGAGGCGCTCGCGCTGGAAAGGCAGGGCGACTACGACGCCGCGTTGACGTCATACCGCCTCGCACTCCGCCAGAGGCCGAACAACCACAAGGTCATCCAGAACATGGCTATCGCCTACTCGAAGCTTGGCCAGATGGACGAGGCGGTGCGTTGTTATCGTCGCGCTCTCGCGATCGAGCCCAGGCTCTCGGGCGCCCATTACGGTCTCGCGTTTCTCCTCCTCAGGCGCGG
>DHJO01000004.1:761-5968 GCA_002404375.1 Gemmatimonadales bacterium UBA4718 | reverse complement strand
TGGGTGGCGCGCCTCCTCGCAGGAATCGCGGTGGTGGCCGCGTTGCTGCTTTTGGCAACCTTCCTCGTCACCAACACCAACTGGGGACGCGAGCGCGTCCGGCGGTACGTCCTCGGCGTGATTCAGGGGAACAGTCACGGAATCGTGCACATTGGCAGCGTGAGCGGGAATCTTCTGCGCGGCTTCACGCTTCGCGATGTGGTGATCACCGACAGCGCTCGCGCGCCATTCATAAAAGCCGATGAGATCTGGGCGCGGTATAGCCTGGGAACTCTGCGCGGAAAAAGGATCGAGTTTTCCGAAGTGCGTCTCGTGAAGCCGGTGATCGTCATCGACAAGCCACCCGGCGGCAAATGGAATTACGACCGCATTTTTCCGCGTGACACCACGACATCGACCGGCCCGAGAAAAACCGGTTGGGGAACCTGGATCCGATTCAGCGATGCCACGGTGCTCAACGGAGATCTGACGGTGCGGTCACCATGGAGTCCCGATCCGAGTCTCACGCCCACGGAGACGAGAGATGCGGTGCGCCGCACGCTGGGACCTCAGGGAAGACTGGCACTGGTCAAGGTGCCCAACGGATATCAGAAAGTCTCGAGCTTCCACAAAATCAACGCACTGTTTCCTCTGGTGCGGCTGGAGGATCCGGCGTACAAGAACCGACTGGTCGACGTCGCCGCGCTCAAGATGATCGCGGAGCCGTTCCGTCCTCCTGACGCGGACGTGCGGGGTCTCACGGGGACGTTCGAGTTCACCGGAGATTCCGTGTGGTGGAAGGGCGCGCGCGCTGCATTTCCGGCGACGCGCGTCTCTGGCGACGGCCGCTACTACATCAACAACGGCGATCTCCATCTCCGCCTGCACGGCGACCCGGTGAATCCTGCCGACATCCGCTGGGCGATGGTCGGACTTCCCGAGCAGGGTTCGGGCAAGCTCGACTTCGGTCTCGATTGGACCGGAGGCAAAAGCGTCTATCTCGCCAGGAACATGGACCTCACACTCGAGCGGTCACACGTCACGGGTCAGATCGAAGCGACGGTGACGGATACGCTCGCGTACCGGAATGCCGATCTGCACTTCACGACCCTCGACACACGTCTTCTGACGCAGCTCTTCCCGGCGATGAAATTCCCGCGGCCGCTCACTCTCACGGGTCAGGCCAAGTTCGACGGCGGCGAGCACTCGCTCAAGATCAACGGCGACGTCACGGTTGACGACAGGCTGTCCGGACGCAGCCGGCTGATCGGAAATGGCTTGATGGGATTGGCCGCCGGAATCTTCAATGCCCGCGATCTTCGCGTCCGGATGGCTCCGTTGCAGATGGGTCTCGCCAAAGCGATAGCGCCCTCGATCAAGCTGGGTGGCACGCTCACCGGTTTAGTGACGCTGAATGGAACGACGGCGGGCATCATGACGGCACAGGGCGACGTGACGCACGTAGAGCGCGGAGCAATTACTCGCGGGACGGGCCGCGCCTCCATGCGAGTGCACGGTCTTCCCTGGTACGACGTCGATGCGCGGATGCACCCGCTCTCCCTCGTAACACTCGGCACATTCATGCCGAGTGTGGGGCTGAAAGGGAGCGCGAGCGGTCCGCTGAAGCTCAAGGGACCGATCAACGATCTCGCAATCAATACACAGCTCACGTTCCCCGACGGCGGATTTCTCGACCTGCGCGGCACGATGGATATCGCCAGCAAAACGACCGGCTACAGTCTCGATTTCGTCACTCGCCTCTTCAACGCCAACGCCGTGATTGCCAAGGCTCCGGCAACATCGCTCAACTCGGTCGGATCGGCGCGTGGCCGCGGATTCGATCCGGCGACAATGCAGGCCCAGCTGACGGCGAGCGTGAGCGCGTCGAGGGTCGATACAGTGTCGATCGATCGCGCCAATGTGAAAGTGGCAGCGGCCAATGGCATGGCGCGCGTGGATACGCTCGCCCTGGAGCTGCCGCAGGGAATCGTGGAAGCGAAGGGCACGTTCGGGCTCGCGCCTGGAAGTACCGGTACGCTCAGCTATCACGTCGCGATCGATTCGCTGTCGCGAGTGGCGGGCCTGATCTCCAAGGATACGGGCGTAGTGAAGCCGCGACCGGGAATCCTCTCCGCCCGTGTCGCGCGAGCGAAGGCAGATTCGACGAGGATCGCGCGCGCTACCGAAGTCGAGCGCGCAGTGACGGGTAGAAAGCTTCCGACATTTGCCGTCGACACGCCGAAAACAATGCGTAAGAACGAGCTCTCCGGATCCGCGCAGGCGGATGGCGTAGCGACCGGCAACATCAGGAACTTCGGTCTCAAGGGGACTGCTTCAGGCTCCAACATTGTGGCGCGCGGAAACTCGGTCGGCTCATTCGTCGCCGACTACGACTGGATCAATGCGCGCACTCCGCAATCGCAGGTCAGAATAAACGCTCAGGCAAAGGCGGTGAACGCGGCCGGATTCAGTCTCGACAGCGTCGGAGCGAAGCTCACCTATCAGAAGCCGAACGGCACCGCCCAGATAGTCGTCAGCCAGGACAATTCGCGGAAGTACAGCGCAGACGCGCAGTTCACTCTGAACAAGGTGAGAAACGAGCTCCGTCTCAACAATCTCAGACTGCAGTTCGACACCAGCGTCTGGGCCAGCACGCGAGTCGCGTCGGTGCACTGGGGGCAGGCCGGTGTGGATGTCGACAGCCTCGAGCTGCGGAACGGACCGACGGGGCGCATTTTCGTGAACGGTCTGATCCCGAAGCAAGGCAACGCCAATCTCGACATTGCCGTCGACAACCTCAACGTCGGGGATGTCGTGGCGCTGACACAGAGCGGCATCAACGCGAAGGGACTCGTCTCGTTCAACGTGCATGGCACGGGGACGCTCGATAATCCCCAGTTCAAGGGGGCGTTCGGCACCACGGGTCTTCTCTATAACGGAACTACGCTGCCCGAGCTGCACGGAAATGTGCAGTACGCCAATCAGACACTGACGGGACGCGCGGAAGCGATGCGTGCGGGCCAGCCTCCATTCCTGCTGGCGGAGGGCACGGTTCCGATCAATCTCGCGCTGACTGGTGTTACGGGATCCCGCTTCCCGGCCGACAGACAGATCGCCCTCAACATCAAGGCGGACAGTCTTCCGCTGGATATGATGCCGCAGTTCAGCGACTACGTCTCCAACATGAGCGGTCGCGCGACCGGCTCGTTCAAGCTGGGTGGGAGTCTCAACAAGCCTCAGCTCACCGGTCAGTTCGCAATGCACGAAGGGCGGGCGCGCGTGGTGATGGCCGGCATCAATCTCGATGCGATCGAAGCGTCGATTCGGATGTTGGGCGATACCGTCGTAATCGATTCGATCGCGGCCAACAGCAAAGGGCGCATCCTTCTCACCGGCGGAATCGGACTGAGGCCGCTGACCGCGCCCAGCTTCGACCTGAAGCTGTCCACGTCAGGCGCTCAGGTGCTCAACAGTGATCGTGGCCAGTTGGTTGTGGGCGCCAACCTGGCGATGGTTGGCCCGTTCAAGGGCGCACACGTCACCGGCAACCTGCGTCTCCGGCAGGGAGTGATCTACATCCCTCCGTCGGACAACAAGAACCTCGTTGGAGCGGGAGACCCCGCTCTGTTCAACGTTCTCGACACGGCGGTGATGGCGAGTCGCGAGCTCTTCCCGAGCCAATCGCCGCTGCTCGCGAATCTGCTCATGGATGTGAATCTGAGAATCGATCACGACGTCTTCGTCCGATCCCGTGAGGCGAATATCGAGATCTACAGCGATGAAGATCTTGGCGTGCACGTCAATCGCGCCAAGGAGACGCTGGTTCTGGACGGCGTGATCCTGAGCGAACGCGGCGAGTACGTCTTCATGACGCGCAGATTCACGATCAAGCGCGGGTCGGCGACTTTCATCAATTCGACGGAGCTGAATCCGATTCTGCAGGCGACAGGCGGATACGAAGTGAGGCAGCCAAGCCGCGAGGCCATCAACATCCAGATCGCTGTCGGGGGAACGATGAGAAACCCGAATATCTCTCTCACGAGCGATGCGCAGCCGCCAATTCCGCAGAGCGATTTGCTCAGCTACCTCGCGTTCGGCCAGTCCTCGTCTTCACTCCTTCAGCTCGAGGGCTCGGGCCTCACCAACGGTGGTGGCGGAACAAACCTCGTGGGTGCGGGTGCCGCACTGGCGAGCCGCCAGCTCGCCGGCGTAGCGCTCGGTATCGCCGCTGATCAGATCGCCGGTAGCGCCGCGCGCTCCCTTGGCGCGGATCTATTCACGATCACGCCAGCGGACGTGCAGACGGATGTCGGCAACTTCCTGCGCGCGACGCAATTCGAGTTCGGGAAGTACGTCAAGTCGCACACCTTCATCGCGGTAAAGTCTCCGCTCGATCCGAAGGCGTTGGTGCGGCCAGGGTTCCAGATCGTGCACCGATTTGGGGGAACGCGAGGATACCGTCTCGAGACCGGTGTCGATACCCGCTACATCCTGATTGAGCCGAGTTTGGCGCCGACCCAGAACATCGCGACGACCAGCGCTTTTGGCGCCTTCTTGATAAGAGAGTGGCGGTTCTAGACTCTGGCTGCAACTGGCGGGATAGACTGCTTAACTGAACGGGTGCGAGTCGTCAGTAGCAGAGTGGCCAGTTGATAGTTCACTACGCCCAGACTTTACTACTAGCGTTATGGCACAAGCAGTTGCTCCAAGCGCCACCGAGGCAAGTCTGGGCGTCGTGAACTGACACCTCGCATCTACGCTACTGAAAACTCGCACCCGTTCAGTTGCTTTTCGGTTCCCAATCAAACGAGCTGTCAGATCGTTCAGTTGCTTCTTGTTTCCCAGAACGGTACCGTTCGCATATGTGCGGCCGCGCCACTGTAATCAATCCCGACGGGATCACCGAAAAGCTCTACGGGTTCACGAAGAAATTCGTCCCGAGCAACTGGAAGCCGCGCTACAACCTGAATCCGCACGAGGACATTCCATCCGTCTACTACGACCCGTTCCTGCGTGAAAAGGTGCTGCGGACGATGCACTGGAATCTCATACCTGCGAAGCTCGAGAGCAGAGACAAAGTCGTCGCGTTCGACTCGCAGTACTCGACCTTCAACGCGAGGGTGGAGACGATTGCGTCGGCACCGACCTTTCAGCAGCCATGGCGCAGCCAGCGGTGCCTCGTCGTAGTCGACGGGATCATCGAATGGGTGGGAGAGAAGAAACGCAAA
>DHJO01000004.1:0-658 GCA_002404375.1 Gemmatimonadales bacterium UBA4718 | reverse complement strand
TGGCAGGACGGAGCAAGCGGCGAGGAGCTGTGGTCGTGCACAGTCATCGTCAAAGATGCCGACGACTGGTATAGCCGATTCCACGACCGGATGGCGGTGCTCCTCGCGCCGGAATCGTACGACCAGTGGCTTGATCCACAGCGGAAGCAGGGACAGCTCGAGCTCCTAAATCAATCCGCGTATCACAAGAATGAAGAGCTCGAGTTCTTCCCCATCTCCAAGCTGGTGAACAACGCGCGCAACGACTCCGCGGAATGTCTCGAGCCGACCGTGCATCCTGAGCGTGAGGCTGATACTGAGTTGCTACTGGATCTATAGCATGAGAAACCGCAACTGCAACTGAACAGGTGCGGTTGTCAGTCCTGGACTCCGTTCACGCCTTCGCGTACTCGTCCCACAGTGTGGCGACGGCGCGCATCCCCTGCCGGAAATTCTCGTCGCTCATCCACTCGTCGGGCGCGTGCGCATTTTCTCCCGGGAGACCAAATCCGACCAGCAGCACCGGCGCGCCAAGTATCTTCTCGAAATCTCCGACGACGGGGATCGATCCGCCCTCGCCCGTGATCACGGGCTCCTTCCCGAACGCCGCGCGCAGTGCCCTCCGCGCAGCATCGTAGATCGAACCATTGAGCTCGGCGCGCCACGGATGTCCGCCGTG
>DHJO01000160.1:2609-6575 GCA_002404375.1 Gemmatimonadales bacterium UBA4718 | reverse complement strand
ACCGAAGGACATTTGATGTGCGGATAGAACCAGCTCCGACCACAGGACATTTGATGCCGCAGACGAAGGCAGCTCCAACCAGCAAGACCTCCTCAAGCGTCGCGATGCCAACGGGCACCCTCGGGCAGAGCGACCCCGAGATCGCGCGCTTCATAGATCTCGAGGTCCAGCGGCAGCGCAGCGGACTCGAGCTGATCGCGAGTGAGAATTTCGTTTCGCCCGCTGTTCTACAGGCAATGGGGACGCCACTCACCAACAAGTACGCCGAGGGCTTGCCCGGGAAGCGGTACTACGGTGGGTGCGAGTTCGTGGACATGGTCGAGCAAACCGCCATCGACCGGGCTAAGAAGCTCTTCTCCGCGGACCACGCCAACGTGCAGCCGCACTCGGGCGCGCAGGCGAACGCAGCCGTCTACCTCGGGTTTCTCAAGCCGGGCGACGTCGTACTGGGCCTGGACTTGTCGCAGGGCGGGCACCTCACGCACGGCTCGCCGGTGAATTTCTCCGGGCTCCTTTACCACGCGATCCACTACGGCGTGGGTGAAGACGGACGGATCGACTACGCGCAGATGCAGAAGATCGCGCGCGAGCAGAAGCCCAAGATGATCATTGCCGGCGCGAGCGCCTACGCACGCATCATCGACTTCGAGCCGTTCGCCGAAGTGGCGCGCGAGATCGGAGCGAAGTTCATGGTCGACATGGCGCACTTCGCCGGACTCGTGGCGACGGGTTTTCATCCTTCGCCGATTCCCCACGCCGACGCCGTGACGAGCACGACGCACAAGACTCTGCGCGGTCCCCGCGGTGGGTTGATCCTCTGCAAGGAAGAGCACGCCAAGACCATCGACAAGGCGATGTTCCCGGGCACCCAGGGCGGCCCGCTGGAGCACATCATCGCCGCCAAGGCGGTGGCGTTCAAGGAAGCGCTGGACCCGTCGTTCAAGGAGTACTGCGGCCAGATCGTGCGCAACGCGCAAGCGCTGGCGAACGCGTTGATCGAGCATGGGTTCAACATCGTGTCGGGCGGGACCGACAATCACCTGATGCTCGTCGACCTGCGGAACAAGGACGTCACAGGCAAAGTGGCCGAGAAGGCGCTGGATGTCGCCGGGATCACGGTCAACAAGAACACGGTGCCCAAGGAGACCCAATCGCCCTTCGTCACGAGTGGAATCCGTATCGGAACCCCCGCGGTCACGACTCGCGGAATGAAGGAGCGGGAGATGCAGCAGATCGCCAGGCTCATCGACAAGGTGATCGCCAGTTCTGGTGACCCCGCGGTCGCGTCGTCAGTCAAAGAAGAAGTACTCGACTTGACGAATCGGTTTCCTCTCTACAAATCCTTCCCCTCAATGGCGGACAAAAAGTAGCAATGGCTGAGCTGGCATTTCGCGACGGGATCATGGACCGGATTCGCATCCGCGAGCCGCGGTTTGATGAGCAGGCATATCTGTTCGTCCTTTCCGCGCTCGAGCTGTGTCAGGCGCAGCTCACGATGCGGCGCCACATCACTGGTATCGAGCTCGCTAACGCGTGTCGTGAGCTCGCGCTCGAGCGGTACGGCCTGATGGCGAAGGTTGTACTCGAGCACTGGGGAATCTCCGCAACCGCGGACATCGGCGACATCGTCTTCACCCTCGTCGACCTGGGATTCCTCCTCAGCCAGCCGCAGGATACCCGCGACGAGTTCGTGGATGTGTTCGACTTCGACAGGGCATTCGAGCGCGACTACCCCTGGAACTGCGCGCAACAGGCATAGACTCCAATCGTCCGAGCAATGCCCCCGTCCGTCAGGGTGGTCAGCGCCAGGGAATCAGCGGAGCGCGATCGGGCGGCCATTGAAAGAGGAACTCCTTCAGGCGTCTTGATGCAGCGCGCCGGTGCCGCCGCGGCCGAGGAGATCTCGCGCCGGTATGGCGATCGATTGCGAGAAGGCGCCATTGTGTTCACCGGTCCGGGGAATAATGGCGGAGATGGCTGGGTCGTCGCAGGACTGCTCGCGCGATCGGGAATCGAGGTGACAGTCCTCGAGGCAGTCGAGGCGAAGAGTCCCGATGCCATGGCCGAAAAGAACGGCGCGATCGATGTCGTGAAATGCGTAAGCGAAATTTCATCGATTGTCGGTGATGGTTCAGCTGCGCGGGTGGTGATCGATGCACTGCTCGGCACCGGCGCCGAAGGTGAGCCACGCGGCAGGATCGCCGACGCAATCTCGGCGATAAACGGACTGCATTCCGACGGCGCCCGGGTGGCCGCGCTCGATCTGCCGAGCGGGCTCGACGCGACGACCGGACGTCATTCGCTGTGCGTGATCGCCGACGCGACCTTCAGCTTCGGCGGGGTCAAGCGTGGCTCGCTCCTCGCGCGCGACTGTTGCGGGGAGATCGTCGTTCTGGACATTGGGCTCGACGAGGCTTCGCTGGCATCAGAGTCGGGCGCCGGGGTCGCGCGGCTTCCACGGCTCGTCGATGGCGCGTGGGTCCGCGCCCACGTTCCCGGGATTCGCTACGACGCCCACAAGGGGACCCGGAAGCATCTCGCGATCATCGGTGGCGGAAAGGGGATGCCCGGCGCCATCGTGCTTGCGACTCGCGCCGCTCTCCGCAGTGGAATCGGTCTCGTCCGCGCACTGGTCGCGGCGGAGAACACGGGCGAGATTCTCGCCGCCGCGCCGTCGGCACTGATCGCTCCCTGGCCAAACGAGGCGGAGACATCGTCGCAGATCTCCAAGTGGGCGGATGCAATTGTAATTGGGCCCGGACTCGGGAAATCGGACCAGACCAGGCGTCTCGTCGAAAGCATTCTTGGCGATTCCAGCCTGCCAGTGCTCCTCGACGCGGACGCGCTGAACGTGTTCGATGGCGATGTCGCCGCCCTCGGACGGCTGCTGAAAGGAAGGCCCGCCCTCATAACTCCGCACGTCGCTGAGTTCGCGCGGCTGGCAAAGATCGACGTGAAAGACGTGCTCGACAACCGATTTGACGTCGGCGCCGAGATGGCGCGCAAGCTTGGCGCGACGGTGCTCCTCAAAGGATCGCCGACCGTGATCTTTGCGCCTGATGGCGAGCGCTACGTTGCTGCTCGTGGCACCGCGGCGCTGGGAACGGGCGGTAGCGGGGACCTGCTCGCCGGAATCGCCGGGACCATGCTGGCTCAAACTCTCGATGCGTCGACATCCGCATGTTGCGCCGCGTGGGTTCACGGACGCGCCGCGGAATTCTGTGAGTACGTTCGCGGCACGACGCTCGAAGATGTTCTTTACGCGCTGCCGCGCGCCTGGAACGAGGGCGAGCCGCCGGTGAACCCTCCGGTTCTGGCGGAGCTTCCGGCGGTAGCGCGATGAGCGCCGACAAAACGAGCGACGCGCGCAACATCGACCTCGGTCCGGGAAAGGAGTTCGACATTGTTCGCACCCTCCTCTCCGAGTGGGGGAAATCGGCGCAGCACATCGGGGATGACGCCGCCATCGTCGAGGTTCCGGCCGGTGAGAAGCTTGTAATCACGACTGATACCTCCGTGGATGGCGTCCACTTCCGGCACGAGTGGCTCAATCACTTCGAGATCGGGTATCGCGCTACCGCTGCGGCACTGAGCGATCTCGCCGCAATGGCCGCTCGGCCGCTCGGCATCGTGATCGCGTTGACGCTTCCCGAAGCCGACCGCGTCGATGCGCGGGCACTCGCAACGGGAATACGTGAGGGCGCGTCGGCGGTGTTGTGTCCGATCGTCGGCGGCGACCTGTCGTCGGGCAAGACTCTTTCACTGACGATCACCGCGCTTGGCAGCGTCGCGCAGCCGCTGTCGCGGGCGGGGGCGAAAGCCGGGCAGCGCGTCTATGTAACAGGCTCCCTCGGGGGTCCCGCCGCGGCGGTTCGCGCCTGGCAAGCGGGGAAAGAGCCTACCGAGCGGGACAGGGCGCGCTTCGCCAACCCAGTACCCCGAATCGAGCCGGCGGTGGGGTTGGCG
>DHJO01000160.1:1128-2543 GCA_002404375.1 Gemmatimonadales bacterium UBA4718 | reverse complement strand
GGGATAGAAATCGACGTCGATCGAATTCCGCGCGTCGACGGTGTATCCTCCTTGGAGGCCGCGAATTCCGGCGAAGAATACGAGATCGTCGCAACCGCTCCCGCGATCGACACCGAAGCCTTCGCCGCGGAATTCGGGCTCGCCCTCACTGAGATCGGCCGGGTTGTTGCCGGACCTTCCCGAGTCGAGCTACTGAGGGGCGGCAAAAAAATCTCCGCTCCGCCCGGCTTCGATCACTTTCGGGACAAATGATCTCTTTTGTGCGAACGATTTTCGCGATCATCACCGCGTTTGTCGTGACGGCGGTGCTCGGTCTCACCACGATCATCGCCGGCCTGCTCGGCGTCGAAGACAAGCCGGATGGGATCTACGACAAGATTCCGCGCTGGTGGTCGAGGTCGGTGATGTGGGCGGGGGGAATAAAGGTTCGCGTCCACGGTCTCGAGAGTGGCGACGACGCCGAGCCCCGAATCTTCGCCTCGAACCACGTCAGCTGGTTCGATGTGGCGGCGCTGGCCAAGGTTCTTCCGCGCCACAAGTTCGTCGCCAAGGCGGAGCTGTTCAAAATCCCGATATTCGGGCGCGCGATGCGCGCAGCGGGAATGATCGAGATCCAGCGCGAAAACAGGAAAGCGGCCTTCGGAGCGTATGAAGTGGCCGCCGACCGAATCAAACAGGGGAACTCGGTGGTCGTGTTTCCCGAAGGGACGCGCGGGCACGATTACCCCCTCCGTCCGTTCAAAAAGGGGCCGTTCGTCCTCGCCATTGCGGCGGGCGTGCCGATAGTTCCGATCATCGTGCACGGCACCATTGAAATACTGCGCAAAGGGTCATTGTGGGTTCATCCGGGCACGATTGATATACATTTGCTCGAGCCAGTCAGCACTACGACCGTGGATTACGATCACCGCGAGGCGCTGATGCAGACTGTGAGGACGAGAATGGCGGACGCGATGCGCGATTCGTACGGCGTCGAGGCGTTGCCGACTCCAGTCTCGCGGCTCGCCTCATCCGTCGAGCTGCTCTCGTCCGAAACGAACCCGACAGAAACACGATAGCCAGCCAATCAACTACGAGAAAATGTCGACCATAATAGACATCAAAGCGCGCGAGATTCTTGACAGCCGCGGAAATCCAACCGTCGAAGCCGACGTCACGCTTGCGAGCGGCGCGTTCGGACGCGCCGCAGTCCCGAGCGGTGCCTCCACCGGCGAGCACGAAGCGCTCGAGCTGCGCGACGGAGACGCCGAGCGGTACCTGGGGAAAGGTGTGGAGCAGGCGGTGCAGAGTGTGGAAGAGCGGATTGCGCCGGCGCTGAGCGGGCTTTCTGCCAGCGACCAGATGCTGATCGACCGCACGATGATCGAGCTGGACGGCACCGACAACAAAGGGAAGCTGGGCGCGAACGCGATCCT
>DHJO01000160.1:0-1092 GCA_002404375.1 Gemmatimonadales bacterium UBA4718 | reverse complement strand
GGCGCGCACGCGACGAATACGGTGGACTTTCAGGAGTACATGATCGTTCCCATTGGCGCGACGACCTTTCGCGAGGCGCTGCGAATGGGCACTGAAGTCTTTCACGCGCTCAAGAAAGTTTTGGTGAAGCGGAAGCTGTCCACCGGAGTCGGCGACGAAGGTGGATTCGCTCCGGATCTGAAGAACGACGAGGAAGCATTGCGCGTCGTCGTCGAAGCGATCGAGGCCGCTGGATACGCTCCGGGCCGCGAGATCGCGATTGCGCTCGACCCCGCAGCCTCCGAGATCTTCAAGAACGGGACGTACACGTTCAAGAAGAGCGGCGCGGGCAGCCTCGACTCTGACGGAATGATCGAGCTGTACCGGAAGTGGCTCGACGAGTATCCGATCGTATCCATCGAAGATGGACTCGCCGAAGACGATTGGGACGGCTGGGCAAAGCTGACCGCGGCCCTGGGCGATCGGGTTCAGCTCGTGGGGGACGATATTTTCGTGACCAGCACCGAGCGCCTCGCGCGCGGAATCGAATCCGACGTCGCGACCGCGATCCTGATCAAGCTGAATCAGATCGGCACGCTTACCGAGACGCTCGAAGCGATCGAGATGGCTCGTGCAAATGGGTACCAGTCGATCATCTCGCACCGCTCAGGCGAGACAGAGGATACGTTCATTGCGGATCTAGCCGTCGCGACCGGCGCTGGTCAGATCAAAACGGGTTCAGCGAGCCGAACCGACCGCGTCGCCAAATACAACCAACTCCTCCGCATCGAAGAACAACTCGGAGCCGCAGCGGAGTATCCGGGTGGATCCATATACGGGTTGTAGACGCCTGCAGTTGCTCGGTGGACATCGCGCGAGTCAGTAGCGTGCAATGAAGCGGATCATCTGGTGGGCTCTGATCGCGGTCGCCGCGTATTTCGCGGTGCAGGGCGGGGAGTACAGCACCAAGGACCTTTACGTGCTGAGTCGTCGCACCGGGAACCTCACGCGCGAAGTGGACTCGCTCCAGCGTCAGGTGGATTCACTCGGGCGGTACCTCAAACTGGTAAAGAGTGACAGCGCGACGATGGAGCGGATCGCGCGCGAAGAATT
>DHJO01000232.1 GCA_002404375.1 Gemmatimonadales bacterium UBA4718 | reverse complement strand
CTGCAGTTTGCTCTGGCCAGACTCGCTCCCTCGCTGCGTGAAGCGTTCGTGATGAAGCACGTCGAGGGAAGGTCTTACGAAGAGATGGCGCTGTTACTTGAAACGACGGTTGGCGCGCTAAAGATGCGAGTGCATCGGGCGCGAGAGGCGCTCCAACAACTGCTTGAGGAGAAGTACGCATGATGCTCGATGACGCTGGTTTCGACAGAAACGATAAAATCGCGGGCCGCGAGCCTGTTCAGCGGAAGGATAAGTCGGCGGAACAGCTCTATGACCGCGAAGTCCCGCTCAATGGCGGCTCAAGTCACGGATTGCTGCACGACTGGCTCGATGGTGAAGTGGAT
This sequence comes from Gemmatimonadales bacterium UBA4718, assembly GCA_002404375.1. GTDB lineage: Bacteria > Gemmatimonadota > Gemmatimonadetes > Gemmatimonadales > Gemmatimonadaceae > UBA4720. The sequence goes on along the minus strand of DHJO01000232.1, from coordinate 3,185 downwards.
GTGATGCGCGCAAGCGAGGTCGAGGGCAAGTCGAAAGTCGAGCTCTGGACCCGAATTAACGCCGAGAGCGAGATGCTCCGCCGCCGCGTTACGCCGGTGGGCGTTCAGCAGCGCATTATGGCGTCTCTTCCCGAGACCCCGGGTACGGCCTCCCATTGGTGGAAGCAGCAGATGACGGTTACGCCCATTGCGGCGGTCGCCATCGGCGTTGCTCTCCTCGCGGTAGGCGCTCTCGTGATCGAGATGCTCCGCTAGAGTCGTGTGGCTCCTGACAGAAACGCCCGACTCCTTGCGAGTCGGGCGTTTCTTTTGTCCATTTCGTTCTTGTTCATTCTTGCGGATTTCAGGCGTCGGCGTAGACTTTGCTACTCGATAACACTCTGTACTGTATCGACGCCTTACAGTATAGTAAAAGTGTAAAAGAGACCCTACCTGATCGGAGGCATGGAAGTATGAAGAAGACCATCGCTGTTATCGCTTTTCTGACTGTGCCAGCTCTGGCTTCTGCTCAGGCTGGGCTGAACAGGGTTCAGTTCCTGGCGCTGCAGCAGGAGCTGAGAGATCAAGGATGCGGCGTCACGAATGTCGACGGACGCTACGGTCCTTCGACGCGTCGCGCGATCGCTACCTGCGCCAAGAAGTTCAACACCGCCAACAACGCCGCAGCGCTGCTCGCCGCGATGAACATCGGCTTCGGGCCGAACGACAATCAGCCGGCAGCGCCCGCAGGCGGTGGCGGCGGCGGCGGTATGGGCGCGAGCGCCAAGGCTGAAGGCGAGAGCGTGAAGACCGAAAAGAAGGAAGTGAAGCGCGCCTCGACGAAGAAGAAGAAGGCCGCCAAGGCAGCGGCAGCCGACACGACCAAGAAGTAGGTCGGTTTCGAGCTAGATCTCGAAACTGAGCTGCACACTGGGGACGAGCGCACCAAGCGCCTCGTCCCCTTCTTCTTGCTCTTCACTGCGGGACCAGCCGCGGACGCCGTATTTCGCGCACAGCTTCTCGAAGAAGCGCGCCAGGCCGTCCCGGTATTTCTCGCCAGCATAGGCGCTGTTGCCGTAGGTATTGCGGTACCTCTCCGCCAGGTGCGGAAACTCCTGCTCGATGAATGGGAGATAGCGCTTTCTCGCCGCGGATTTGAGCCTCACCGCGCACGCGCCGACATAAGTCGCACCGGCCTCCGACACGCGCTTCACCAGCGCCTCCAGATCGGAGGGATTGTCGGTGATGCCCGGCAACACCGGCATGCAGTTGATTCCCGCATCGATTCCCGCTTCCCGCAGGCGCGCCAGCGCGCGCACCCTCGACTCTGGAGTGGGCGATCGCGGCTCGATCCGACGCGCGAGCTCGCGGTCCAGAGTGATGAGCGAGATGTGCACGGAAAGCTTCGAGTGCCGATTGATCCGCGAGAGGAGATCGATGTCGCGCGTGATGAGCGGGCTCTTCGTGATGATGGCCACGCTCAATCCGGGGTGGTCAGCGAGCACCTCGAGAATACCACGCGTGACCCGGAATCTTCTTTCGGCCGGCTGATACGGATCCGTCGCCGTGCCGATCACGATAGTCTCGCCCGCCAGTAGCTTGAGGTGCCGATCGCTCCCGAACCGGAGCGTGCGGCTGAGAACCTCGGGCGCGTTCCCTTTGACGAAAATGTTGCGCTCGAACGCCAGCCAGGGCGGAAGGCTGTTGTACGCCTCGCCGAGCTCGGTGGTCATCTTTTCGTCGCTGGCGGCGCGCTCCATCACATAGCGGTGGGTGTACCGAGCGTAGCAGTAAGCGCAGCCGAAGGCGCAGCCGATGTAAGGGTTGATGGACCAGAATCCCATGCCCGTCGTCTCGGGGCCGTTGAGCACGCTCTTGGCGGGGGACGAGTAGTAGCGGATGTCCTTCTGCTCGCCGATCACGGGGAGCTGGCGGGAGGTCCGATCGTACTCCGGGCCGAAAAGGCCGGGGTCTCTCGGCTTCATAGCACCGAATATACCCCGAAAGTACCAGAGCGTCCAGCGGCGACATCCCAGACATCCACAGAACTGAAGCAGGGAGCTATGCGCCTTGCAGCCAACGACGCTTGGAGCTTTTTCGTTGGCGTAACTCAGAACGAAAGGCCAGCGGCGGCTCCGTTCTCTCTGGGTCTTATGAAAAAATGGTTGTACCGCGGATCGCGCGCGACCCGCCAGGCGTGGATCGCCGAGACTCCACCGAAAATGAGCGACAGCTGCGTTTTCGACAGCGACGAGGTGCGCGCCATGTAGGTGATGTCGCTTACCGATGCGTTGCGGCCGAGTGTGATGTAGAAGAGAGTGGTGCCAATCCCACCGGCTAGAATTCCGCGCTCGATCGCGCTCCCCCTGGAATGCGGTATATCAAGGATCGCTTCGTCCAGCAGCGCCTGGGTCGTCAGTCCCGCCGCCGAGAAGAGGAACTGCTTGCGAGGATGGAGCCGACTGTCTATTCCGGAAAAGACCGTCGGCCTGCCGTGGTCGAGGCCGAAATACGGGTGAGCTCCGACCGCGTACGACATGAGCACGTGGGCGGTCTCGTGTGCGAGGATGCTACCCGCGAATCCGAAGGCGAATAGGCGCCAGTAGTTGTCCGAGCGAGTGGGCGGTGACGCTTGCGCCCGCGAAATTCGGGGCAAGGCGAGTCCAAGTACCGCGACTGTCAGACCAATCAAGATTGCGCGCGAAAGTCTCAAATTTGCTATGTTGTTCGCCAAATAATCTGCTCGGAGCAAGTAACTGATGGCTGAGCGTCTATCGGACATTGCGATTCAACGTGAGCTCGGAAACCTGCCGGGCTGGAGCCGACGCGGCGAGGTGATCACGAAGACTTTTCAATTCCGGAGCTTTCTTTCCGGAATAAGCTTCGTGTCGGCGATAGCCAAAGCAGCGGAAGCCGCCGATCATCATCCTGACATCGACATCCGCTACACGAAGATCATCTGCACTCTGAGCACACATTCCGCCGGCGGAATCACGCAGAAGGATCTTGATCTGGCGAAGCAGATCGATCGAGCTCAGGAGACTGTGGGGTAGGGGAGGGAGAAAGCGGGAAGCGGGAAGGGGGAAGAGGGAGTCCGTGATCATCGTTCCTGCGTTTTCGCGCCCCCCTTCCCCCTTCCCTCTTCCCGCTTCCCCGTTAATTCCTCCGACTCCCCGTCAGCCTCAGAATCGCCATGAACATGTTGA
>DHJO01000242.1:29844-30737 GCA_002404375.1 Gemmatimonadales bacterium UBA4718 | reverse complement strand
CTGAGTCTCCGCGACCGGCTCAGAGACGCCGTCGAGCGTGCCTCTGAGGTAGAGCGAGAGCTCTCCGATCCGAAGACTGTAAGGGACCAGCAGCGCATGGCGACGCTGGGCCGGGAGCTTAGACACCTCCAGCCGCTTGTGGAAATGGCCGTCAAGCTCCAGAGATACGAGCAGGAGCTCGCGGAGACCCGCGAGCTCCTCGATTCTGAAGATCCCGAGATGGCTAGCGAAGCCGCCGCCGAAATCACCCGGCTGGAGAAATCCATCGGCTCCCTTCTCGATGAGATAAAGCCGGCGCTGATACCACACGACCCGCTCGACGACCGTCCCGCCATCGTCGAGATCAGGGGTGGCACCGGCGGCGATGAGGCGGCAATTTTCGCCGCCGACCTCTACCGCATGTACACCCGCTTCGCCGAAGGACGTCGCTGGCGCGTGGAGATCATCTCACAATCCGAAGGCACACTCGGTGGAATGAAGGAAGCGATCTTCAAGGTGAAAGGCGAAGGCGCTTTCGGTGCGATGCGCTGGGAATCGGGCGTGCATCGCGTGCAGCGCGTGCCGGTGACGGAGAGTCAGGGGCGCATCCACACCTCCGCCGCGACAGTCGCTGTCCTCCCCGAAGCCGAAGAGATCGACCTCAAGATCGAGGACAAGGATCTCCGCATCGATGTCTTCCGATCTTCCGGTCCTGGCGGGCAGAGCGTGAACACCACTGATTCCGCTGTGCGCATAACGCACATTCCGAGCGGAATCGTGGTCAGTCAGCAGGATCAAAAGTCCCAGCTCCAGAACAAGCTCAAGGCAATGGAAGTTTTGCGCGCGCGCCTGCTCGACGCAAGAATCGCCGAGCAGGAAGCCGCCAGATCGCGGATGCGCAAAACGCAGGTTGG
>DHJO01000242.1:23567-29827 GCA_002404375.1 Gemmatimonadales bacterium UBA4718 | reverse complement strand
GAGATCGAGCCATTCATCGAGGCGCTCAAGGTGGCCGACGTCGAGGAAAAGCTTGGCGACTAACCAGGGTGCAGCTTTCTTTCCGACGAGCCTCCCGATCGGGACGATCGGCGATCTGCTCGCTGGATGCTCGGCGATGCTCGAGTCGGAAGGAGTGAGCGAGCCGGTCCGCGAAGCGCGCGAGATCGTCGCAGCGGTGCTGGACGTCCCGAAATTCTGGGCCGCCGCGAACACGATCTCCGACGCCTCGCCGGATGTCGCCCGCGCCGTGATACGGGCCGCTATGAAACGCGCCGCCGGCGCTCCGCTCGCCTACGCTGTGTCCCGCGCCTGCTTTCGACATCTCACCCTCGAGATCGACGAGAGCGTCCTCATCCCGCGCGTCGAGACGGAGGTTCTGGTCGAGCGTGTCCTCGAGCGATGCGACAGGAACACCAGAACGATCGCCGACATCGGCACCGGGTCGGGCGCGATCGCACTTTCGCTCGCCTTCGAGCACGAGTTTGCCCGAGTCTTCGCTACCGACATCTCGCGCGACGCGCTGATGGTCGCCAAGGCAAACGCCGTATCGCTTGCCGCGGTGCTGAAAACCCGCGTGGATTTCCGTCACGGCTCGCTGCTTGCCCCTCTCGCCGGCGAGAAACTGGATGCCATCGTGTGCAATCCCCCGTACATCAGCTTCGCTGAAATCGCCGACCTACCGCCCGATGTCCGCGATTGGGAGCCGAGCATAGCGCTCCTCTGCGCGGATGACGGTCTGGCGGTGACGCGCGAGCTCGTCAAGCGGGCGCCGGCGTCGCTCGCGAGCGGAGGACTGCTTGCACTCGAAGTCGACACCCGTCGTGCGGGAACGGTCGCGGAGATGATCGCTGTGGACGGGCAATACGTCGACGTCGAGGTCCTGCTCGACCTGACCGGCCGCGAGCGGTTCGTATTCGCGCGCCGCAATTGAGCGCTCAGGCATGACAGGAGTCCCGATGCTGGAAGAGAAGGCCAAGGATGTTGGCCGCCTGATTGGGCAAAGCCCTGAGTACCAGGCGCTGAAGCGGTCGAGCGAAGCGCTGAACAATGACCGCGAAGCGGTGGCGTTGCTCCAGGAGATGGAGAAGCTCCGCGGCGAGGCGCAACAGCTGATCCAACGCGGAGAGAATCCAACTCCCGAGATGGAGCAGCAGCTGGACTCGATGCTCGAGAAGATCCAGTCACAGCCCGCTTATCAGCGCGCGGTTGCGGCGCAGGAAAACTTCGACAAGCTCATGCTACGCGTGAATCAATGGATCATGGACGGCATGAAGAAGGGCGCCGCTAGCCCGATCATCACTCTCTCCTGAGCATGGCCCGCGGGAAGCTGATCGTCTTCGAGGGAGCGGAAGGCGCAGGGAAGACCACCCAGATCAGACTGATTGCTGACCGACTGACGGCTGCCGGCATCCCCGTCATCGCTGTCCGCGAGCCCGGTGGCACTCCAGTGGGCGACGCGATTCGGGAGATAGTCCTCGAATCTGACCATCACATGAACGACGCGGCCGAAGCGCTGCTCTTCATGGCGTCGCGGGCGGAGCTGATCGGACGGGAGGTCCTGCCCGCGCTGGCCAAAGGCAGCGTGGTTCTCCTCGACCGCTTCTTTCTTTCCACATACGCGTACCAGATCGTGGGTCGCGGCCTGCCGGAGGAGGAAGTGCGCGCCGCCAACAGGCTGGCGACGGGGGGGCTGGTGCCGGACCTCACCCTGCTGCTGGACGTTGCGCCGGCGGAAGGACTCGGACGGGCGGATGCGCGTGGGAAGCGCGACCGCATCGAGCGCTCCGGCGACGATTTCCACGACCGCGTCGGGAATGCGTTCCGAAGGTTCGTAGAGCCCGCGTGGCAGCACTCGCATCCCGAGTGCGGTCCGATCAAGTTGATAGATGGGACGGGCGACGAAGCGACGGTGCTGAAGCGTGTCGTCTCCGCATTGGCGTCCGCGTTCCCGCAACCTTTCGGCAGCATCAAGGTTAAATAGAGCATGAAACTCAGACTTCCCAACGCCTCGGCGCGTACTCGCGCAGTGATCGTCGCCGGCACGCTGTTCGGAGCGCTCATCACTGGTGGATGGTTGCTGCAGCGGGGCTCGCGCACCGGAGCATTCACCGAGTTCGAGGGCGCGCAGCTGTTCGACAACGTTCTCCGCCACGTGCAGAACGACTTCGTCGACCCCATTAGCGATTCCACGCTCTACCTCAAATCCGTTGACGGGATGCTGTACGAGCTGAGGGATCCTTACTCGACGTTTCTTCCGCCGGAGCGATTCGCCCGGCTCAATGAGACGACGAGCGGCAACTACGCCGGTCTAGGGCTCGAAACGGATCTTCGAGACGGTTGGTTGATCATTGTCGCCCCGCTGCCAGGCGGCCCAGCTGAGCGTGCCGGATTGCAGCCCGGGGACCGCATCATTGAGATCATGAACAAGACTGCAAAGGGATGGACGAGCGAGGAAGCATCCAGGGCGCTGCGGGGCAAGGCAGGCACTGCCGTGACATTGAAGATCGAGCGGCCTGGAGCCCCGAATCCGATGGAGATCAGGCTCGTGCGCACGACGATTCATCAGAGCGCGGTGCGCAGATCGTCGATGCTCGGAGACGGCGTTGGGTACATCGATCTCAAGGCGTTCAGCGATTCGACGGCGAAGGAGCTGAATGGGGCGATCAACGGTCTTCTTGCGCACGGGATGAAGACGCTGGTGCTCGATCTGCGGACGAATCCCGGCGGCTTGCTGAACCAGGGAGTAAAAGTATCCGATCTGTTTCTGAATCCCGGACAAAAGATCGTCAGCATGCACGGCCGGCTTCCCGAAGCGAATCGTGAGTTCGCCGATACCGCCAAACAACGGTGGCCTGACCTCCCGCTGATCGTTCTCGTCGATGGACGCAGCGCCAGCGCCGCCGAAATCGTGGCAGGCGCGCTGCAGGATCACGATCGCGCAGTCATCGTCGGAACTCCGACGTACGGGAAGGGAAGCGCACAAAGCGTCGTGTCCTTTGGCGACCAGGGTGGTCTCAAGCTTACGACCGCCAGATGGTTTACTCCGGCGGGCCGATCCATCGCGCGCCCGCGACCGAACGAAGACGAGAGTGATGAGCCGCCACCCGTGAAACGCGAAAGATTCCGGACTGACGCCGGCCGGGTGGTTTACGGAGGCGGGGGCATCACCCCAGATGTGGTGGCGGGAGACAGCACCATCCCCATCGCGGAAGGAAACTTCATTCACGCCCTCGGCGCAAATGGGGGTCATTTTCGCGACGCGGTCACGGACTACGCTCTCTACGTCAAGGCCAATCACGGCGTAGCATCTCCTGACTTTGTGGTCACTCCCGCGATGCGCGAGGAAGTGTGGAACCGGATGAAGCAGCGGGGAATCGACATTCCGCGCCCGGTCTTCGACGAAGGCGAGCCGCTCGTCACGCGGCTCATCGGGTACGACATCGCGCGCTACATGTTCGGAAGCGAGGCCGAGTTCAGGCGTCGGGCATCCGTCGACACGGCACTGCAAAGGGCGCTGCAGTTAGCGCACGGCTCGCGTACCGAGAGCGAGCTGCTCCGCAGGGCGACTACCCAGGCGCATCCGGCCGACAGCCTGGCAAGTCAGTGAGCGAGCGGGTTTTCATCATCGGGCCGGGTCATGTGGGGCGCGGACTTTTCCGCGCCTTTCGTGCATCAGGGGTGGAGGTCATTGGTCTTCACGGCAAGCGTCCGTCCGGCGTCGCGACTTCGACCGGTGCGCTCCCGAAGGAGCTGGCGAGCGCGAATGTGATCGTCGTCTGCGTGCGCGACCCACAGCTCGACGAAACCATCGACGAGGTCATCGCCGCATCCCGCGACGGACGCGTTGCGCGCGGTACGGTGATTCTTCACACCTCAGCGATTGCGGAGCCGGCTGGCCTGCGGTCGTTGAATGAGGCCGGGTTTCCAGGCGGGACGTTTCACCCACTCGTGCCGTTCAGCGACCCCGAGGTGGCCGCGGAGCTCCTGCGCAAAGGATGGGTCGGCATCGATGGGGAGAACGCTGCCAGGAGCACGTCACGGCGGCTGGCTGGGCATATAGGCGCGCGGACGCTCGATATTCCCGCTGGACAAAAGGCCGCCTACCACGCGGCCGCAGTGATCTCTTCCAACTTCCCGGTCGTGCTCGCCTCGGTCGCCGGGCACCTGCTGCACGATATCGGCGTTCCCGACTCGAGCGCCTACCAGGCCGTCGAGAGCCTGATGAGCGGTGCGCTGGCGAACATGAAGCAGGCGCTTCCGGACGACGCGCTCACCGGCCCGATCGTGCGAGGGGACGTGGAGACTGTGGGGAAGCACGTGCGCGCACTGGAGAGGCGCGGACAGGCGCTGGACGTGTATCGCGCACTGTCGGCCGCGGCAGTGGAAATTGCGAGACGGCGGGGGGTTGATCAGAAAAAGCTGGCCGCACTCGCGGGTATGGTGAGGGGCGACACTTAAGGCTCCCGGTGGATCAACGGCATCCACAGAACTGAAGCGCAATCAGACTTAGAACGTCGCCCCAGAAGCCTGATCGACGATCTTGACCCCTTTGGGAACCGAGAACCGAAAACTCGACCTGCTCAGATCGGGATTCGGAGTGAAGCTCGTGATGACGACGTGGCGCCTCAACCCGTTCGCCGTCTCCAGGTCGAACTGCCTGATGCTCGAATCATTGTCGTCGATCCACACCTTCGCACTCGTGAAAGCCGGGTTGGGGCGCTTGGGCACGAGGGTTATCGCGTGCGTCGCGTGGCCGCCGAGAGCCGCGCTGCCGGCTGAAGAGACCGTGAATCGGGTGCGCGGAGAATTCAGAAACTGGTTTGCCGGATCCACCGTGCTCGCGTTCTCGCCGCTGTACGGCATCCGAATAACCTGTCCGGGCGCGCTGCTCGGGAGATAAAACCAGAGCGTCGATCCGTCGGCTGCAACTCGATCGCCGCTCTCGAAGTTGATGCTCAGCAGATTGGGCTTCCTGCGCAGGATCACGCCGTTCGTCGTCTGCGTGGTGCCAGTGAGCGGATTGGTGAGCGTTTGCCGGAACTCCGCGCGCATGCTGTTGAGACGGGCATACGCTGCCGCTGCGCGATCGATGATCGCTTCAGCGTTTTGCGCCCGCGCCGCGATTGGAGGCGCGATGAACGCGATCGCCACGAGGAAGGTGAGCTTCTTCATATGTTAAGCTTACCCTGCGACAGCTATGCCGTTCCTGTTTTCGCAGGAGGAATGCTGCGGCCGATGGCGGCAGCCACCGCGCGAAGCTCGCCGACCAGTTGCGTGAACTGTTCCGGATACAGAGACTGTGCGCCGTCCGAAAGCGCGCGATCGGGCTCGGGGTGTACTTCGATGAGCACACCATCCGCGCCCGCGGCAACCGCCGCGCGGGCCATCGGAATGACCTTGTCCCGCAACCCCGTGCCGTGACTCGGATCGGCGATGATCGGAAGATGCGAGAGCCGGTGGACGATCGGGATCGCGGTGAGATCGAACATGTTGCGCGCCGCGGGGTCGAAGCTCCTCACGCCACGCTCGCATAGGATGACTTTGTCATTTCCTTCCGCGAGGATGTATTCGGCGCTCAGCAGGAGCTCGTTGATGGTCGCCGCCATGCCCCGCTTGAGCAGCACGGGCTTCTTCATCCTGCCGACGGTCTTGAGCAGAGAATAGTTCTGCATGTTGCGCGCGCCGATCTGGATGCAGTCGGCTACTTCCGCGACCATCTGGGCCCCCTCGGAGTCCATCGCCTCTGTCACGATCGGAAGTCCGGTCTCCTTGCGCGCGAGCGCAAGAAGCTCGAGGCCCTTCCGTCCCATTCCCTGAAACGAGTACGGAGAGCTGCGCGGCTTGAACGCGCCACCGCGCAACGCGTTCCCTCCGGCGGCCTTCACGATTCGCGCGGCGGAAAGTATCTGCGCCTCGGATTCAACCGAACACGGCCCGCCGATGACGACGACGGCATCACCGCCCACGGACACGCCCGGAGCCAGAGTTACGACGGTGCTCTCCGGCTTCCACTCGCGCGAGACCTGCTTGTAAGGCTCGGTGACGTGAATGACTTGCGCGACGCCGGGCAGCGCTTCGATCCGCGACGAGTCTACGCGCCCATCGTTCCCGACGAGTCCAACCGCGGTGCGCTGTGCGCCCGGCATCGGTCTCGCCTCGTAACCCATTTCCTTGATGACGCTGACCACGCGATCGACGTCTTTCGCCGTCGCGTCGTGCTGCATGACTACTAGCATTTA
>DHJO01000242.1:19801-23481 GCA_002404375.1 Gemmatimonadales bacterium UBA4718 | reverse complement strand
CGCGGATTGTGCGTGATCACGATGAATTGAGTGTTGGCCTTGAACCGATTGAGCATTCGAACGAAGTGTCCAATGTTCTGATCGTCGAGCGGCGCGTCAACCTCGTCCAGCAGGCAGAAAGGACTCGGCTTCGTCAGGAAAATGCCGAAGAGCAATGACAGCGCGACTAGCGCTTTCTCTCCGCTCGAAAGCAGGTGAATCCGCTGCGTGCGCTTCCCGCGCGGTGATGCGTGGATCTCAATGTCCCCCTCGAGCGGGCTCTCCGGATTCTCGAGCCTCAGATCGCACTCGCCGCCGCCGAACAGGGTCATGAAGATGTTGCGGAAGTTCTCACGCACCTTGACGAAGGTCTGGAGAAATAGCTCCCGCGCCGTCGTATCGATTTCGCGAATGGCCTGCTGGAGCGAGCTTTTCGCGGAATTGAGATCATCACGCTGGGTGGTGAGGAAGGAGAGGCGCTTTGTCTCCTCTTCGTGCTCCTCGATCGCCAGCGGGTTGACCGGGCCGAGGGCGTCCAGCTGCTCGCGCAATACCGCAGCTTCCGCGCGCAGAGTCTCGTCGTCCAGCTCCAGAACCTCTGCTCCAGCGAGCAGCTCGTCGACGGGCTTCTTCCACTCCGCTTCGAGTCTCTCACGAATCGCCGTTCTCCGTCCCGACAGCTCGGTGTAGCGGAGCTCCGCCGAGTGCAGCTCCTCGCCAAGTACAGCGACGTGGTGCCGCATTTCCGTGAGCACGTGCTCGTCGCTCGTCAAACGTTCGTCCACTTCACGGACCGCCAGCTCGGCGTCGGCAAGCTTCTGTTCGGCGTCCTCGAGTGTCGCCTGTCTCGCGTCGAGATCACTTTGCCATTGCGACAGCTGCTGAGTGAGCTGCGCGTCCGCGCTCGACAGCGTGGTGAGCTCCAGCTGCAATGACTCGAGGCGTCCCGTAGCCGAAGCGAACTCGTCGCTCAGGTGCCGGCGACGATCCGCTGCCACCTCGAGCTGCGCCTGCGCCTGCGCGCGCCGAATCTGACTCGCGGTCCGCTGGTCGCGCGCCTCGTCCTGTCTCTGCTCGGCCGTCCCGAGCATCTCGCGCGCAGCGGCCACGGCGGCTTCGTGCTCGGAGATCCTGGCGCCGATCTCCCGTGCACTGCTTGCCAGTGTATCCAGACGCGTGATCGTCAAGGTTTCGCGCTCACCGAGCCTCTCGATGAGGGCGCGTGCTTCCGCGGCCTCGCGGGCGGCCCGCTGGTGTTGTCGCCCCAATGTCGCGGAGTGGTCAGCTGCTTCGACATTTGCTCGCGTGGCCTGCGTAGCGGCTTCCTGTGCGACAATCGCCGCACGCTCCGCAGAAGCGAGCGCAGCCCGCCCGGATTCCGCGGCGGCCGCGGCATTGTGGCGAGCAGTCGCGCTGTTCGTTACCGCATGCCTCAGCTCGACGATTTCGGCGCGCCGCCGCAGAGGACCCGGTCCCGACTCAGGCGCCGGCAGCCAGATCGCGCCCCGGGCATCCACGAATGCGGTGCCGCTCTCCATTGGGGTTACACGTCCCAGGAGTGAACGGACCCACGCGCTCGCCGGCGAAGATGCTGCGACCAGCCCGGCAAGCGCGTTCGGCATCTCTACAGCGTCCGCCGGTTGCTCGACCAACGAGTCCACAGGCAGTAGCAGCAGCGGTCCGGGCTCAGCCGCCGCATGCCAGGCGCGCACCGCCTCAGCGACAGCTCGGTCGCGCACGAGCACCGCGTTCACAGTGGCGCCCAGGAAGCGCTCGACCAGCGCGGACGAATTCACATCGGCGCTGATGAAGTCGCTGAGCGGGCCCAGCACGGCCCCTTCTCCGAAAATGCCACGCTCCTTCAGGAGTCGCGCGGCCGCCGGGGCGAGTCCAACGCGCTCTCTCTCGAGAGCCTCGAGGGCGTTCAGCTTGGCGACTGATGCAGTGTGCAGCTCGTCGGCGCGAAGCAGATCCGTTCTCGCGGCGTTTTCCCGCTCGCGCGCCTCCAGAGCAAGATCACGCGAGTCATCGGCGGAAGCGGTGGTTTCGGCGACACGAGTCGCCGCGATGGCGGCGGCGTCTTCCGCTGCGGCCAAATCGCGACGCGATGCCTCCGCCGCGTCGAACAGCTGCGCTTGCTCGGCCTCGAGTGTCGATCTTCGCGCGGCAATCTCCGACCGCTCGCGCTCACTGCTCTGTCGATCGAGATCCGCGCGGTGCAGCTCCTCGCGCAGCTCGCGCAGCGTCCGGTCACTCTGCTCGACATTTGAGCGCGCCACGCTGAGGGCGCCGCGAACTTCTTCCTCGTGCCGGGCGTGAGCGCCGAGCGCTTCGTCAGCTGCGCCGAGCGCGGCTTCGAGCTGCGCCAGCTCGCTCGACGCACGCTCGAGCTCAGTGCTGACGCGCCCCGCTACCGCGCCGCCCTCGCGTCGTTCCTCTTCCGCGCGCTCCCGACGCGACGTCGAATTGCGCAGCCTCTCTTCGGCAACCGCAATCTCTCCGCGCAGCTGCTGGGTACTCTCGCGCTGATCCGTGACGAGTCGGCCGAGCTCCGTGCGTCTCGCTTCAGCGGTCGTGCGGGCGGCGAGAGCCGTGTCGCGCGCTGATTCAGCGCTGCGAAGGAGCTCTTCTTCAGCGGGCACCTCGGTACGAAGGATGGTGACTCGCTCCTCGAGACGGAGGAGATCCCCGCGCCACGCGTCCATTTCGCGCGAAGCGTGCGCGACTTCGAGCGTAAACCGGCGGGCCATCAGCTCACCGTGGCGCTCAGCGCGCTTTCTCTGGCGCGCCAGCGAGCGCACCTGGCTTTGGACTTCCGAAATGAGGTCGTCGATGCGAGCCAGGTCGGTGGCGGTTTCCTCCAGACGTCTCTCGGCGCTCCGCTTGCGGTCGCGGTAGAGCCCCACGCCGGCGGCTTCCTCGAACAGCTCACGCCTGTCATCGGGTCGGTCGGAGAGGAGGGCATCTACCATCCTTGCTTCGATGACCACGCCGGAATCGGCCCCGAGTCCGGTGCCACGAACCATGTCGTGGATGTCGCGCAGTCGGCAGGGAGAGCTGTTGAGGAAATAATCGCTTTCGCCGGAGCGACTCAATCTCCGCGTTATCACCACTTCGCGGAACGGAATGTCCAGCGAGCCATCGTCATTCTCGAAATGCAGCGAGACTTCAGCGACGTTCACGGCGCGCCGCGCGGAAGATCCCTGAAAGATCACCTCTTCCATCTTCGCGCCGCGCAGGGTTTTGGCCCGCTGTTCTCCGAGCACCCAGCGTACTGCATCCGAGACGTTGGATTTTCCGCAGCCGTTGGGGCCCACTATCGCGGTCACACCGGGCTCGAACACCATCTCGATGCGGTCAGCGAACGACTTGAATCCGTGAATCTCGAGCTTCGTTAAACGCACTAAGGCGCACTCCCGGTTCGGTAAACGAGAACGGGCTTGAGGCCCGCCGCACGTAATGATTTAATCAGCTCGCCCGACTGACTGGCCGTCGTGAAGGCGCCTGCATAGATCCGCGCGCCTCCATCGTCCTGCATCAGCGTGTACACGGGCAAGCCGCGAGATGCGTACTTCTGGACCGCCGCGCGAATAGCGTCGACGATCCCACCCTGAGTCGGCACGCTGTCGACGAGCAACGCCAATGGTGTTTGCATGACGTGTTCGACGGAGTCGTTGGCGAGGAGTCTCGACTCCCGCAGC
>DHJO01000242.1:15544-19664 GCA_002404375.1 Gemmatimonadales bacterium UBA4718 | reverse complement strand
GCGGCTGGAAGTGCCGCGCCATTTTTCCGCACGAACAAGTTAGCACCTTCGGCGGTGTTTGCGACTAGTAATTCGACGGAGAAGGCCGACGCCGACAGGGAATCGATGGCATTTGCGGGCGGAGCGATGTAAAGCGTTTCCGGCGCGGGTCGTGGTGGCGGCGGCACGGGTCGGGGGACTGCCCGGGCTGCAACAACGCTGCCGGCGGGTTCAGCCGTTTGACCAGCCCGACCGAGCATGAGCGCCAACCCCAAGCCGCCCAACACCAATACCGCGATAGCGCCGACCGCTGGATAAAGCCATTTGTGACGCGGCCAGTGCGCTGCTCCCGCGGTGAGTCGGTGGAGCGGAATTTTCAGTGTACGCGTAGGGGCCGCGACGCGCGCGAGCACCAGCGCGGACGGCGCGTTCAGAAGCTCCGCATCCTTGACGAGCACCGCTCCATCGAGCTGCTCGACGAGTTCAGCGAGTCCCGGGGCATCGCTGTTCGCGACGAGAACGAGAAACGCGCCAGCCTCTGCAAAGCCGCTCGCGAGTTTTTTCCACCTCTGACTCCGCATGATCTCAGCGTCGATCAACGGATCAGTCCCGCTCGGCATCACGAAGAGATTTGGAATGCCCTCCACATCGTAGCCGATCTTGTTGAGCGAGACTCCATAGAGAAAGCTGTCCGTTATGCCGTGCGGATCTTCTTCCCTTACCAGAGAGCGCAACGGGGGAAGATCACCGACGAGATCGCCTACGACTGAGCGCCTGTGCTCTGCTTCCGCCCGCGCTATTCCCAGCGCGACGTAAGCGGCGGCGAGGGGATCAATGGATATGACGACGATTGCTGAATAACTGCCAAGGACTGGCGCGACCTGCCTTCCGGCGTCTTCCCATGCTACGGGGCGACCACCGGAAACCTTCTGGCTCAAGGGGAGCCCTCGTAGATCCAGTATTCATGTCTCGCCGCACGGCCGATTTTGTCCGCCTCGTCGCGCGTGGCGAACGGTCCCATCACGACGCGGAATATCGGCGACCCCGCGGTCGTCGTCGAAACCACGTGGGCCGCGTTTCCGTTGACCTTGATGGTGCTCGCGATCTGCTGCGCTTTTTCCTCGCTGAGCAGCGCCGCAAAAGAAACCGTGAACCCGGGCGACGGCGTTACAGCAGTGGCGGGTGCTCGGCTTGTATCCCGAACAGAAGGCGGCGGCAGCGATGCACCGGGGCCCGATGGTGTGGAGCTGGCAGAGAGCGAATCACGCTGCAAGCTGTCACTCGGGAATGTGACCGGCTGGTCGAGACCCTGTGGTCGCGGGCGGAAACCGTCCCAGGCAAAGAAGTACCAGAAATCTTTTG
The DNA here is from genome assembly GCA_002404375.1 of Gemmatimonadales bacterium UBA4718. Lineage (GTDB taxonomy): Bacteria > Gemmatimonadota > Gemmatimonadetes > Gemmatimonadales > Gemmatimonadaceae > UBA4720. The sequence goes on along the minus strand of DHJO01000242.1, from coordinate 18,323 downwards.
CGCCACCCGTGACAGTGGATTTCACCTTGAACTTCTCGGGATCCACGAGCGAGACGTCCTTTCCACCGAGGAGAGCCAACATTCCATCCGGCGTCACCGCAGGGAGGTCCGTCTCCCACCGCGTTGCAACGGCGCCCACAAGCCTGTTGTCACCGATGGCGATCACCCAGGCTGAGTCCGCTTTTGGGATACGCGCGAGCAGATACCTTCCCAGTGCGTCCATTCGCAATTCGCTCGGGGGCTGCGGCAGCTCTATACTCGTCTTGGCGCTCTCAGTGTACCGATCCACAACGGAGAGACCGCTGTCGCCAGCCATCGCTACGTACAGCCTGTCTCCACTTGGCGTAGGAGCGAGCGCAGAAACCCGGTTGGCCAGCTTGATCGCGCCAACGGGCGAAAGATCCTTGACTTTGATACCGACCAGACCGCTGTCGACCGTGAAGTAGACTCTGTCGCCGACCTGCGTACGAACGCCTCGGCCGGAGAGAGGAAGAACGGCACTGTCCTGCACGACTTCGTCGGGTGGGCGCACTTTCCAGAGCAGAGTCTGCGCGCCTTTATTCCCCGTCACGATGAGCTCACCGTTTGGTTGCGCGAAGACGGTACGTGCCGGAACCGGCGGCTTGAATTTCCAGTCACTGCCGTTCGGGTTGAGGCGGATGATCTCACCCTTGGGGTTGATCCCGTAGATGTCGCTCCCATTCGCCGAAGAGAGCGATGTGAGCTTCGTCCGGGCTGCTTTGGTCACATCGGTCTCCCGGAGATCCAGGCGGCCGGCATACCCCTTCGAGTCCACCACCGCGATGCTTCCGGCATCGGCGTCGAAGGCGAGCACTCGGTCGATTGCCGGCGCCTCATCGACCGTCCACACGGTCGAGTCGAGCTTCGGATACCTGTAGATGCGCCCGGTTCCTCCTCCGCGCGGGACTCGGAGGAGGAGGGGCTCAGGGCCGTGACTCTCTACAAGTGACGGTGTGGTGCTGTCAGGCGCCGCCCTGTCCTTATTACACGCTGCACAGAGCAGCGCCAGCAGTAGAAGCCGGCGCAACGGTTAGTAGCTCGCTCCCAATGAGAACGTCCAGTTCGGCTTACGTCCTCCGACCAGTGGCCGCGCGTAATCCCAACGAAGAATGGCAAGGTTGAAAAGGTTTACGCGCAAACCCGCGCCCCAGCTCGTAAGCGGCCAGCGATCTTTGTTTGGATCAAAGCCCTGCGGAGCGTTCCCCAGGTGCGGTGTGATGCCAGCTCCCCACGCCAGACCCGCGTCGTAGAAAAGGAGCCCGTCCACAGGCGGCAATCCGAAGCTGCTGCCAACGTCGAAACGACGGATGATCGGAAAGCGCAGCTCCTCGTTGAAGACGGCAACGCGGCTGCCGGCGAGCTGCTGGTTGTTGCATGTCGACTGCGCGCCAATGACGGAAGTGCAATCAAAGTAGTTGAAATTCGCGCGATCGTATCCGCGAACGAAGTCCGGACGTCCGATGTACTTCGGGAAGAAGGCCTCGTCGCGCCCAATTGCCAGCGAGCCGAGGAACCTCGTCGCGAACGTAAGGGTGTTGAAGATGATCGGATCGTAGCGGCGGTAGTCGACCAGGTAATCCGCGAAGTTCAGCCGGCCAAGGCTCTTCGATGCCTGGAAGCGCATCCGGCGGCCCATCACCGGGCCGGTGTTGCCGAAGAGTGTATTGTCGGAAACGAACGCCGCCGTTGGAGTCACGTAATTGATGGTCGCGAGCGTGGTGTCGTTGGCGAATTGCACGTCCGTGCAGTATCCGCCCTGGGCGCAGTCCTGAAAGACGCGAACGATTCCCTCGGAGATGCTGTTGAACTGCGCTCCGGTTTCGATGCGCGTGAAGCGGTTGAACGGGTACTGTCCCACCAGGAAAAGGTCGCGCACCACATATCGCAGATACTGGCTCTCGTAGCGGACCACCTGACTGCTTATCGGAACCGCGCCGTAGCCAAGCGGAACGTATACCGGGTCCTGCGAGACTCCGGTGGTGTACTGAAGGCGGTGGCTCAGATTGGCGTAGCCTACGAACACGCTCGCGTCGCTCAATCTGCCGTAAACGTTGCCTGAAACTGCGAGCTGGTGGTTGCCAAGCAGGTCGCTGAAGACGAACGCGGTGCCACCAGCGAAGGTCCCGTAGTTGGGGGTGTAGCCGATCCCGGGATCGGCGATGTAATCGGGATGGAACGAGGCGTGATACGGGCCCTCCTTGAAACGAGTCGTGTCGGGCAGACCGTACAGCGGATCAGAGTTGAGCACCGCCACCGTCGGCGGCAGTTCCAGAGTGGATTCTCCACTCGGGAGCACTGACGACTGGCGCGAGCCCGCCGAGCTGCGGTATGTCGATGTCGGCTCCCCCGGCCGCGGCCGCAGCGTCAGCGAATCCGGCGCTTTGACGACCGGCGTCGTATCGACGGGAAGGATGCTTGCCACGAGGTTCGGCGTGTTCGGATTGAACGCCGTTTTCTTGAGCGCCCGCGGATTGTCGATTGTCCACACGGTGTAGTCGCCCTTCTCGAAGTTCGTGTAGGCAAGTCTGTCCGCTGTTTGCGCCCAGCTTATCGCCGGGCTGTACTCCGTGATCGCCGAGACTCCGCCGAGCACGTTCGTAAGCTGGTAATGCTGGCGGTCGGTGAAGTCGAACAGGAAAATGTTTGGAATTCCTGTCCGATCGGAGATGAACGCGATTTGCCGTCCGTCTGGCGACCAGGTCGGATTCAGGTTCAGGCCGCCCTGATTCGGGAGGACTTCGATTGCGCCCGACTGCAG
>DHJO01000242.1:11558-15469 GCA_002404375.1 Gemmatimonadales bacterium UBA4718 | reverse complement strand
TCCGTGGCGAAGGCGAGCTTCTTCCCATCGGGCGACCACGCTGGCTGCAGGTCTCCGTACTGATCGTTGGTGAGCTGGCGAAGATTCTTGCCGTCGGTATCCATGATGTAGAGATCGGTGATACCGCCGTGTGTGCCGCTGAACGCGATCTGCCTGTCGTCGGGCGACCACACCGGACTCCAGATCGCGTCGATGGACGGCAGATCGATTCGCCTCTTCACCGAGGCGCTGGCGACGTCCATCAAGTAGAGCACGTCCTTGCCTTCCCGGTAGGCCGTAAACGCCAGCAGTCGTCCGTCGTTGGAGAAGGAGCTCTGCGAATAGAGAAGCCTCAGCTCCTCGAAATTCGGGTTGGTGGTGCTTTCGACCAGACGCTTTATTCGTTTGCCGGTGCGGGCGTCAGCGAGCCAGAGATCGATGAACAGCTCGCCGCGCTTCTCGTTTCCATTGGAGAGGAAAGCGATGCGATTTCCGTCCTTGGAGAGGGAGGGCGCCAGAAAGATCTGGCCTCCGCTCTTCTTCTCAGTGAGCAGAGGCTGCGAGAAGGAGCGAGGCCTGTCCAGCATTGCCGCCTGGGGTAGATACTTGGCGTTTACGGCTTCGCGCCAGTCATCGCTCAGCTCGTGCAGCGTGAGTCCGAGCTGGCGCTGAAATGCGCGCGCGACTCCGAGCGTCGTCGTGTTCTGAAGAATCTCGCCGATCGCCGCATCGCCCCAACGCTGGCCGACGTATTCCCAGAGCGCCTGTCCGTAGCGGTACGGAAAGTATTTATCCGGGCGCTCCGTCATCTGCTCGATGGTCGGGAGATTTCCGTTTACTGCCGCGTCGCGGAGCCATGACGCCGTCAGGGTGTGCCCCGGTCCGGTCGACAGATACTCGGCCTGACCTTCGACGAACCAGAGCGGCGGGTCGATCTGATTCAGGGTCTGCAGGTTCGCGCCGGCCTTGCCGCGCGCGAAGATGTCGTACTGGAACACGTGCACCATTTCGTGGGTGAGCACGTGCTCGAAACTGCCGAGGTCGCCGGTGAGCGGGAGGATCAGCCGCTGACGGGATGCTTCGGTGACACCGCCGGTTCCTTCTCCGGGATCGCCGGTGATGTTGTTCTGTCCGAAGTCAGCGCGGGACGAGAAGAGGATGATCGGCTTCTTCTCGCGGAACTGGTGGTCGAGCACGCGCGAGAGTCTCGCGTACGCCCGCTCGGCCATCCGGGCCGCGGCCATCGCGCCCTCTTTCTCTTCCGGATAGTAGTGGACGAGGAAGTGCTCGGTCTCGAGCACGCGCCAGTTGAAGTGCTTGTACTGCACCTGATTCAAACCGAAATACTGCTGTGCGTCGAGGCGAGTCGCGCACAGTAGGACCGCCGTAATGGCGAGAATCCTTGCCGCTTTCATCTGTGTTACTCCGGTGACTCCAACGCGACGACTTCCGCATCGCTCCAGAGTCTTTCGATCTGGTAGAACGAGCGAAGTGTCGGGTGGAATATGTGGACTACAAAATCGAAGAAATCGAGCAGCACCCAGCGGCCCTGTTGCAATCCTTCAGTGTGATGCACGCTCAGCCCTACTTTTTTCATCTCAGATATCACGTGCTCGCCGATCGATCTCACGTGGGTATCCGAGGTCCCGCTCGCGATGACGAAGTAGTCCGTCATGTCTGTAACGCCTGCCAGGTTCAGCACTACGACATCGTTGGCTCTCATGTCCAGGCATAACTGGGCGGCGCGCTGTACCCGTTGCGCGCCTTCGCGGGCGGTTATAGAAGGGAGGGATGTCGCCATGCGGTTCAGTGAAGGTTCATCATCGGCGCATCGCGCCGAATCTCTGTATGTAGCTTATCTGGTGCGCAAAAGTTCCGTGAGGGGTTCATTTCGCATTTCGCACGCCAACTGTGGTACGCGAAAAGACCTGGCGGCGTTGGATGGCGCGCCAGGTCTGCAGTAGCCGAGATGCTTACTGCTTGATGACCCAGACTTTGATCTCCGGGTGGACGTCGGCGTGCAGGCGGATCTGTACGCGATAGACTCCAAGCGCGCGGATAGGCTCGTGCAGCTCGATCTGTCTCCTCTCGACGTGAAAGCCCTGAGATTCCAGCTGGTGGGCAACGTCGGCCGCGGTGACGGAACCGAAGAGCTTGCCTTCCTCTCCGACCCTGGCAGAGAAGGTGAGCGAGACCTGCTCGAGCCTGGTCGCCAGCTCGGAAGCCGAGCCACGCCGTTGCTCCTCCGCCTGTTCGAGACGCTGCCGCTCCTGCTCGATGCGCTTCCGGTTGCCAGCGGTCGCCTCGTAGGCGAATCCGCGCGGCAGGAGATAATTACGCGCGAAGCCGGCGGAAACTTTCACGATATCGCCCGGGTGGCCGAGCTTTTCTACTGCCTGTCTGAGTATGACTTCCATTGGGGAATTTCCTTCAGTGATCGTTGAGAACCGCGTAATTCTAGCACAAACCCGGAATGAATCGTACAGTCAACTCGCCTTCGCGCGCCGACGGAGATCGAGCCAGGTATCTCCCAACCCCAGTGCGAGCGCCAAAACGCCGAGCATCACCCCAAACGGCGGGATGAGGCTGAGGATCCCGAGGACCAGATAGCGGCCGTGCGCGATCCAGGCCATGACTCCCAGACCGCGCAGGAGATAGAGCACGCCGAAGAACGTCAACAGATTGAATCCCGCGTTTCTGCCATCGGCGAAAGTCGGCAGCAGACACAGAGTCGCGCCGACTGCGACTCCCCACACGAGCTGGTCGTTGAAACGAAACTCCGTCAGGGGGCTGAGCGGCGGCCCGATCTTGACCGAGGAGAGCCGCTGGTAAATGCCCCAGCCCAGGGCAAGCGCGGCCAGCGACTCGAGGGCCAGAAGTGCGGGGAGCAGTCCCGCGGACCGCTCGGGAAGCTCCCGTATTATTGTCGCATTCTCATCTTGCACGGCATCGAGCCAGGGAGCCTTTGCCGCCAGCTCCCGCCACTCCGGAGTATCGCGCGCCGTCTCGATCTTTTCGATGTACGCGCTCGCGCGCCTGTTGAATTCGGACTCCGCCGCGTGCTGGAACCTGGCGATTCCGCTCGGCGATGAGAGCGCGATCATGAAGCCAACGGCGGTGGCGACGCCCACAGCCGTAAGGGCGCGGACGAAGAAGGGAAGCGCCTCGCTCCAGAGGCTGACCAGACCAAAGCTTGCAGCGAGGAGAACGGCCCATCCGCGTGCCATCTGGTCGTAGGGAGTACCGGGAGAGCCTGCCGGCTGCAGGAGAATCCAGGTTGCGAAGACGAGCCAGACGATGGCCAGTGCCGCCCGTCCGCCGACTTTCCAGCCGACGATTGCACAGGCGGCCACGGCTGGTACCAGCAGAACGAGAGTCTGGTCAATGGGGAATACCTCGCTCACGGGCGGGCCAAGTGGCAGGAGCAGGAGCGCGGCCAGCCCCCAGAAAAGCGGCCACCACGATTGCTTCCTGGTGGGCGTCGTGGTGGCCGCGGCCATTTACGCCTGGTGACCGCGAATGTACGGGATGAGCGCCAGAAATCTCGCTCTCTTGATTGCCGTCGAGAGCTGGCGCTGGTGACGCGCGCAGGACCCGCTCAATCTCGAGGGAAGAATCTTCCCCTGGTCGGTGATGAAGCGTCCGAGCGTGCGATCGTCCTTGTAGTCGATCCAGCGGACGCGGCTCTCGCAAAATGGGCAGCTCTTTTGTGGTCGTCTCATGGATTAATCCTCGTCGTCGTCATCGTCGTCACGGCGCGTCGCGGCGGCCAGCTCTTCCTCGGACTGAGGCGGGGCGCCGACTTCATGCTCGTGCAGCGTGATGAGGTAGCGGATGACGCCGTCGTCGAGCTTGAGCGCGCGCTCGTACTCGGGCAGTGTGGTGGGCTCGGTCGAGAACTTCGAAACGACGTAGTAGCCGTTTTCGCGGGG
>DHJO01000242.1:9619-11493 GCA_002404375.1 Gemmatimonadales bacterium UBA4718 | reverse complement strand
AGCCGTTTTCGCGGGGACCGATGGAGTAGGCGAGCTGGCGCCTTCCCCAATGCGCGACTTCTGGCTGCTCAGTCGCGCGGAGCATTCCGTGGAAGCGGTTGATCTTTTCGTTGATGGCGGCGTCTTCGAGGGTAGAGTCGAAGATATAGACCGCCTCGTATGTGCGAGGCACTCGGCAATCCTCCTTTTGGTCATGATCCGCCCCCCATCTGGTTGCCGTAGTGGGAGGAAGGTGTGAAGGCCGCATTTGCGGCCGTTGTGGGAGAGGAAGTTAAACGCTAACTGCCCGCGGAGCAACATACGCGGCCACGGTGTCGCGCATGAGGTGCGGGATTCGTTTAGTCGGCACTCTTGTTGCGCGACGCAGGGGCGCCGGGCCGCACGGCGCAGATGTTTCCGCGAGATTCATATTGGCGGCGTCAAACACTGGAGGTCGAATGCGAATGCTATCGATCAAGAGCGCGGCCATGGCCGCAACGATTTTCGGGGCGGTAGCGGCGACTGGCTGCGCCAAGAAGGACAACTACGCGGCAGATACAGCGGCCGCGTCAATGCAGTCGGCTGGTACAGCCAGCGCGGCGAGCACTACGCCCACCGCAATGGCGCGCGATACCACGCGTAAAGCAGCGGCCTCGAAGCATGCTGCCAAAAAGACCGGCACGAAGAAAAAGGCCTCCAAGAAGACCGGCACGAAGAAAAAGGCGTCAACAAAGACCACCTATTAGGAAAGGATCGCTTCCAGTGTGGGTGAGGAGCGGGCGAGTTCATTCATCGGTGATTTATGTACGTCCGCCGTGACGGAATCACCGCCCGCCGCACGTAGGTAGCTCCTTGCCCAGACCGGGGTTTCGGCGCCCTGAAATCTGCATACCTTCGGGACTGCGCCCTCCCGGAGGTCAAATGCGCAGAACAGTAGGAACTCTCGCTGGCATCGCCTCAGCCGCCACGATTGCGTTTGTAGCTGCGAGTTGTGGGTCTTCAACAGCGCCCGGACCAAAACAGTACGTCGCCAACCTGTCCCCTGCCAACGAGTTTCCCGCCAAAACCACCACGGACGCTGGTGTCGTGACGTTCGTGGACAACGGGACTTCGATTGATTGGACGATGACGCTCACCAACGTGTTGAATATGACCGCTTCGCACATCCACGGGCCTGCGGCGGCCGGCGTGAACGGCAACGTGATAATCTTCCTGTTCACCCCCATTACACCGACGGGAACCCTGAATGGACTCGTCTCGAGAGGGTCAATCACGAATGCGAGCAACGTGGGTGTCTCGCTCGATTCGCTAAGGGTCCTGTTCAATAACGGCAACGCCTACGTCAACGTACACACTGCGGTCAATCCTGGCGGCGAGATTCGCGACCAGGTTCACCCGATGTAGCGTTCGTTCGCGCCGCTAGCTAGACGTTGAACCGGAAAAGGAGTACGTCGCCGTCCTGGACGACGTACTCCTTGCCTTCCGACCTTACCACACCCTTCTCGCGCGCTCCTTTCCACCCGTCGTTGCCGACGAAGGAGTCGTAGGAAACCGTCTCGGCGCGGATGAATCCGCGCTCGAAATCAGTGTGGATCACAGCCGCCGCCTTTGGCGCCGTGTCACCTTGATGAATCGTCCAGGCGCGCACTTCCTGCTCGCCGGCGGTGAAGTAGGTCTCCAGGCCGAGCAATTTGTATCCGGCGCGAATGAGCCGGTCGAGTCCCGCCGATTCGAGCCCGAGCGAGGACAGAAAGTCAGCGCGATCTTCCGGAGGAAGCTCCGCCAGCTCCGCCTCGATCTTGGCGGAGAAGGGAACTACTTCGGCCTGCTCGCCGCTTTTCTTCACGGCTTCGCGAAGCGCTCGAAGATGCGGCCCTTCCTCTCCGGAGAGCTCC
>DHJO01000242.1:6462-9599 GCA_002404375.1 Gemmatimonadales bacterium UBA4718 | reverse complement strand
TTTCTCCGCGGCGGAAAGCCGCGCTTCCCACAACCCCCTTCCGTCTTTCAGAAAACTGTACGCCTTCTCGAGCGCCGGCAGCTCCGCCAGCGCTTCCTTGTCGCCGGTTCGGGCCGAGCGACGCGTTTTGTCGAGGCGCTTCTCCAGCGATGCGAGATCGGCGATCGCCAGCTCGAACTCGATCACTTCGCGGTCCCGCACCGGATCCACTGCGCCCATGACGTGGGTGACATCCGGATCCTCGAAGCAGCGGACCACGTGGACGATGGCGTCCGTCTCCCGAATGTTGGAGAGAAACTTGTTGCCGAGCCCCTCGCCCTCAGCCGCTCCCTTGACGAGACCGGCGATGTCCACGAACTGGACGACCGCCGGCACCGTCTTCTTCGGCTGCACTATTCTGGCGAGCTCACCAAGGCGCGAGTCTGGCACCTCGACCATGCCAACGTTCGGCTCGACCGTGCAAAAGGGATAGTTCGCCGCTTCAGCCTTCGCAGCCGTGAGCGCGTTGAAGAGTGTCGATTTCCCGACGTTGGGGAGGCCGACTATACCGAGCTTTAACATTGGGACTGAAGATAATGTGTGAAGTGCAACTGAACGGGTGCGAGACGTCAGTAGCGTAGGTGCGAGTTGTCAGTTCACGACGTCGGGACGTCGCTCAATGGAATTACGGCACATGCATTTGCCTGTACGGAGAATCGCGCCGGGAAACGTCCCGACGTCGTGAACTATCGACTGCCCGCTACGCTACTCACAACTCGCACCCGTTCAGTTGCTTTCACTCTTCAGACGTGGGCGCCCGGTTATGAAGGGTCATCGCCTTCTCGACGCCGTCCTTGAGCCACGTCTCGACAGTCGCCGCGAGCTGAGGGAGCAGAGCGAGAACATCCTCGCGTTCGTCGCGCGCGAATGGGGCGAGCACAAAATCGGCGAGATCCCCATAAACCCCTTTGCGCTCTTCACTGGGTCCAACGCCAATTCGCAGTCGCGGGTACTCCTGGCTGCCGAGCGCTTGCTCCACACTCTTCAACCCGTTGTGGCCGCCGGCGCTTCCGCGGGCGCGAATCCGATAGCGTCCAACGGGTATCTGCACCTCATCGACGACAACGAGCAAATCCTTGGCGGCGCTCCAGAACGGGCGGCGTGCGTAATTCTTGAGCGCCTGCCCGCTGAGGTTCATGTAAGTCTGCGGCTTGACCAGTCGGACTTTCACTCCGCCGACGGTGCCGTTTGTCACGTGCGCCTCGCCCTCCTTCTTCCACCCGTCAAAATGCCAAACGTCGGCGAGGTGGTCGATCAGCCACCAGCCGACGTTGTGACGTGTCGCGGCGTACTCGCGGCCCGGATTCCCGAGACCGACTATGACCTTCAAGGGCTATCCAATAGCGGAGCCAAATCGCCCTAGATGAACGTGAGGTCGCATTACTTCTTGCCAGGCGATTCGCCGCCCTTCTTGCCGGCCGACTCGTCGCCGCCCTCGCCCTCTTCCTCGTCACCAAGACCCTTGCCGATGACTTCGGGCTCAGCGGCAACGCCTTCTGCGCCTTCCACAGCTTCAACCGCGGCCGTCTCTTCGATCACCGCGCGCGGAGCGGCGACTACCGCAACCGACGTCTCGCGATCGTCGAGCACTTTGACGCCTTCGGGCACCTTCAGATCGCTGACGTGCACCGAATCGCCGATCACAAGGTTCGTGACGTCGTACTCGACGTGATCAGGGATGTTGGACGGATCGACTTCGATTTCGACTTCACGCAGCGTCTGGTCGAGAACTCCGCCGCCTAGCCGGACGCCCTCCGGGATTCCCTGGAGCAGGATCGGGATGCTGACCGTCACCTTCTCTCCGGCGACGAGCGCCTGGAAATCGACGTGAAGGATCTGGCGCCTGATCGGGTGCCGCTGGATCTCGCGAATCAGGGTCTTGGAAGTCGTGCTCCCGACCGTGACTTCAATCACAGTGCTCTCCGCCTGAATGTGGCCGAGCATCTTGTCGAGGTCTCGCGCGTTGAGCGAAAGTGGCTGCGGCTCGCGGCCGTGTCCGTAGATCACAGCGGGGATCTCTCCCTTGCTGCGAAGTGTGCGTGCCGCGCCCTTGCCCACTGCGTCGCGAGCGGTGGCGTTGAATGAAACGGTTGCCATGACTAATTCTTCCCTATGGGCGCGACCAGCCTGTCGAACGCCCATTCGATAAAGTCCAAAACTGCTGCCGCGAACTCTTTCGCGACTTTCTCGATCACTTCAGCCATCTGAACCTCTACTGCTCGAAGAGCGAGCTTACCGATTGCTCACTGTGAATGTAGCGAATCGCCTTCGACAGAAGCTCGCCTACCGACAACACGTGCAAAGTCGAGAATCTTTTGTCCGGCGGGATCATGACGGTATCAGTCACAGTCACTTCCTTGATCGGAGCTTTACTCAACCTCTCGACAGCCGGACCTGACATCAGAGCGTGCGTGGCACAAACGTATATGTCGCGCGCGCCCAGCTCCTTCAGAGCAATTGCCGCTTCGGACACCGTACCCGCGGTGTCGATCATATCGTCCGCGAGCAAGCAATCCCTTCCTTCGACTTCACCAACGACGTTGACGACCTCGGACACGTTCGGCTTCGGACGTCTCTTGTCGATGATCGCGAGTGAGCCGTTGAGCCTCTTGGCGAATCCCCTCGCCATTTTCGCCGAGCCAACGTCGGGCGCGACGACGACGAGATCGTGCAAATTCTTCTTTCTGTAATGCGAAACAAAAACAGGCGCAGCGTACAGGTGATCGACCGGAACATCGAAGAACCCCTGCAGCTGGTGCTGATGAAAATCAATTCCGAGAACACGGTTTGCGCCGGCGACGGTGATCATGTTCGCAAGCAGCTTCGCTCCAATCGCCACCCGCGGCTGGTCCTTGCGGTCCTGCCTCGAGTACCCGTAGTACGGCATCACGCAGGTGATGCGCGCTGCCGAAGCCCTGCGCGCCGCGTCGATCAGGAGCAGAAGCTCCATGATGTTGTCGGCCGGCGGATTTGTCGGCTGCACGATGAAGACGTCGTTCCCTCTGACGTTCTCGTCGATGCGTACGAAGATCTCGCCGTCGGCAAAGCGGGTGACCGTAGTCTTGCAGAACGGCACATCCAGCGTTTGCGCGATCTCA
>DHJO01000242.1:0-6376 GCA_002404375.1 Gemmatimonadales bacterium UBA4718 | reverse complement strand
TCAATTGCCCCTGGTGGATTCGAACCACCATTACCGGATCCAAAGACCGATGTCCTGCCATTGGACGAAGGGGCAGCGGGAACGGAAAGCTAGTCCAGAAGCTCCACGGGGACAACGCTCTCGGCGGTGCGAGTGACAATGCGTTTCGTGCCTTCGGGAATCTCGAGCGCCGGAACCTCGGCTTCAGAGTCGATCGTTTTCCGACCGACCTCCGAGANNGCCGGCGTAAGGTCCGCGCGCTGCGTCGAGCAGGGCGTAGGCTTCGCCAGTGTCGATGCCGAAGGGAGGGAAAAAAAGCTGAACATCCCGGGACGGAAGGGGCTTGAGTCGCAACAGTCTTTCGCCCCGTCCCCAGGAAAGCGCCATCACGTAATCACTCGCGAGAAACGGAGTGTCCGAACCGACTCGCCCTGCCAGCTCGAGCAGCTTCTCGTTGCCCATTGGCTTGCTGGAGAGGGTGTTCAGGATCTGCAGCACCGCTGCCGCGTCCGCGCTTCCTCCGCCGAGTCCACCGCCGATGGGAACGTTCTTCACGATCTCGATCTCGAACCCTTTCGGCCAACCGGTCTCGTTGGCGAACAGCTCCGCCGCGCGATAGGCAAGGTTTTCCTCCGGACGCTTGTCGCGCATCTCGAAGCAGCGCAATGAGCGCTCGCCGCGAGTGGTGCGAATCTCGACATCGTCCCCGAGATCGAGGCGGAGAAACACGGTCTCGATCGAGTGAAAACCATCGGCCTGCTTTCCGAATACCCGGAGGGCGAGGTTGATCTTCGCTTGTGCCAGCATGCGTGCCGCGCGCCCGCTCATGCCGCGGAGTCGCTCGACGTTTGAAGATCCCGAAGCCTCACGCCGAGGCGTGTGAAGTAGTAAGCGCCGATGAGCGTGATCGGAATGAAAGTGAACAGGTGATACCCGATTGCCCATGTCGCGGCCTGCTGCCGACCAACGCCGTAGACGGAGAGCCCCTGAACGGACATGTACTCGAACACGCCGAAAAACCCCGGCGCCGCCGGCACTGCCGTGCCGAGGGCGATGAACGCCTGAATAAAGAGCGCCGCGGAAAATGGGGCGCCAATCCCGACGGCTTTGAATGCCAACCAGATTCCGAGTCCGTTGAGCAGCCAGTGTGCGATCGACCACCCGAATACCGCGGCGAAACGCCCTGGCGAGCGGAGCACGCTCAACCCCTGCATGAAAGTTTCCAGAACGCGCCGGCCACGCTCCTCCACCGACGGAGACACCCGCCTCGCGAACAGCTCGAACAGTCTCAGCAGCTGGGTCGGAAAAAAGATGAGAGCGTAGGTGCCAACAAGGAGAACCAGAACTACAGCGCCCGCCCCGGTCGCGAATGAGCTGAGTGGCCGGCCGGCGACCGTTTGCGCCCCGGAAAGCGCCGGATCGAGAAGGGCGAAGGCCGCCAGGAGAAGGAGCACGATCGCGTCGAACAGCCGATCTACGACGAGCGAGGCGAGGCCCGTAGCGAAGGGAACCTGCGCTTCCTTTTTCAACGCATATGCTCTGGCGAATTCTCCGGCACGTGCGGGAAGCACGTTGTTCACCATCATTCCTATCGCTGTCGCGCGCCACAATGGACCGAACGCGATTCTCGACGCGACCGGCTCGAGGATCGTTCGCCAACGGAGCGCGCGAACCGGGAAAATCGCGGTCGCACAAATGATCGATCCAAGGAAAAGGAGCGGGTCTGCTTCCGAAAGCTTGTGCGCTACCTCGGCGGGCGAGATTCCATGAAGCGTCCAGTAGATGAGCGCCGCGCTCAGCACGCCTCCGAGCGCGGCGCGCCATCCTGGCTTCAACTGCTACTCGGTCGAAGCCAGCTCGACCAGATCGACGAGCTCGTCGACGAGCGCGCGAGTCGGAGCCGTTCCGCTTTTCTTGAGCGCGCGCCGAATCTCGGCGGCGCGCTCGATGGCGCGCTGTCCCTTGTACAGAAGGTCCTGAATCGGCACGAGCTCGGTGGCCGGCGCCTGCGGTCCGGAATTCCGGTTCTCGAGGGATCGCATCGTGGCGAGACTCGAATTCAGAACGTCACGCAACTCCTTGCCGCGCGGAGGAGTTTTCGCGTCGGAAGCAGCCCTTGCCTCTGCCGGCGTGGGCATGCGCTTCACTTCGGGCGAAAGCGTCCCGGGTCCGATGCGTCCGGTTTCGCGGAGCTGTTGCTCGTAGTGCGTCTTGGGATTGGGCGCGACGTACACGACATGCTGCCCGTCGTCGTTGTAGAAAAGCTGTGAGATCGGGACGATCATATCGTCGTTGCGCACTTCCCTGGCTGGACCGTAGCGTGCAAGACGGCGGAGACTTTCTTCGACGCGCGCGTCCTGCTCGGCACCCCATGTGCGCACGGAGCGCACGAGGAGCTTCAGATCCTCGATCGCGCCGACCATCAAGCGCTGCACCTCCGGGTCCCACTTCGTAGCGCCCTGAACGACGCCGCCGGCGATGCGCTCCACACTGGTGGCCAATCGTGCGAGCTCGCTTGCCTTGGCCATCGTCGCGCTGCCGCGCAGGCCGCGCGCCGCGGCGGCGAGCTGCGTCGCGTCTGACGCGGGCATTACCTGCTGCGTGACGAGCGACTCCAGGCGAGTGAGATACTCACTTGCCTCGAGTGTGAAGAAATCAAGCAGCCGGCCCGGCGTCGTCATCAGCACTTTCTCCAGATCATAGCCGGAAAGGTCGCCCGTCCGGCGATTGCAGTCAAAGTCTCGCTCCCACTATGACGACCGAGCAGCGCGCATCGCTTCGCCCATTTCCCTGACCGCGCGGTCCAGCCCGATGAAAATCGCTCTGCTGATGATGGAGTGGCCGATGTTGAGCTCCTCGATCTCGGGAATTGCCGCGACGGCAGCGACGTTCCGCAGATTGAGACCGTGACCGGCGTGAACAGCGAGTCCCAGATCCGCCGCCCGCCGCGCTGAATCGCGGAGCGCGTCAAGCGCCGCGTCCGAGTCGGGATCGTGCGAGTAGCTTCCGGTGTGCAGCTCGATGGCCGGAACGCCGAGCTTCTTCGACTGTTCGACCGCGGCGCGAGTCGGGTCGATGAAGAGACTCACCCGGATCCCGGCGCCGTCGAGTGACTCCACGGCGTTCCGGATGCGCGCGGGATCACTGGTAATGTCGAGACCGCCCTCGGTCGTGATCTCCTCGCGGCGCTCCGGAACGAGCGTGACCTGCTCGGGCCTCAGCCGACGAGCTAGCTCCAGCATCTCGGCCACGCACGCCATCTCGAGATTGAAGTAGGTCCTCAAGGTCTTCTTGAGCTTCTCTATGTCGGCGTCCTGCATGTGGCGCCGGTCTTCGCGCAGATGAGCTGTGATTCCGTCCGCACCGGCTGCCTCGCATACGGTCGCGGCCTCGACCGGATCAGGTTCCTGTCCCCGCCGAGCCTGCCGCAGAGTCGCCACATGGTCGATATTGATGTAGAGCCGTTGTTGCTTTGCCTGCATTGTCACCGTCCGTAGGTCGCAGCTCTAATCTCGTGGAGAATTCTATCGTGTCCTTAAAAATATTTGCTGGTCTGTTTCTTCTCGCCGCTTGCTCGAGCGCGACCCAGCGCGGATCCACCAACGGTCAGCTCACTGGAGGAGCAAGCGCACGGCTCGCTGTTGATCAGTTTCTCGGCGCCGTCAAATTGCGCGATCTGCAGGCGATGTCCACCGTCTTTGGAACGAACAACGGTCCGGCCCGCGAAACGATGGATAGAACCGAGCTGGAGAAGCGCGAGATCATTCTCGCCTGCTACTTCAACAACGACAGTTATCGGATTCTCGGCGAAAGGTCTGGGCAGGGCGGACATCGAGAGGTCAGCGTCGAGCTGAAGAAAGGAAATCTTATTCGGGCAACCACGTTTTATGCGATCCGGGGTCCGGGCGACCGTTGGTACATCGACAACATGGATATCGCGGCAGTGCGTGACTTCTGCGGGAACCCGGGAACGTCCCGCGCTCAATGATCTGACAGCTCCACCAGCACCCCACCTGTTGAGCTGGGGTGCAGGAAAGCAATCCGCTTTCCCTCCGCGCCGATGCGCGGCCGTTCGTCGATGAGCCGAACGCCGGCCGCGCGACAGCGCTCGAGCATGGCGTCGAGGTCGTCGACCGAAAAGCAGATATGATGGATTCCCGGTCCGCGCTTCGCCACGAACCGCGCGATTGGCGAGGCTGGATCGTCCGCCTCCAGTAGCTCTACCAATGGCTCGCCGGCACTGAGCCCCACTATCCGGGCGCCATCGGAATCGTCGAGGGTCACCTCGCGCAGACCCAATACATCCCGGAAAAACGGCAGGCTCTGGGCGATTGCCTCGACCGCGATCCCAATATGGGAAACGCGGGGGCCGCGCGGGGTTGATGGGGTCATTAAATTGAATTGATGAGGGGGCTTCGCTCCCACTGAAATTAACCGACGAAGCTCCACGGGTAATCCGTGGCTTGGAGATTACACAATGTCGAATGCGCTGGAAGTGACTGATTCCGATTTCGAGCTGCAGATTGAGCAGCACAAGGGCCTCGCCGTGGTCGATTTCTGGGCGACCTGGTGTGCGCCATGCCGCATGATCGCTCCGGTTCTGGATGCGCTTGCAATCGAATATCAGGGCAAGGCCAAGGTGGCCAAGGTCGACGTCGACACGAACATAAAGACCTCTACGAAGTTCAACGTGCGCTCGATCCCGGCGATTCTCTTCTTCAAGGATGGGAAGCTCGTCGATCAGGTGATCGGGTTCGTCGGCAAGCCGGCTCTGGCGGAGAAGTTCAAGCAGCACGCCGCGTAGGCAGCGGAGGCCTGCGCCAGCCGGGCAATGAGCTCCGCGCGCGCGGGGACTCTGTATCTGGTGAGCACTCCCATCGGCAATCTGGGAGACATGACGCATCGNNGAGGCGCAGGAGACTCCGAAGCTCGTCGCGAGGCTGCGTGCCGGCGATTCGATCGCACTGATCTCCGATGCGGGGACGCCGCTCATCTCCGATCCGGGTTCGCGATTGGTCGCGGCGGCCCTCGAGGCGAATCTTCCCGTGGTGCCAATTCCTGGCGCGTCCGCGGTGATGGCGGCGATCGTTGGGTCCGGCATGCCGCTCGAGAGATTCACCTTTGTGGGTTTTCTTCCGCGCAAGGGACGTGAGCGGAGCGGGATGATCGCCGATGTTGTGGCGTCGCAATCAACCGTCGTGATGTTCGAAGCGGCCAATCGCGTTGGCGCGACACTCGATGCTCTTGCGGATGCTGGCGCAGGCGAAAGACCGGCGGTCGTTGCGCGCGAGCTGACCAAGCAGTTCGAAGAGTTCAGGCGCGGCAGCGTGTCCGAGCTGTCGGCCATATACAAGGATGCAGTTCCCAAGGGAGAAGTGGTGCTGGTGATTGCGGGTGCCGAGAAGTCACCCGTCTCGGAAAGCGAGCTGAGTGACGCGGCAAGGAAGCTGCGCGCCTCGGGGAATTCGCCACGCGACGTAATGGAACATCTAATGTCGGGCCTCGGCGCGCCGCGCAATCTCGCCTACAAGCTCGCGCACGAGAGCGAATCATGATCGCGCGCCCGGATTGGGATGTTCCAATCGTATACACTCCCACGTCGCCAGTTGTGGAAGAACTCATTGAGGAGCGCGAGCGCACTCCGCTCGACCGCGGCGCCGTCGAACACGATCTTGGCCCCGCTGGCGCGGTTGCCCGAGAGCTCGTGCAGTACGAAGACCGCCTGAGCCAGCGGGAGATGGCCGGTGTCGTCGCGGATCTCTACAACGATGGTGGAGTGGGTCTGCTGGAAGCGGGGACAGGCGTCGGAAAATCGCTCGCGTATCTGGTTCCCGCGCTGCGCTGGGCTGCCACCAACGGAGAGCGCACCGTCGTCTCGACGAACACGATCAACCTCCAGGAACAGCTCGTACGAAAGGACCTTCCGTTTCTCGCGAAGGCGTTCGAAGGAGAGCAGGAAGTCCGGTTCGCACTGCTCAAGGGATGGCGGAACTACGTCTGCCTGTTGCGGCTCGCGCAGAGCAAGCTGCTCGCGTCTACACTTCTCGCCGACGATTCGCGCGCCGAGCTGGACGCGATCGTTGATTGGGCGGAGCAAACGACCGACGGATCGCTCGCCGATCTCGCCGCGCCTCCGCGGCCCGAGGTGTGGGACGAAGTGGCGGCGGAGCCCGATCTGTGCCGCAAATCCTCTTGCCCCCATTACGGAGCCTGTTTTCTCTTCCAGGCGCGACGCGCGGCGGCGAAGGCTGATGTCGTGGTCGTGAACCATCACCTGCTGATGTCCGACGTCGCCGTGCGGCGCGCGCAGCAGAACTGGGAAGACACCGCGGTGATTCCCGCATACACGCGACTCGTGGTGGACGAAGCGCATCACATCGAGGACGCGGCCGCCGCG
>DHJO01000097.1:448-7649 GCA_002404375.1 Gemmatimonadales bacterium UBA4718 | reverse complement strand
GTGCTGACGATGAAGCAGTCGTACGGGCCGGACCAGGTCACTCATTACAATGGTTACCCAGCCGCGGACATCAGCGGCAGCGCGGCTCCGGGTACGAGCGCCGGAGCAGCCGTGCAAACAATGGAACGGCTTGCCAACGAGACGTTGCCGAATGGCATCGGCTACGAGTGGACCGAGCTCACCTATCAGCAGAAGCTGGCTGGCAACACCGCCATCCTGGTTTTCCCACTCTGCATTCTGCTTGTCTTCCTCGTTCTCGCCGCGCAGTACGAGAGCTGGTCGTTGCCGCTCGTAATAGTGTTGATCGTGCCGATGTCGCTGGTTTCCGCGATCGCCGGCGTGTGGCTGACTCGCGGCGACAACAACGTCTTCACCCAGATCGGCCTGCTCGTGCTCGTGGGACTTGCGTGCAAGAACGCGATTCTTATAGTCGAGTTCGCACGGGATTTGGAGCGGCAGGGACGCGATCGATTTACCGCTGCGCTCGAGGCCGCCCGGATCAGACTGCGCCCGATTCTGATGACATCCTTTGCGTTCATCGCCGGCGTCATCCCACTCATTATTGCGAGTGGAGCGGGCGCGGAGATGCGGCGCGTGATGGGCATCGCGGTGTTCTCCGGAATGCTTGGAGTCACCTTCCTCGGACTTCTCTTCACACCACTCTTCTACGTGCTTGTTCGCGGCGTCGTCGATCGGCGCAAGAAGGAGCCAGCACCAGAACCAGAGGACATACAACCTCTCCATGCCTGGCGCCCATCGCTGGCAACGGGGAATGAGGGTAGCAGTCATGCGTAAGATCCTGACGGCGTTCGCCGGGCTGCTGGCCGCTTGCTCCACGCCGGCGTACCGCGCACCCGAAGTGCCGGTTCCTTCCACATATAGTGTCAGCAGCATCACGCCTGTGTCCGCCGACGCGCGCGGTGCGTCGGAGGATATCCCGACGCGCGCGATCCAGGTCAGTACGGCGCTGGCGTCGACTCCGTTCTGGAGCGACCTCGGCGACAGCACGCTGACGATGCTGATTCGTGAAGCCCAGCGCGCGAACCTGGATGTTCGCGTCGCCGAGTCGCGTCTCACGAGTGCCCGCGCGGCGCGACGCCTCGCGGCGTACGATCTCGTGCCGACGATAACAGGAACAGGTAGCACATCGCGCCAGCAATTCTCGGTGGCACAGACCCCCGGCGTGGCGTCCCAGCTTCCAGCGTCGCAATTGTGGGACGTGGGCTTTGACGCATCTTGGGAGGTCGACATGTTCGGCCGTGTGGGCCGAACGGTGAAAGCGCAGGGGGCGCTCGCCGAATCGTCGGAGTATGGTCTCGAGGACGTTCAGGTGAGCGTCGCCGCCGAAGTCGCGCGCACCTACTTCGATCTGCGAGGAGCTCAACGGCAGCTCGCGGTGTCCGGCCGGAACGCGGCGAATCAGCGCAAGATCGTGAGGCTCACGGAGGATCGCCTGGCGGCGGGTCGCGGGACGGCATTCGATACAGAGCGCGCGAAATCCGTGCTGTATCTCACCCTAGCGACGACACCGCTGGTCGAATCGCAGATCGCGCTGGACAGAAACCGACTGGCTGTGTTGCTCGGGCGTGTTCCGAACGCTCTTCCGGCAGCGCTGCTCGACACGGGACCGCTGCTGCGTCTTCCGGACACTTTGTTTGTGGGCTCTCCCGACCAACTCGTTCATCGTCGGCCCGACGTCCTACGCGCGGAGCGACAGCTTGCGGCGCGATCGTTGTTCGTCGGGGCAGCGCGAGCGGAATATCTGCCGCGGGTGACGTTGTCGGCGCGTGCCGGTTACGCAGCGACGGCGGCCGATTCCCTGTTCAAGCGAGGCACTTCCAGGCTTCTGATCGGACCGGTAGTGAGTTTTCCGCTCTTCGACGTAGGGCGAGTGCGACAGAGAGTGGAGGTAGCGCAAGCAGGGCAGGAAGAGGCGCAAGCCACATACAACGCGACCGTTCTTCAAGCTCTCGAGGAGAGCGAGGGATCGCTCGTGACCTACGATCGGGCGCACGCGCGTCTGGCGATCCTCGAGAGCGCTGTACGCTCGAGCGCCCGCGCGGCAGATCTGGCGCAACAGCGATTCGAAGCGGGGCTCACGGATTTTCTCCAGGTGCTGGATGCGGAACGGACATTACTCGACGCGGAAAGCCAGCTGACCCAGGGATACACGTCGGCCGCGACGGCCCTCGTTGCGGTTTACAAGGCGGTCGGAGGGACGTGGCCGATCAGGTAGGCATGAACGGCAACTGAAACTACGCTGCTGCCTGCTGGTTGCTGCCCGCGGTCGGCAAGAACATCATGACCTTTCTCTTGGCGTTAGAGCACAAGCAACTGCCTGTGCCCGGTACCCTTCGAGTGGCGTCTCGACGTTTCAAGGCGAAAAGCGCGTGGCGATCAGCGGGAAGCAGGCAGCACCGTGGTTTCAGTTCGTGAGGATACTTCCATGGCGACTCAGGCCTCGCAGGTACAAACGACGGTGAACGCACCTCCCGCAGCGGTCTGGAAAGCACTGACGACCGCGAGCACGCTCAAGCAGTTCTTCTTTGGCTCCGACATCTCTACCGACTGGCGCGTGGGCAGCCCGATTCGATTCCGGGGCGCGTGGAAGGGGAAGCCATACGAGGACAAGGGAAACATTCAGGCGTTCGATGTCGGCAAACGGCTGGCCTTCACCCACTGGAGCCCACTTTCCGGCATGGAAGACAAGCCCGAGAACTACCACATCGTGACTTTCGACCTTCGACCCACGAAGGGCGGCACTGAGGTCTTGCTCACGCAAACGAATCAGAACGACGCGGAGCCACTCACACCGGAGAATCGTCAGGAATACGCGAAGAACTGGACGATGGTGCTCGACGGGCTCAAGAAGGCGGTCGAGGGGTCTCTTCCCCCATCGTCGGCCGCGGCTTCCGAGCAACAGTCACGTACGTAACGGTGTCCCAGGCGTTGTGGATACCGACGAAGAGGAGAATCAGGGTGAACAGCGCAACTCCAAAAAGCGCGGGCACGTGCCGGAACGTGAGCGCAATAGCGGCGAAAAGGAGCGTTGTGTACGCCACCAACGGAAGCACGCAGTGAAAGATCCAGTCTTCCAATTCCGGTTTGTAAGCTGTTACGTGTCGCGCTCGCCGGACGACGATCAGACTGTAGATGACGCCCGCTGCTCCACAGATCCCGATGGCGGCGGAGGCTTGCGAGAGCGCGGGCCACGGCGCGCTGAGGAGCGAGGAAACCAGTAATACGGCACAGAAGTGAACGACCGTCGGGGTGCCAAAGGTGTCGATGGTGCTCGTGTCGGTTCGTGACTGGGAGTCCGCCACGAGTGCCATGACCACGAACTGCAGCCCCGTGAGCGCGCCCGCAGACGATCCCACGATGATGTAGAAATTCTCCCACCGTAACAGCGTGTCTTGCGTCGGCATGACCCGGGAATATTGACGATTCCTCCCTGCCTCGCGCCAGAGCGCGCGTCGGCGCTCGCCGCTATCGTATAAGCGTTCCAGGTCACCTGACTAGAGCTGATCGGCGAACATCGTCTTGTAGTGGCGGTACCAGTCGCTCTGAAAAACATCCGCCGGATCGAGCCGGCGCTTGAGACGCAGGAATTCAGGGAACTCAGGATACGCCGCGGCGACCTGCCTCCGCTCCGCCCACCGGTGATACGTGAGGTAGTAGCTCCCGCCGTATTGAAGTCCGCGATCGATTAGCCGGCGGAACTCCTGCTTGGCTCTCTCGATACCCGCGGGATCCGGCATGACGTGAATGTTGAAGATGATGCAAGCGTAAGGCTGCTTCGCCCAGCGAAGCATCGTCTCGGTGTCACGCTCGATCAGACGGATGGTGCCGTAGATCAGATCCGTCTTGTGCTCGAGGAAATCCGAGCGAACATCCACGAGGAACCGAACAAGGGCGTCGCGAGGCACGTATATCTCCGAGATCATCTCGGTTCCGCGCGCGTATTCTCCCAGTCGCGCGCCGAGCGCTTCGTGATAGTCGGGAATGTAGGTGCTCATTTGATGCTCGTCGGACCAGTAGTACTGACCAGACGTCGTGAGGTAATAACTCGAGTACGCCTGAAAGGCGCGGGCGCGATCCACGTGCGCAAGCAGGATCAGCTCGCGCCAGTTCTCCGGAGTGAGCCGGGTGCGGGTCGATGGCATCGGCGTACCGTCGTCGACCGGGCGATAACACGAGAAGACTCCTTTACGAAGGAGCGCCTCGGGATCGAGCTGAGTGGCGAACTGGAAATCGCCGTACTGGTAACCGGCGGCGATGCGTGTGTCGAACATCGCCGGGAGATCGGCGATGTCGATTACTTCGACCGTGCGCTGCACCTTGTGGCGCGGAGTCAGGCGCAGCCGCACGTTGACCATCGCTCCGAACAGTCCGTATCCGCCGATTGCCGCGCGAAAGATCACGGGGTTCTCCGTCCTGCTGCAGCGGCGCACTACGCCGTCGGGGCCCACAATCGTAAATGCGACGACATCGCCGACGAATGGTGGGAGCCTCAGCCCGCGCCCGTGCACGTTCGCCGCGAGTGCGCCGCCGATGCTCAGCTTGTCCGCCCCGGTCTGCTTCTGAATGAATGCCCAAGGCTTCTTCTCGTTCACCTGGCTTTCAAGGAGATACTGGTAAAGCTCTGGCCACTGAATGCCAGCCTCGACCTCGATCTCGCCGCGAACTCGATCGAACTCGATGACATGCGTGAGACCATTCATGTCAATCAGGGTCGAGCTCGTCGCGAACTGCTGGCCACCCATGGCGTGCCTGCCGCCGGCAACGCTCACTCCTCTCCCATCGCGGCGAGCCGCGCGAACGACGGACTGCACTGCATCAATAGACTCGGGGTGAACGACGTCATGCACTCTCGTAGGATTCAGGTGCGAGTGGACGTCGTTGACCGAGACGCTATCGGTTGACGACTCCGCGTAATGACGCGGAATGCAGCCGGGAACAGCCGTGGCAATGCCGGCCTTCGCGGCCAGCTCAAGAAATTCGCGTCTTGATATCATGGCTCCTCCGAATTAGCGGCCAGGCGCGCGAGATCGATCGAGCAGCGACAAAGATCATCCCGAGCGCGGCGCCTTGAATGACGTGGTAGAGCGCGTTGTGATTGAAGTAGACCGGGTGAATGCCGACACGAAGCTGCTGCAACACCGCCGCGACAAGAGTGAGCGCGAGACCGGCAACTCCCCAGCGAATCGCGGGATCCGGCCGGCGACGATAAGTCGTTACCAGCGCGAAGAGCAGAAACAGCGTGCTCGGCAAATAAGCGATGATCCCGACGTAGAACTTGCTCGTAACGAAGAGCACGCCGACCGAAAACAGGACGAGCTGAGCGATGGCGAGGCGGCGAACGAGGGCCGCCTTGCGCTCACCGAGCTGAAGAACCGCGCCGATGTTCCACGGGGCGAGGCTAGTCACGAGAATTGCCAGCAGTGTGGCCGGCCAGAGAATCCGCCGGCCGGGACTCGACGCCGCGAGAAAGAATCCGTGCACGGTTCCCCCAAAGACCGACGCCGCGCCGATGGAGGCGAAGAACACGATGAACCAGAAGCACAGCTGCTTGTCGCGCGCGTCAAGGCGGGCGAGCGCAACCACAAAAATCGCGCATTCGATCGCCAGCGCATAGTCGGTCAGGGTAACGGCGGGCTCTGTCATGCGTTCACATTACCCGCTTGGCGCTCCGGTCACAGTACGCATTTGTACGTAGTACGCGTCTAGAACTGTGCTATCCGCCCCCTACGTCGTTTGACGTATTCAGCTCGCGACGACCGCAGCGCATCCTTATCTCCCACGTGCATGCACCACAAAGAGAGGGAGGTAACAATGAAGGCATTCGCAGGTCTCCTCTTGGTCTCCGTCTGGACCTCACCGTTGAGAGGTCAAGGCACCACCACTGTCACGGCTGATTCGACGGTCCATTGGGTCGCACCGCTTTTCCGTAATCCGAAGCGCGCCCTCATTCTGGGGAGTGTCATTCCGGGAGCCGGGCACATTTATGCCGGAGAGTATGTTCAGGGCTTCTTTATCTATGAGGCTGTTGTCGGAGGAATAGGAGTGGGTGCGATGGCGTTCATCTGGGACAGATGCATGTTGAGCTTTCTCAGCACAACTCCTTGTAAATCTGGTCCGCAGTGGCCGCATCAGGTGCTCGGCGTGGCATTAGTTGGAGCCGGCATATGGGAATGGATCTCAAGTGCTCGCGACGCCCCTCATGCCGCGGAACGCGCGAACTCAAAGCATCTTCGCCACAGGTCGACGGCTACGCCCATCATCCAGCCCCCAGTCGCCTCGCACAGCGGTTGGCGCGTCGGCACCGAGATCCGTTTCTAGCACTCCTCCTCGTCCCTAACGGAGCTCGCGATTAGCGATAACTTTTCCAATCGCCCAAACCGTTGGAGTACAGTCATGTCGGCGAAAACGAAGACCGCGATCGCTCCTCTCCTATTGTGTCTCTCTCTTGCGACTCACGTTGCCGCGCAGCAACCGACTCCGCCGGCTGTGCCGGCCGCGCAGCCCGCTCCACCAAGCGCCGAAGAGATCGCCAAACGCCAAAAAGCGCAGGATGAGCAACTCCGCAACGATTGGGCGAATCTACAGAGGTACCGCGAAGCGAACGCCAAACTCTCTCCGCCTGTGAAAAACGAAAATCGTGTGGTCTTTCTCGGCAACTCGATCACCGCAGGTTGGGCGCCCTACTTCGCCACAATGTTTCCCGGCAAACCATACATCGGCCGGGGCATCGGCGGGCAGACAACGCCGCAGATGCTCGTCCGGTTTCGCCAGGATGTCATTGAGCTGAAGCCAAAAGTCGTAGTGATCCTCGCCGGTACCAACGACATCGCCGGCAACACCGGGCCGTCGACACTCGAGATGATCGAGGACAACATCGCCTCAATGGCGGAGCTGGCGAAGGCGAACGGAATTCGCGTCGTGCTGTCGTCGGTGCTTCCCGTCTACGACTATCCGTGGAAGCCGGGCCTGGAGCCGGCGCCAAAGATCATCGCGCTCAACAAATGGATGAAGGATTACGCAGGCGAACACGGAGCGGTGTATCTCGACTATCACTCCGCGATGGCCGACGCGCGCGGCGGAATGCGCAGCGAGCTTGCCAGCGATGGTGTCCACCCTAATGAAGCCGGATACCGGATAATGGCGCCGCTCGCCGAGCAGGCAATCCAAAAAGCGTTGCGGG
>DHJO01000097.1:0-428 GCA_002404375.1 Gemmatimonadales bacterium UBA4718 | reverse complement strand
GCGACGCCCACTCCCACGAGCATTCCCAGCGTTGCCACTACGAGCATGGCCGCCCACTCCCATCGCAGCGCGATCTGAGGCGCGCGCGCCACGAGCGCAAACCCGATGATCGTCGCCGTCGCGACACTCACCACCAGCCAGTCTATCCACGTGCGCCGGCGGACGATCGAGCTGGTGTCTTCGCCGGCGATTCGCGATCGCGTGTATTCAGGATCGACACCATACCGCGCACCTTCGCTCGCCGCCGCTTTCTGCCAGTGCAAATGCTCGCCGCGACTCACTGACGAAAGAGCGATGACGCCGGCGCCGAGCGCCATCACGATCGATCCGCCGATGACCTGCGCCAATACGGAGTGGGACGCGCCGCGCAGTTCACCGAAAACGAGGATTCCCCACATCAGTCCCCACAACTGGTTCGTGTTCGAGAG
>DHJO01000211.1:3836-5087 GCA_002404375.1 Gemmatimonadales bacterium UBA4718 | reverse complement strand
CCGATGCGAATTGGGGTCTTCGGCGGCACCTTCGATCCACCCCACGTCGGTCACCTTCTTCTGGCCGCCGATGCGCGCGAGTCGCTCACGCTCGACAGGCTGATTTTCATTCCGGTCTGGGCGCAGCCATTCAAGGTGGGAACGCCGCCAGTAGCGTCACCACAAGATCGGCTGGAGATGGTTCGTCTCGCGATCGCCGACGACGCGAACTACGCCGTCGACGACACAGAAATCAACCGTAAAGGGTTATCTTACACGGTTGACACGCTGGAGCATCTGGCGGAGCGGTTCAAGGGGGCGCAGCTCTTTCTTTTGATGGGACAGGACGCGCTGGTCGGGTTTCCGCAGTGGCGCAATCCGGAGCGGATTCGCGAGCTGGCAACGCTGGCCGCGATGCTGAGATCCGGAGACCGTGAGCTCTGGACCGATGTCGCAGCGGAGGGTGTGGTAACCGTGTCTACGCGACGGGTGGATGTGTCTTCCACCGAGATCAGAGAGCGTCGGCGCGCAAAAAAATCGATCAAGGGATTCGTGCCCGAAGGCGTCGAGATGTTCATCGAAGCTCGCGGGCTCTATCGTTGATGTGGAGCGACTGCCTGGTGAGGAAGACTAGTAAATGGCGTTGACAGGACTGCTGAGCGGAGTGTTTGGAACTCGCCACGATCGTGAGCGCAAGCGCGTTCAGCCGATCGTGGACGAGATCAACGAGCACTATGCCCGGCTCCAGACCATTTCGGAGGAAGAGCTACGCGGTCAGACCGAGAAGTTTCGCGCGCAGATCCGTGAGGTAACGACCGGCATCGAGGCGCGGATCGCCGAGCTCCGCGACCGCAAGCGTGTCGCGAGCGATCCGGCGGAGCGCGAACAGATCGACAACGATTTGAGCGGCGTTGATGGGCGCGGAGGCGTGGAAGCCGAGCTTCGGACGGCGATCGCGAATGTCCTCGACGCGCTGCTGCCGGAAGCTTTCGCAACCGCTCGTGAGGCGGCGCGCCGCCTGTTGGGGACCAAGGTGGCGGTCACCGGCCAGGAAATGGACTGGAACATGGTGCCGTACGATGTGCAGCTGATGGGTGGCATTCAGCTCCACAACGGGCGGATCGCCGAGATGGCGACCGGTGAAGGAAAGACGCTGGTCGCGACGCTGCCGTTGTACCTCAACGCGCTGCCCGGGAAAGGGGCGCACCTGATCACCGTCAACTCCTACCTCGCCCGCCGCGACTCTGAGTGGATGGGGCACGTCTACAAGTA
>DHJO01000211.1:1839-3806 GCA_002404375.1 Gemmatimonadales bacterium UBA4718 | reverse complement strand
GAGTTCGGCTTCGACTATCTGCGCGACAACATGGTGCAGTCGCTGGAGCAGAGAGTTCAGCGCAACCACGTCTACGCGATCGTCGACGAAGTGGACTCGGTGCTCA
The DNA here is from genome assembly GCA_002404375.1 of Gemmatimonadales bacterium UBA4718. GTDB lineage: Bacteria > Gemmatimonadota > Gemmatimonadetes > Gemmatimonadales > Gemmatimonadaceae > UBA4720. Next base: position 3,700 of record DHJO01000211.1, on the reverse strand, counting down.
TCGACGAGGCGCGCACTCCGCTCATCATCTCGGGTCCGGTGGGCAACGAGAGCGACGCTGAATACGCGCAGCACAACGCAGCGGTGGCGCGGCTGGTCCGGAGGCAGACCGATCTCGTGAACACGCTCGTCGCCGCCGGCGAGACGGCCTTCGAGGCCGGAGACAACGATGTAGCCGCAGTCAACCTGTACAAGGCGCAGCTCGGCGGCCCGAAGAACAAGCGTCTGCTGAAGGTGCTCCAGGAGACTGGCGCCAAGCAGCTAGTGCAGAAGATGGAGCTGCAGCACATCTCCGATCGGCGTCTTCCGGCGGGCAAGCAGCAGTACCGGGACATCGAGGAGGACATGCTCTACGTCCTCGACGAGAAGGGCCACTCGGTCCACCTCACCGATGCCGGCATCGATTTCATGTCGCCGGAGGCGCACGACGAGTTCATCCTCCCCGATCTGTCGCAGGAAGTTCATGCGATCGACCATGACCCGGACATGAGCCCGGCGGAGAAGCTAGCCGCGCGCGACAAGCTCAATCGCGACTACGCGGCCAGGAGCGAGCGCCTCAACATCGTTCACCAGCTATTGCGCGCGCACGCGCTGTACGAGCGCGACGTCAACTACGTCGTGCAGGAAGGCCAGGTCCTGATCGTCGACGAGTTCACAGGGCGCACGATGCACGGCCGCCGCTGGTCGGAAGGACTGCACCAGGCCGTCGAGGCCAAGGAAGGCGTCCAGGTCAAAGGCGAGACGCAGACTCTCGCCACAATCACCATCCAGAATTACTTCCGCCTCTACGAGAAGCTGGCCGGCATGACCGGTACCGCCGAGACGGAAGAGACGGAATTCCACGAGATCTACAAGCTCGGCGTGTCGGTGATCCCGACAAACCAGCCAGTCATTCGCGACGACAGACAGGACCTGGTCTACAAGACGCGCCGCGAGAAATACAACGCGATCCTCGAGGAAACGCAGCGCCTCCACGACTTGGGCTTTCCGGTTCTCGTGGGAACGGTGAGCGTCGATGTGTCAGAGACGGTGTCGCGCATGTTCAAGCGCGCGGGAATTCCGCACAACGTTCTCAACGCGAAGTACCATCAGCGCGAAGCCGAGATCGTGGCGGGCGCAGGTCAGCCGGGCGCGGTGACGATCGCCACCAACATGGCCGGCCGCGGAACCGACATTAAGCTCGGACCCGGCGTCACGGAATCGAAGCCGTCGCAGCGGAAGGACGCTGAGAACCAGATCGTCGACGTCGTAGAGTGGGGCGGGCTGCACATCATCGGCTCCGAGCGGCACGAATCGCGTCGCATCGACCGGCAGCTGCGTGGACGCGCCGGCCGTCAGGGCGATCCGGGGGCGTCCCAGTTCTTCCTCTCTCTCGAAGACGACCTCATGCGTCTCTTCGGCTCGGACCGAATCGCCAAGCTGATGGACAGGATGGGCGCGGAGGAGGGGGAGATGCTCACGCACTCTCTCATCACGCGCTCGATCGAGCAGGCGCAGAAACGAGTCGAGCTCCAGAACTTCCAGTCACGCAAACGGCTGCTCGAGTACGACGATGTGATGAACCAGCAGCGCGAGGTGATCTACTCGCTGCGCTCGTTTGCGCTCGAAGGCGGGGAAGAGCTGAAGGCCGAAGCCGAGAAGATGATCGAGAAGGGAGTCTCGAAGCGCGTCGAGAACATGCTCAACACGTTCGATTCCCAGGAAGAATGGGATTTCGCGCTGGTGCGTCAGGATCTTCTGATGCATTACATGCTGGCCGTTCCCGGATTCGAGGACGGCAGCCTTCCGACGAGTGAGGAAGACGCGGAGACTCGGGCGATCGAGGCGGGCCGCAAGGCGTTCGCCGACAAGCTCGCGAGCCT
>DHJO01000211.1:557-1832 GCA_002404375.1 Gemmatimonadales bacterium UBA4718 | reverse complement strand
ATCGGCTATCGCTCGTGGGGCCAGAAGGATCCGCTCATCGAGTACAAGCACGAGGCGTACAACATGTTCGTGGACCTGATGGGCGACATCCACAACACGTTCACGGAAAGATTCCTCCGCGCGCAGATCACCTTCGAGCAGCCAAGGCCGTTGCCGCCGATGTTCCTGAGCGGCGACGACGACGCGGGTGGAAACGGAGCGCCGCGCCGCCCGAGGGGCCCGGCCGCGCCGACTAAGCGTTTCAATGCTCTGGGCGTTCTCGAGGATGTGCCCTCGGGCGAAGACAAAGGCACGGATGAGACTCTCGACATCGGCCCGCCGGAAGCACCGGAGCGCGGGACTTCCGTTCGTCCGGAGCCGACGGTGCACGTTGGCGGGAAGAGCTCATCCTTGTCGGCGGCTATCGCCGGAGGCGGAGCGTTGGCGAGCGGTGGAAAGGATTGGTCGAATGTGGGGCGGAATGATCCCTGTCCTTGTGGGTCCGGGAAAAAGTTCAAGAAGTGCCATGGAGCTACACTCTAGCACTCCTCGAACTGCCGCTCGGTCTGGCATCTAGGATTAGAGGCGAGACGGATTTGGCGGATTGAACGGATTATTCTGATCGCTCCGAGAGGCGTTTATGGTTGCTCTCACCAGCCCGGGATTCTTTGGGAACGGCCGCGCGGGACGCTTCGGTCGCGGAATGAACCTGGCCTACGAGACAGACAAATACCAAGAGATCACGGCTCGCGTGAAGGAACTTTACCGTCACATGGAGTGATCAGCCCGATCCGTTCAATCCGTCAAATCCGTCTAACCTTGAACCTAGATGCTTGCGGCGCCGGTGACCGATAAGCGAGTCGTCCCGGTTCGCTGGGGGATACTCGGCACCGCCAAGATCGCGCTGGAGAAAGTCATCCCCGGGATGCGCGGAAGCGCGCTGGCACAGGTGGTCGGCATTGCGTCGCGTGATTTTGCAAAGGCGCGGGCAGCCGCGAACCGCTTGGGCATTCCCCGGTCGTACGGCTCATATCAGGAACTGATCGACGATCCCGACATCGAGGCGATCTACAATCCATTGCCGAATCATCTGCACGTGCCGTGGTCAATTCGCGCGGCCGAGAAGGGCAAGCACGTGCTGTGCGAGAAGCCAATTGCATTGACGGCGCGGGAAGCGCGTGATCTGCTCGAGGCTCGGGACAGGAGCGGGGTCCAGATCGGGGAGGCGTTCATGGTCCGGACGCATCCGCAGTGGCTCAAAGTGAGAGAGATAATCGCGTCCGGAAGGATCGGCGA
>DHJO01000211.1:0-389 GCA_002404375.1 Gemmatimonadales bacterium UBA4718 | reverse complement strand
GGCGCCGAGCCGACGGAGGTCGTCGGATTGATCGAGCGTGATCCTGACATGCAGGTCGATCGGTTGACGTCGGTAATGCTTCGTTTCGACAGGGGGCAGGCGACGTTCAGTTGCGCCACGCAGCTTGTGCCGTATCAGACGATGCAGATCTTCGGAACGACGGGGCGCATCGCCGTCGGGATTCCCTTCAACGCGCCTCCGCGCGACGAATGTCGGATTTTCGTGGATGACGGTAGTGATCTGGCGGGCGGTGGGATCGAAACGATCACATTTCCGCCGGTTGACCAGTACAGCGTTCAGGCAGATCGCTTTTCGGAGGCCATTCGCGGGGTCGGCAGTGTCCCTGTCTCCCTCGAGGACGCGATGGGAAACATGGCCGTGATTGACGC
>DHJO01000086.1:3080-7138 GCA_002404375.1 Gemmatimonadales bacterium UBA4718 | reverse complement strand
TGCTCGCTCGCTATCTCTCGGCCCCATGTGGCGCCTGCGATTGTTCGCAGCGGTCGTGGCAATTGCCGGGCAGCTGGGACTATCGGGTGCGTCGCTCACGTTGGCGCGCGACGAGTCGAGTGCTGTATCGCACACCGAACGGAGCGGGATCGATTTACATCATGGGCACAACGAAGCGACTTGCGCAGCTTGCGCTGCTCTCTCGTTTCACGCAAGCGTAGATGCGGTCTCGCCCCCGATCTCGAGCGGAGAGATCTCGCGCCTGGTCCTCGCGCGCTGTTCCGGGTGCTGCGTCAGCGGTCCGCAACTCCTCCCCAACTCTTGCCGAGCGCCTCCCAGAGAAGTCTGAACCTTTCGTTCAGCAGTTAGTCAAAATTCTCTGGGGAGCTCATGCACTTAACGATTGCGCTGGCGTTCTTCGCCGGTGCGCTCCAAGCCCAACAACCCGTTCAAAACAGCCGAGCCGATTCCATATCGAGGCTCGGCACGTCGGATACACTCGATTCGGCGAGATTGTCCCGTCGCGAAGCGATTGCGCTGGCGCTCGCGCACAATCCGCAGCTCGAGATCGCTCGCGCGCAAATCGGGGTAGCCAGAGCGCGGAAGGTAGAGGCGGTTTCGATTCCAGATCCAGTCGCAATCGCCTCGCTGGATCAGCAGCCCGGGTTGTTCCGCTCAGCTGGCAGCGGGCAGAAGAACGTGGGTGTCGGCGTCGTCGTTCCATTTCCGAACAAGCTTCGGCTTCAAGGAAAAATCGCGCAATCGGACGTGACGTCCGCCGAGCTCGCTTATCAGCTGCAACGACAACTAGTGGCTGCGCAGACGGCCGAGGCCTACGACTCGCTCCTTGTCGCGCTCAGACATCGCGCCGACCTGACGGAGGCAGAAACGCTGGCGCACAATTTCCTCCAGCGAACGGAGGCGCGCTTCAACGCCGGGACCGCGGCGAAGCTCGATGTAATCAAAGCCACTGTCGATGTAGCGCAGGCCGCTAATCAGCTGCTTACAAACGCGCTTGATGTGCAGACCGCGGGTTCGGCTCTCGATCGCTTGCTAGGCCGTCCGACCGGTATCGCGGTCGTACCTACCGATTCGCTCGTCGTACCCGATAGCGTTCCCTCGCTCGATCGTCTCATCGCGGTCGGACTCGCGGCGCGTCCTGAGCTGGCGTCGATAGCCTCACAGCGCCAGGGCGCGCGCGCCGCCACGTCACTCGCAAAGCAGTTCTGGCTGCCAGACCTCACGCTCAGCGTCAACCAGGACCGCAACCTGCCTGATCCCGCGCTTTTCTCGACCGGACTGGCATTCCCGTTACCGATCTTTTTCTGGCAGCACACGCGCGGCCAGATAGCTGAATCGAGCTTTCGGGAACGGGAGCTCGCCGCGTCGGAGCGCGACCTTCGCGCGTCGGTGACGCAGGACCTTCGCGACTCTTACGCGACCGCGCGCATCGCGCTCCAGCAGGCGGTGTTCATTCGGGACCAGCTGCTCCCCTCGGCACGCGCGGCTTATCGCGCCGCATCCGCGAGCTATACGCTGGGTGGCTCGTCGGCGCTGGAAGTGCTCGATGCGCGCCGAACGCTGCTCGACGCCGAGAGTCAGTACACGGATGCCCTCGCCGCGGCGAACATCTCGCGCTACGAGCTGGAGCGCGCGGTGAGCGTTCCGCTCGACACCATCCATTAAAGGTCTCCCAATGCGAAATGTTGTTCTTATCAATTACGGGCGTTACGCGCTGCGGAGCCTCACTATCGGCGTGACTGTGATCACGTCCTGCGCTCGAACCGACGCCAAGTCTGCGGTGGGCAGCAGTACCGCCGCGACAGGCGACGCCGGCTTCACCATTCCAGCGGCGCAACGCGCACGCATCCATGTGATACCGGTAGTGCTGTCGGTATTCAGGCCGGTCGTGTCGACAACAGGCACAGTTGCGTTCAACGGCGATCACTCGACGCAGGTGCTGGCGCCCGTCTCGGGTCCGGTTTCGCGGATTCTGGTTCCACTCGGCGCTCAGGTTAACCAAGGCGCCGCGCTTGCCACGGTCTCGTCACCCGATTTTGCCGCAGCTGTGTCCGCTTTTCGAAAGGCAGAGAACTCCTACCGCCAGTTAACCCGAGTCGCCACGCTAGACGAGCAATTGTTCAAGACGGATGCGATCGCGCATCGCGATGTGGAACAGGCGCAGACCGATGCCGCGGCAGCCGCGGCCGACCGTGATGCTTCTCTCCAGCAGCTGCATGCGCTCGGCGTAGATGCCGCAACTATCGCCGCAATTCAGGGCGGGAAATCGGTGGGGCCGGTCGAAGCAGTCATTCGCGCACCAATAAGCGGTACTGTCGTCGAAAAACTGATCAATCCCGGGCAGCTGCTCCAGGCGGGAACGACTCCGACGTTTACCGTCGCGAATGTATCGTCGATGTGGGTGACAGCGAACGTGTTCGAGTCGGACCTGGCAGCCGTTCGGAAAGGCGCAGGCGCCAAGATAACCACGGACGCGGGCAAATTCCCGATCCCCGGAATCGTCGACAACGTTGCGGATCTCGTCGATCCGAATACCAAGGCAACTGCGGTACGAATCGTCGCTCCGAATCCCAGTGGCATTCTCAAACGCGACATGTTCGTGCGAGTAGAGATCCAGGCGGATGCGCAGCAATCGGGGTTCCTGGTTCCGACCTCCGCCGTGCTCAGGAACGAAGAGAATCTTCCCTTCGTATTCGTGGCGCTCCTATCGGGAGGATTCAATCGACGTCAGATCACGCTCGGCCCGCGAGTCGGAGATGGTTACCAGGTGCTGTCCGGTCTCTCGACGGGCGATAGGGTCGTAACGGATGGCGCGCTGTTCCTCCAGTTCGCGGAGAGTCAGTGAGCGCACCGATAGATCCGGAGGGGCGGCAGCCGGTCGCTGCAAAATCGAATATCGTCCATCGAATCGTCATAGCGGCGTTGGTTCAACCGATCCTCGTCGCGGTTCTCACGATCGCTCTCGTCATCGTCGGCTTGTGGTCACTGTTCAGGCTGCCGGTCGACGCCTACCCGGACATTTCCCCGCCGCGCGTGGAGATCGTCACCCAGTGGCCGGGCCACGCAGCGGAGGAGGTCGAACGTCTTATCACGGTGCCGATCGAGACCGAAATGAACGGCTTGCCGGGCCTAAAAGTGATGAGGTCGGTCTCGTTGTACGGCCTCTCGAGCGTTCGTCTGACGTTTGGGGACGCCACCGACGACTACTTCGCCCGCCAACAGGTATTCGAGAGGCTCCCCGATCTTTCGCTCCCGCCGGGTGTGACCCCGGGAGTTTCACCGCTCTTCTCGCCGTCTGGACTGGTCTATCGCTATGTCGTCGAAAGTCCGGACCGGTCGCCGATGGAGCAGAAGATCATTCAGGACTGGGTCCTCGAGAAGCAATACAAGTCGGTCGCGGGTGTCGCGGACATGTCGTCGCTCGGCGGCCTGACAATGCAATATCAGGTCGTGCTCGATCCGACACGGCTGGCCGGGGCGGGACTCTCCGTTCCGGCAGTCGCGGCGGCGTTAGGGGCGAACAATGGAAACGCCGGCGGAGGATTCTACTCCGAGGGCGGGCAATTCTATTATGTGCGCGGACTAGGCCGCCTTGAAACTCCCGACGACATCGGCAAGGTCGTGCTGGCAGTCCACAACGGAACTCCGGTCCTGGTCAAGGATGTCGGAGAAGTCGTAATCGGGAGCGCGCCGCGCCTCGGGCAATTCGGATTCAACGACAACAACGACGCCGTAGAAGGCGTCATTCTGATGCGCACCGGGGAACAGGCGCAAACCGTCCTCAAGGCTGTGCAGGCGAAAACCGCCGAGCTGAACCGCTCGATCCTGCCAAAGGACGTGAAGGTCAAGCCCTTTTACGATCGGAGCGATCTGATCAGGCTCACGACGCGAACCGTGGAGGCCAATCTCCTGCGCGGCATCCTGCTCGTGATCGTGGTGCTGATCTTTTTTCTCTACGACGTCCGATCGGGACTGATCATCGCCGCGACGATTCCTCTTGCGCTCTTCTTCGCGTTCATTTGCCTCGACCTTCGCCA
>DHJO01000086.1:1496-2965 GCA_002404375.1 Gemmatimonadales bacterium UBA4718 | reverse complement strand
CCGATTGTCTACGCGAGAGCCGTGATCGTCGCGGGTTTCCTGCCGATCTATGTGCTGTCGGGCCCGTCAGGGCGGTTGTTCCGGCCAATGGCGGACACCACGATCTTTGCGCTGATCGGCGCACTCATCATCACGCTCACCGTGATGCCGGTGCTGGCGGCGTGGGTGCTTCGCGGCGGCGTGAAGGAAAAACGCAATCGCGCTTTCGAATGGATTCTCGCCCGTTACGAGCGGTCGCTCGATTGGGCACTCTCGCACCGCAAAGAGACTGTCTTCGGCTCCATCGGTGTCTTTGTAGCATCGATGCTAATCGCGGCGGGACTCGGCGCCGAGTTCATGCCCCACCTCGACGAAGGCGCTTTGTGGGTGCGCGCGACGATGCCCTACACGATCTCCTTCGAGGAGTCGTCGCGCATTGTTCCGCAGATCCGGGCGATTCTTCGTTCCTTTCCTGTTGTTACCGATGTAGCATCAGAGCACGGCCGGCCAGATGACGCCACCGATCCTACTGGTTTCTTCAACGCCGAGTTCTACGTGGGACTCGAGCCGTACAGCGAGTGGCACGGCGTGTTCCGATCCAAAGCCGAGCTCATTGAGGCGATAAACCGGAAGCTCACCGCGTTTCCGGGCATGACGTTCAACTACACGCAGCCCGCCGAGGATGCCGTGGATGAGGCTGAAACTGGTCTCAAAAGCGCTCTCGACGTCAAGATATTCGGGCCGGACCTCAACGTTCTCGAGCAGAAGGGAAGTGAGATCAAGCGCGTGCTATCGGGCGTCGCGGGGATCCGGGAGCTCACTCTGGTACAGGAGCTGGGACAGCCCAGCCTCACCGTCGCTGTCGACCGCAACAAGATCGCGCACTACGGATTGAACGTCGCGGACGTCAACGGGCTGATCGAAGCCGCGGTCGGAGGAACTGCCGCGACGCAAGTGGTGCAGGGCGAACGACTGTTCGACCTCGTAGTGCGGCTCGCGCCCCAGTTTCGTGAGACGCCAGAACAGATCGGGAATATTCTGATCTCGACGCCGGCCGGAGGCCAGGTTCCCCTCCGCGAGGTCGCCGACATTCAGATCTCGAATGGCGCCTCGTTCATTTATCGTCAGGACAATTCCCGCTACATCGGAGTTCAATATTCCGTGGAAGGGCGCGATCTCGCGAGCGCAGTGCAGGAGGCGCAGAAAAAGGTTGCGTCCAAGGTGGTGTTGCCCGGCGGGTACCGCATCATCTGGGGCGGAGAGTTCGAAGAATACACCGCGTCCAGGAGGCAGCTCGCCGTAGTCCTGCCGCTGACGCTGGTGCTGATCTTCGTCCTCCTTTTCGGGCTCTACGGAAACTTCGCGTTCCCCTTCATCACCGTGGCGGGCGTGATCGTCTCAGCTCCGATCGGCGGACTGCTCGCCCTTGCGATCACGCGGACGCCGTTCTCCGTTTCGTCGGGAATCGGATTCCTCGCGCTATTCGGAGT
>DHJO01000086.1:0-1461 GCA_002404375.1 Gemmatimonadales bacterium UBA4718 | reverse complement strand
AGAAACAGTCGCGCAGTTGCTCTATCCAGTGCACGACGACCCAGAGGAGCTCCAGGCAGCGCTGGGGGAGCTGCCTGCCGACCGGGGCCGCCATTGTCGTTGCATCCGGGCTGCTGCTGGCCGTCGTGGGCGTTTTCAAAGCTGGGCAACGGACGTAGGGTTTTCGTCGCCACGCTCTTTCTNNTGAGGCTCAAGCCGATCATGATGACTGCCCTCGTTGCGGCGTTGGGTCTCTTGCCAGCTGCGCTGTCGAGCGGCGTCGGTTCAGATTCACAACGCCCGTTCGCGCTTGTGATCGTAGGCGGCCTTTTCTCGCGCCTTCTCATCAGCGTTCTTCTCATGCCGGTGCTGTACGCCATGGTCGCCAAGGAGGACGATCACTTGGAGGTGTAGCACCCAGGGTCGGACTCAACCCGCGCGACCTTCGGCGCGCAGCTTCGCCTTGGCAGAGACGGCACGAATGTTAGAGAAAACCATCGGCTCCGAATAAGAACTGCTACACATATGATCGAGATCACGCCAGAAACAGTCGCGCAGTTAGCCTGAAATGGTGATTCCGTACCCGCGCATCCCGCCGACGATCGTATCGGTTGGTCCGCTCGCGCTCCGATGGTACAGCATGATGTACCTCATCGGGTACGTGCTGGGTTATCGCCTGATATTGAAGCGCTTAGAGAGCGGGCGCAGCAGTCTCACTCGCGCCGACCTCGACAACCTGATCTGGTACCTCGTTGTCGGGATGCTGATCGGTGCACGCGTGTTCTATGTGCTGGTTTACGGGCGTGGCGAATACGCGGCGCACCCTCTCGAAGTTTTTGCCGTGTGGCAGGGTGGCCTGTCGTTTCACGGGGCGATCATCGGAATGGCGGCCGCAATCACCTTGTTTGCCCGACGGTATCGATTCCCGATGCTCGCTATAACCGACGTGGTCGCGCTATGCGGGACGCCCGGCCTTTTTTTCGGCAGATTGGGCAACTTCATCAATGGTGAGCTGTATGGACGGCCGACCACGGTTCCGTGGGCCATGATCTTTCCGAGTGATCCTCAACGCGTGCCGCGGCATCCTTCGCAGCTCTACGAAGCGTTCGCCGAAGGGGTGCTACTGAGCGCACTACTCTGGTGGATTGACGGGCTGGCCCGAGCGCGTGGTTACGACCGGCCCGGACTGATAACAGGTTTTTTTCTCGTCGGCTACGCAATCATACGGTTTTCTCTGGAGTTTACGCGCGCTCCTGACGCACAGCTCGGCCTCGTGATCGGAGCGCTCTCGATGGGTCAGCTACTCTCGATGATCATGTTCGCAGCCGGAGTAGCCCTACTGGGCCTAATAGCTCTCGGTCGCGACCTGTCTTCGCAGAAGGCGAGTCGCCAGGACACCTGAGTCGGCGAACACGGATCGGCGTTCAACGTAACCGCGCCGGATAAGCTCAACCCCCGCAACGTTCGGGGCGCAGCTTCGTC
>DHJO01000236.1:31274-41984 GCA_002404375.1 Gemmatimonadales bacterium UBA4718 | reverse complement strand
GCGGCATCGCGGCGGGTAACGGTGTCGAGCGAGATGCGACGGGTGCGCGAGTCGGCACCGGAGCCCGGCTCGTTGAAGCCGATGTGGCCGGTCTTTCCGATGCCGAGTATCTGCAGGTCAATTCCACCCGCCTTCCTGATCGCCGCTTCGTACGCCTCGCACGCCACGTCGACATCGTCGCGCGGCACGTCGCCGCGCGGGATGTGGATGTTCTCCGGACGCACATTGATGTGGTTGAAGAGATTCTCGCGCATGAACCGGTGATAGCTGTGGATGCTGTCCGGCCTCATCGGGTAGTACTCGTCGAGGTTGAAGGTCACGACGTCGGAGAAGTCGAGGCCTTCCTGGCGGTGCATCTTGATCAGCTCGCGATATATCCCGATCGGTGTGCTGCCGGTGGCGAGTCCAAGCACGGCGTGTCCCCCTTCTCGCCGCCGGTCCTTGATAATCTCGGCAATGCGTCTGGCGATGGTGCGGGCGATCTCATCGTACTCGACGATTACTACGGGGACTCGTTCCTTGGAGGCTGCCATTCAATAGGAGGAAAGAGGCGTCCAGCGGGCGTCCAGAAAGATAAGCGGAACCCCTCAGGCCCGCGCCACGGCCGCGCGGAACAGCCGCTCCGGTAGGCATCCAGGTTCAAAGGTTATACGGATGCTCCGGAAAAGGGGCGGATGCTCCGGATACGCTCCGATTGGCGTTACGGCTCCTCTTTGCGGGCCGGGATTGTTGGGAACAGCCGCTCGGGATGCTTCAGACGCCTCGCAAATCTCTCTTGCGAAAAAACAAAATAAATCACGCCATGAGTCACGGAGCTTTTGCGCCAGGTGGAGCGGATCAGGAGCATCAGGGCGCTTCTCCGGAGCATCCGTATAACCCTTCGACCTAGATGCCAGTCGGACCGGCTATCTGTTCTCCCAGTTCACTATGCGCGCGCCGAGCACGGCCTGCTGCACCGCGTCCGCGACGTCACGACGAAGCTGCACGTGACGGGTGTTGTTGCGCGTGGGGTTCACGCGATTGGTGAGAACCACCACGAACAGATCTTTCTCGGGATCTATCCAGATGGATGTGCCGGTGAAGCCGGTGTGACCGAAGCTCCAGGGCGAGAAAAACTGGCCAGCGCTCGAGCCGCCTTCAGGAGAGTCCCATCCGAGAGTGCGTGACGATTCCTTGCCCTGACGAGCTGTCCAGCGGGCGATGGCGGCGGGCTTCACGATGCGGATGCCGTTTGCTCCTTCGCCTCCGTTCAGGATCATCATCGAGAAGAGCGCGAGGTCCCGCGCCGTCGAGAACAGTCCCGCGTGTCCCGCGACCCCACCCAAAGCCCAGGCGTTCTCGTCGTGAACAGTTCCCCACAACAATCCTCCGCGCGCGTCGTCGACCTGTGTGGGCGCGATCCGCGGGCGCAGCGATACTGGCGGCTGGAACTGTGTATCGGTCATACCGAGCGGCTTGAAGACCTTTTCGTTGGCGAGCACGTCGAGCGTCTTTCCGGTGATTCTCTCCATCACCAGCTGGAGAAGGATCATGTCCCAGTCGCTGTAGATCATGTTCGTGCCGGGCGCGTACTCGAGTGGGCGCGCGTTGATCTGATACAGGTACTGTTCGCGCCCACGCGCGCTCGCGTAGATGTTGGCGCCGGCCTCGAGCCCGCCGCTGTGGGTAAGGATCTGCTTGACCGTGATCTGAGCCTTTTCCGGTGAGTTGAACTCCGGCAGATACGAGGCGACAGTGCGATTGATATCGAGCTGGCCCCCCTCTTCGAGAACCATCGCCACCGTCGTCGTGGCAATCACCTTGGTGAGCGACGCCAGATCATAAAGAGTGTTGGTGTCGACGGCGGGCGAGCCAGGCTGATTCCAATCGATGTAGCCGTAGCCCTTCATGTAGGCGATGTGTCCATTGCGGCCGACGGCGATCGCGACTCCTGGCGCCACTGCCTCCTCGATCGCGATTTTCACGATCTTGTCGAGCTTGGCAGGCAACGCCGTGTCGAGTCCGGAGTTGTTCAAGCCCATCTGGGGGCTGACGTACTTGATCGGGGTGGGCACCGCCGCGATGCGAGCAGCGGGCGTTGGCGCCGCGCAGGAAACGCCCGCGATCAGGGAAAAAAGTGCAATTGAGGAGATAGACTTCATGAGCCAGAGAGAGGGTACGAGGTCGACGAGGCGCCGGGCCAGCTCACCGGCCTGCGGTTTCTTTAACTAAGACGACTGTGACGCCTCGGGACAACCCGTGTTTTCCCCTCTTTCTCAGCGCCCGGCCGCGCGGATGCAGTTCCTGATGAGATCTCCCGCAGCCACTGAGTCGGCGCGCGTGGTGAGAACGGGGCAGGGAGGGGGTACTGCGCTCGTCAGAGAGCGATCCCCATTCGGGCCGATCGCTCGGACCGCCGCCCAGCCGTCGTCGAGCTGGTCGGGGAGGAGAAAAGAGGTGGCGGCCCCTGCCTGATAGATCTTCTCGTAGGTCGGCGCGGTCGTGCGCCGAAAGAGAACTTCGTAACGTGCCGCGCCGGGAATCTCCCGCCAACTCACCATCCACTTCTGTCCGCCCGACGCCTGATCGCGTCGCGCCAGGGCCACCGGAGGCGCGGGAGCGTTGGCCAGCGATCCGACCACCGATGCGTTGAGCCTGGTGACGTTGGCCACGTAGCCAAAGTTCACGTGCGCGAAATCGTCCGTCGGCAGGTGCTGGCGCTTGTAGTTCTCGAGTCGCTCCGTGAAACGTAAACCCGGATCTCCGAGACTCACGTACGGACTGTGGTCGCCGCCGCGCGAGATGCGATCGAGGCGGAACACCGGAAGAATTCGAAATCCCGGGTTGTATATCGTCCCGATTGCCCAGGCGTACCGCGCGAGTTCGCGGCTCGGTCCGTTGTCGGGATCAGCGCCGAAAATCCGGACGCTCGTCGAATCGACAGTCCCGTCATCGGCGACGACATTGCCCACGATGTCGTCCGTAAACGCGGACACGACCTTGTAGCCGGCGGCGTGAAGCCTCTGGGCGAGATGGGTCGAGCCGTACAAGCCCTCCTCCTCACCAGAGTAGGCGACGAAGATGACGGATGTCGCCAGCCCGCGGGGAAAGCGCTTCGAAAATACGCGGGCGAGCTCGACAACAGCCGATGTGCCGGACCCGTCATCATCGGCTCCCGGCGCATCCTGCGTTGCCTCGAATCGTGCCAGCGGACCGAGATCCGTGCGCCCGCATACGCAGGAGTCGTAATGTCCGCCCATCACCAGCACGCGGCTGGTGTCGCGACCTCGCAGCCAGGCGAGAACGTTGACGACGTTCACCATTGGATGGTCGGGGTGGCCGCGCATTTCGAGCAGTGCTGGAGCGTACTCCACGCGAAGGCATCCGCCACACGCCTTGCTGTAGCCGTCAAGCTTCGCGAACAGATATCGCCTCGCTGCTCCGATTCCGCGGGTGTTGCTCACGGTGTCGCTCATCGTGTGACGCGTGCCGAACGAGACGAGCGCGGAATCCGTCTCGCGAATGCGCGCGGCCGAGATTTCAGCGATCGTTGCCGCGAGGGCGGGATCCCGGATCAGCCCCATGGTGACGTCGGGAACCGCTACGGGATTGTCGGCGCGCTGCGCGGCGAGGGGAGGGGCGACCGCTCCAAGCATCACGGAGGCGACAAGCGAGCGAAACGCGAATATCGACATGTTATGTTATCCTGAATGTGGACGGTTTCAACGGCTCAGAATATGGAAGGGAAGTGAGCAAGACAAGCGTGGCCGCCGCGGCGACCGGCGGCGAAACGACGACTGAGACGACCGACATCTCATGGCAATGGTCGCGATTCAGCGAGCTCAGGCCGGACGATCTCTATGCCGTCGTACGGCTGCGCGAAGCGGTGTTCATCGTCGAGCAGGATTGTCCCTACCCCGACGCCGACGGCCGCGACCCCCGCGCCTGGCATCTGCTTGGCTGGAACCGGGGCGCTCCCGAGCGCTCTCTCGTCGCGTACGCGCGCGTTTTCGAGCCAGGAGTCCGCTATACGGAAGGATCGATCGGACGTGTCGCGACAGCCCAGGAAGTGCGAAGAACGGGGGTTGGGAGGCGACTCATGGCTGAAGCCCTGCGGCGGCTGGAGACGCTCGCGCCCGGCGAAAAGATCAAGCTCGCCGCGCAGCGCCGCCTCGAGGCGTTCTACGCGAGTTTCGGCTTCACGACGGTCTCCGCGCCTTACGAAGAGGATGGAATCATGCACGTCGACATGATCCGCTAGCTCACACACATCATGATAACCAGAGCGCGCTACTGCGAAGGCGAGACGTTCGCCGAGTTCATGGCTCGGGAGACAATCAACCACGCCCTGTGGGTGGGGATCACGCTCCACGTGTCGATCCCCCTGGAGATGTCCGCTCGCGTCGAAGCACTCGGCGGCCATTGGCACCTGCTGGTGCTGAGTGAAGACTGGTGCGGCGATGCGGTCAACATCGTTCCGATAATGGCCAAGCTGGCGGAGTCGGTGAGCAACATGGATCTGCGCATTCTCGCCCGCGACGAGAATCTGGACATCATGGATACGCACCTGACCGGCACCTCGCGCTCGATTCCGATCGTGATCCTCCTCAACAAGAAGTTCGAGGAGTGCGGATGGTGGGGACCGCGTCCGGGAGCGCTACAGAAGTGGGTGGTGGAGAAGGGACTGATGCTTCCCAAGGATGAACGGTATAAGGAGATCAGGACCTTTTACGCGCGGGATCGCGGGCTCACGACGATGGAGGAGATCGTGTCCATGCTCGAACATTGCTGCAAAGTGTCCGTCGAGCGGGCCGTCAGGAAAGGGTAACTTCAGTTGCTTTTAGTCTCTGAGCGCTGAAGCCTGAGAGTGAACGTCGACCCTTTTCCAACCTCGCTCGTCGCGCGGAGCGAGCCGCCCATGGCCGTCGCGAGTCTCCGGCTAATGGGCAGTCCGAGACCGGTGCCGTTCGTCACGGCCCCTTTGGGCTTGAGCTGCACGAATGGCTCAAAGATCGCATCGAGCTTGTCGAGCGGAATCCCTTTGCCGGTGTCGATCACCCGGATAGCGACAGCTTCTGGCTCGAGCTCGCACTGGAGGACAATGGTTCCTCCGCGATCGGTGAACTTGATCGCGTTCGCGAGCAGATTGAGCAGAATCTGCTGCACCTTGCCGGCGTCCGCGTTGGCGACGATCGAGCAATCTCGGCAGCGATAGCGGTAGCTCAGCTCTTTCTCTTCGAGCTGAGCGCCAACGAATCCTTCCATGTGCACCAGCACTTCGTGGATCACAGTCGGATGAAGAACCAAATCGATCGACTGTCCGCTCTCGAGCTTAGCGAAATCCAGGATCGTGGTGATGAGCCCGAGAAGGAGCTCCTGGCTCTGCTGGATGCGCTGAAGGTAACGGCGCTGCGGGTCAGTGAGTGGCCCGTGAATCTCGCGCTCGAGAAGCTCTGTGTAGCCGAAGATCGCCTGGAGAGGCGTGCGGAACTCGTGGCTCAGCAAAGCGAGGAAGTCAGACTTGATGCGATTCGAGACTTCCGCTTCTTCGCGCGCCTTGCGCTCGCTCTCGAGAAGTTCGTTTCGCTTGGAGATGTCGCGCACTACCCAGCGGTAGCATCCGACGCGTTTATCCCGTGCGGTCATCCGCGCGACGGAAACGGACACATCGGTCGGAGATCCGTTGCGGGGGCGGAGCTGTATCTCCCAGTCGTCGGATCTCTCTGATCCGCGCAGCTGATCGAGCTGATGACGGTAGGTTTTGCGGGCGGGTCCGTCGAGGAAGGCCGGGAGCGTCGTGCCGGCGAGAAACTGAGCGGGTACGCCGAGCAGCTGACTCGCTGCCACGTTCGCTTCACGGATGATTCCGTGAGAGTCGGTGAGAAAGCAAGCGTCCGGCGCGAAGTCGAAGAGCTCGAAGTACTTCTGACGCTCGTGGTCGATCGCGTCTCTCGAGGCCAGCAGCTCCTTGTACGGAAGAGCGCTCGCATCTCGTCCTTTTCGCGGCGCTTCACGCGTGTCGGCGACCGTGCCTTGCTGCTGGGGATCCATCATCTCCGGCACCTGGGTTGAGCGGGAGCGCTCGCGAAATAGGGACATGCAACTCCAAGGCCGAACGATTTCGGCAAAAGACGACGGGGCACGGCTTTCGCCGTGCCCCGTTCGCTTCCGTCCCGGCTGGGTCGGTCAGCTGTTGCCTTGTCCAGCTCCGCTCGATCTTCGTCCGCCGCGAGATGCTTCGCCGCCTTTTCTTCCCGCGACGCGCGCCTCTTCACTGGTGAATTCGTGCGCCGTTCCTTTCTGGTGCGCGGCGCGTCCACCTTTCGCCGCGATCGCGCGCTGTGCCTGCGGGTCCATTGCAGCAAATCCGCGGGGTGTCTTGCGGATGGTGCTCGTGCTACGAGATTCTCCTCCACCGTCGTTGCGCCCGCTCATTCCACCGCTTCCACCTCCGACTCCGCCGCTTCTGCTCCGCTCGTCCATCCGCTCGTCTTGGTTGTTGCGCTCGTCTGCCATTATCGGTCTCCTGCCGCGATATTCGAGTTCAATGATGCCGGTGCTGGACGTGCAAGCGTCAGGCCGTAATTTCGTGGGAAGGTAGAAACCCCGCCAGTCTGGTGGATTGTGGATTTCTTCCCTTCTCGCACGTCTGTGAGCGCTTATGTTAAAAGCAATGGCCGAAAAACTCCGAGGTGGTCAGTGAATCCAGTTGAAGCCGAGACACTCTCGAAGATCGAGGTACTCGCCGACCTCGAGCCCCTTGTGGTTGAGTTAATGACCGCGCACGAAGCCAAGCGCGTGCTTTGGTTTCCAGCGGAATTGCTCGAGCCCGCTCCAGGCGAAGATCCGGATCATCACCTGAAGGCCCTAAGAGAGCGGGCGAGGGGGATCAGCGATCCCGCCCGTGTGGCGCTCGCGCTGAACCTCCTGACCGAGGAAGGACTTCCGCACTTTCACCGACTGCTCGCCGTCTATCTCGGAACGGACAGCATCTGGGCGAAGTGGAACAACCTGTGGACGGCGGAAGAAGATCGGCACGGCGCGATTCTCCACGACTACACACGCGACGCCGGCGTGTTCGATCCGGTCGTGATCGAGAAGATGCAGTTCGATTACATCAAGGCCGGATTCGAGCCGGAGTGGGACAAGGATCCGTACCGCGTGTTCGTCTACACGTCGCTGCAGGAGAGGGCGACGCAAGTCTCCCACGCCAACACCGGCAAGTACGCGTCGCAGTACGAGCCGACGATTGGGACGGTGTTGGCAAATGTCGCGAAGGAGGAGGCGCGCCACTACACGTTTTATCGCTCGGTATTCAAGGCGGTGCTCGAGCGCGATCCGAACCAGGGCCTCGTGGCGGCGGCCAAGATCATGCCGGCGATCGACATGCCGGGCGTGAACATGCCGCACTTCCGCGAGCTGGCCGACGTTGTGCGCCGCGCGGAGATATATGGTCCGCGCGACTATCTCAGGATCGTCGAGGAGCTGATCAAGTACTGGTCGATCGATACCATGGACGGGTTGAATGATCTCGGGCGGATGGCGCAGGAAAAAATCATGGCGATTCCCGCGCGTCTCGAGCGTATCGCGCAGGTGATGGAGCTCAAGACCAAGCCCAAGAGCTTCGCGTTCGACGTGATCTTCAATCGCGAATTCGCGATGGAGTAAGGTTCCGCGGCGCGCGGTTCTAGATCATCGTGCGTCGGTCAGTCGAAGAGAGTCGGGGCTTCGGCGACTGCTCGCTTACACGCATCGAGCCCGTCAGCCCACTCGCGGCTTGCGCTCGCGAGCGGGCACCCAGCCGGTCTCTTGCTACGCGAGACGTCGCCTGCGCCCCGACCCTCTTCGACTTCCCTTCCACTCGAACTGCGCGCCACTCTTTCGGATCGCAATTGGCGACGAGATCAGGCGCATGCTTCTCCTCGCACTACCACGCGTTGCTCGTAAGTCGGCGCGTTGAGCGTCGAGACGGCCTGTTGGGCACGCGCACGAAACTGCGTGCCTCCTACACATCACGCGCCGAAGGCGCGCGCTTTTGAGGATCTGTGCAGGGGAGGTGGGGGTGTCCTCGTAGGAGGCACCCACTTGGCGACCAGGAGACCCGCGACCGAGCAGANNGAGGATACCCCCACCGACCCAAGCACGAGATACTATTCGAAGCGCGCGCGCCTAACACGCGCCTAAATGCGTAGGCAGCGCGCGCAGTAGCCGACGCTAAGCGCCCGACAGGCCGAGATCGGCCGAGCGCGCCTGCATGGCCCCAATTACGAAATTGATGTGCTCGTCGAGGTCGACGCCCAGCTCCTGCGCGCCGTTGATCACATCCTCCCGGCTCACGCCTCGCGCGAACGCCTTGTCCTTCATCTTCTTCCGCACCGACTTCGCGTCCACCTCGTGCACGCTCTTGGTCGGCCGCACCAGCGCCGTCGCTGTGATCAGGCCGGTCAGTTCGTCGACCGCGAAGAGCGTCTTTGCCATCCGCGACTCGCGGGGTGTGTTGGTATACTGCGCGTGGCCGAGGATCGCCCGCAGGATATCCTCGGGATATCCCTTCGCTCTCAGGATCCGCACGCCTTCCGACGGATGCTCCTCCGTGGGCGAGTGGGCATTGTTGGGAAACCGCTCGTAGTCGAAGTCATGAATCAGCCCCGTCGTTCCCCACAGCTCTTCGTCCTCACCGAATCTCCCGGCGTAGGCGCGCATGGCCGCTTCGACGGAGAGCATATGCTTCCGCAGCGATTCGCTCGCGGTGTACTCGCGCATCAGCGCGAGAGTGTCGGAGCGGGAGGGAACAGCGCTGGATTCTGTCATTTCTTTCCGGGTGGATTAGGTCTGGGTGTTTCGAGTAACCTGCGAAATCTATGAATCCTCGCTTCGGATTTCAGCATTTCGGGAGCGTCTTCATCACCATCCTTGCGATGTCGACTCCCAACTGGAGCAGCAAGAGAGCGCCGAGCATTACCGCAACGTCGATCCACGGCCGTTTTCGCGGCGGAAGCGTTCGCGCGTAGAATAAAGCGCCGATCACGATCACCGCCCCCTCGGCGAGGAAGTCCGCGATGGGATGATCGTAGAATCGAAGACCGATCATCGGCCCTCCGGGCCAGGTCGGCTTGTAGCCAGTAATCCAGTCGAGGAACATGTGCGACAGTATCACGGCGGCAACGACAAGCGCGGCTCTCCAATCGCGCGTGGCTGTCGCATACGCCGCGAAGCCGAGCACAGCGAACAGCGCGATCGCGGGAATGGAGTGGGAGAGCATTTCCTGGGGATTGTACGCGCCGGCTAGGCACAACCCGGTGTCCACCCAGTCGGGTGTGTAGGTCGCGACCAGGAGGACGAGCAGGCCGATGCTCCTGCGTACGCGCTTGGCGCCGAGGGCGGCGCCTGCGTGTCCGACGTACATCTATTGACGGGTGCGGCTGGAGCGGCGGGCGCGGAGATCGATCAGAAGCGGTACCAGTGTCGCGATCAGAAGTGCTCCAATGAGGCGCAGCCCGTAGAGAAAGCGACGGGTTGGGATGGCATCCCTGCGGCAAATGGTTGGAGGCACATGTAACTTTTCGTAAAGGTATAGCACACGCATCGGCCCGCCCACCCTTCCGTTCCGAAGCGACTCTGAATGCACGTAAAGAATCTCGAGTGCTCGTTCTGCCATCGCGAATACGAGGCTAGGAAACTCCACAACGTCTGCACGGAGTGCGGCAAGCCGCTACTTGTACGCTACGACCTGAAGC
This sequence comes from Gemmatimonadales bacterium UBA4718, assembly GCA_002404375.1. Classification (GTDB taxonomy): domain Bacteria; phylum Gemmatimonadota; class Gemmatimonadetes; order Gemmatimonadales; family Gemmatimonadaceae; genus UBA4720. Next base: position 32,268 of record DHJO01000236.1, on the reverse strand, counting down.
GCATTGCAAAGTTCCTGACGCGGCAATCCCTCTTCGCGCGCAGGTCTGACATCTGGCGCTACCGGGAGCTGCTCCCCGTTCGTCGCGAGGACAACATCGTCACCCTCGGCGAGGGCTGGACTCCGCTCCTCCCTGCCAAAACACTCGGCGAATCCCTCGGGTTGAGTGAGCTTTACGTGAAAGATGAATCCCTCAACCCCACCCAGAGCTTCAAGGCCCGCGGCATGTCGGTGGCCGTATCGATGGCGAAAGAGCTTGGCGCGACGAAGCTGGCGGCCCCTTCCGCTGGAAATGCCGGCGGAGCGCTCGCAGCTTATTGCGCACATGCTCGCATTGGTGCCTACCTCCTCATGCCGAGGGACACTCCTCGCGCCAACATCATCGAGTGCGAGGTAGCGGGCGCACACGTCAGGCTGATGGACGGTCTCATTACCGATTGCGGAGCCGAGGTCGCGCGACTGAAGGAGAGCGAGGGATGGTTCGACGTCTCTACGCTGAAGGAGCCTTACCGTGTGGAGGGAAAGAAAACTCTCGGCTACGAGATCGCGGAACAACTAGGCTGGACGCTGCCTGACGTGATCATCTATCCGACGGGCGGAGGGACGGGGCTCGTCGGAATGTGGAAGGCGTTCGACGAGCTGCAGCAACTGGGTTGGATCGGCGAGAAACGCCCGCGGATGATTTCGGTTCAGGCTGCCGGCTGCGCACCGATCGTGCGCGCGTTCGAAGCGGGCGATCGATTCGCTGAGGAATTCGGGAACGCCGCAACGGTTGCGTCCGGCCTCCGTGTCCCGAAAGCCATTGGTGATTTTCTCATCCTCGACGCAATCCGCGAATCTGGGGGATCCGCAGTCGCCGTCACTGACGAGGAATTGATCGAGGGCGCGAGAGAGATGGCGCGCAGTGAAGGCATTTTCGCATCTCCAGAGGGCGGCGCGTGCGTGCCGGCAGTCCGCCAACTACTGGCGCGCGGTGCCGTGAAGCCGGATGAGAA